>DASVNP010000193.1:0-51991 GCA_036383775.1 Paraburkholderia sp. | reverse complement strand
GGGTCGTTGCCCATGTCGCCCTCATAGCCCTTCCACGTGTAGCCCGCCGCCTTCAACTGGTCCGGCAGCGTCTTGATGCTCGCGGGATACACGCAGCCCGAGCCGATCGCCTGACCGTCCGGCGTCGTGCCGGTGAGCTTGTAGTCCTGATACGTGATGCAGTCGTTGTCCGTCTCAGGCGTCGGCGCCTGACCGCTGATCATCGAGATGTAGTTGTCGAGGCTCACGTGCCCCGTGCCGTAGTACTGCTGCACCATCGCGCCCTGCGCGGCGAGCGTCTGAGAAAGATACGGCGCCTTGCTGTTGGCGCCGAAGGTGGTCGTGTAGTTTTCGTTTTCGAGCGTGATAACGAAGACGTGTCTGATCTGCTGCTGTCCGGTCAGTTTCACCGACGAGGACGACGAGCCGCACGCTGCGACGATCAGACCCAGTAGGGCCGCGCAAACGACCATGAAAATTGCGCGCAACCCGCTGCGTTGTGACATGAAAAGCCCCTATGTATTGGCGTTTTTAATGGGGCCAAACTCTATGCAGAGCGTATGACGTCGCCGTGAACGACGCCACATGCCCGCCGTATGTCCGTCATCTCACACGACATATAAGGGCATCCGCAGCGGACAACCTCGCGCCCTCATTCGGCGTAACGACGATGCAGCGCTGTTGCCACCTCCGACATGCGCGCACGCAACTCGGGCGGCGCCAGCACTTCCGCCTCATTGCCGAAGCGCAGCAGTTCCGCGCAAGCCTGCCTCACCGAACCGACGGGCAAAATCACGGTGCACCAGCCATCCACGGGATCCGGCTCGCCGATGCGCGCCGCCGAGCGCGCGAATGGCGACGTGAAGGCATCGAGCATCTGCATGCCCCACGGCGAGAGGCGCAGCGTCGCTTCATTCGCATGCATCTCCTCGGACAGACGCTGCGTGCTGTCCTCCCAGTACGCGGCAAGGTCGAATGCGGGCGGGCGTTCGAATGTTTCGTCGAGCAGGTTCAATTCGAGAATGCGCGAAATGCGGTAGATGCGAACGTCCGGGCCCACGCGCCCGACCACGTACCAGGCCCCGCTTTTCAGCACGATGCCGAGCGGTTCGATCCGGCGAAACTTCTCCGCTTTCCAGCTCTGATAGCGAATTTGCAGCGGACGCTGCTCCCACACGGCACGGGCAATCAGCGGCAGATGCTCGGGCTGATCCGCTTCGGAAAACCACGCCGGCGCGTCCAGATGGAAACGCGAGCGCATGCGTTCCGCGGTCGCGCGCAACTCGACCGGCAGCGCGGCCAGCAGCTTGGTTTGCGCACCGGCCATGACCGCGCCTAAATCGAGCGCCTGCATCGGCCCTGGCAGGCCGCCGAGAAACAGCGCTTCCGCCTCCTGTGAGGACAGCCCATTCAGTCGCGTGCGATAGCCGTCGAGCAGACGATAGCCGCCGTCCGCGCCGCGCTCGCTATGAACCGGGACGCCGGCGGCGCTCAAGGCGTCGATGTCGCGATAGATGGTACGCAACGACACCGCGCATTCGTCGGCCAGCAACTGCGCGGTCACCCGGCCGCGCGCCTGCAGCGTCATCAGGATGGAAAGAAGGCGGCTCGCTCTCATGCCGACAAGTGTAGGCATACCTGACACAAACTGACAGGTATGTAGGCATAGGATGAACGCATCTCCGGCGCGTTGTTCACTGCCGCCGGTTCTCGTACACGCCACTCTTTCCGGAAGATGTCAGCCATGTCCACAGATCGCACGATCACGCTGTTCCACTCGCCGCAATGCCGCTCCGTCAGTGTCCTCACGTTGCTCGAAGAACTCGGCGCGCCGTATGAATTGAAGGTGCTGAACATGAAGGCCGGCGAGCAGCGCAAGGCCCCGTATCTCGCCATCAATCCGCTCGGCAAGGTGCCGGCCATTCTTCACGGCGATGCGCTAGTGACCGAGCAGGTCGCCATCTTCATCTATCTCGCGGACCTGTTTCCCGCGACACGCCTTGCGCCGGCGCTCGACGCCCCGTCGCGCGGCCCGTATCTGCGGTGGCTGGTGTACTACGCAGCGTGCTACGAGCCGGCGCTGGTCGACAAGGCGATGAAGCGCGACCCGGCGCCGCCCTCCACTTCACCCTATGGCGACTTCGATTCGATGATCGGGACGCTGACGAGCCAGTTGCAGTCCGCGCCTTACCTGCTCGGCGACGCAATGTCGGCGGCGGACGTGTTGTGGGGCATCGCCTTGCATTGGGGAATGATGTTCAAGCTGGTGCCCGAGACTCCGATCCTGTGCCAGTACGCCGAACGCATTTGTTCGCGGCCGAGCTTCGTGAATGTGAGCGAGCGCGACGTTGCGTTAGCTGCGGAGCATACGGCGGCACTCAAAGGCGCTTGACGATGCCGGCGGCCGCTGCGCCCGCCGCCGGTTGCGTCGCCTTCAGGGTCGCCGGCCGGATTCGCACAGATTTGAGACAATGGACGCCGCCCACACATGTCACCCCAGGACGATCAGGCGTAGGCTTCACCTTTCGTGCCGCCGGCGGCCCATTGAACAAGAGATGCTTCAGGTATGAGCAAGACCGCATTTATTCCCAGCGTCCCTGCGGCGTCGGAAGACGATTTTGAAATTTCGGCTGGCTCGAAACTCGCCGGCTACCGGCGTTTCTTTGGCGTATTGAAAGTGGTTCGAACCACCGACGGCCGCGTGCTGTTTCCATTCGACGGCGCACCGGAACTCGGGCCGTATGCGACCAAGCTGGAAGCAATCGCGGCCGCGCAGGTGTACGGCGAACATATTGTCACCAGCGACCTCGCGCGGCCGGAGTTGTAAGCGAAGCGCGAAAGCGCGGCCAGTTATTCCACCGTCACCGATTTCGCCAGATTCCGCGGCTTGTCCACATCCGTGCCCCGCGCGCACGCCGTGTGATACGCCAGCAACTGCAGCGGCACCACGTGCAGGATCGGAGACAGCAGGCCGTAGTGTTCCGGCATCCGGATCACGTGCAAGCCTTCGTCATTGACGATCTTCGTATCCGCATCGGCGAACACATAAAGCTGACCGCCGCGCGCGCGCACTTCCTGAATATTCGACTTCAGCTTTTCCAGCAGCGCGTCGTTCGGCGCCACCGTCACCACCGGCATCGCTTCGGTCACGAGCGCGAGCGGCCCATGCTTCAGTTCGCCGGCCGGATAGGCCTCGGCATGAATATAGGAAATCTCCTTGAGCTTCAGCGCGCCTTCGAGTGCGATCGGATAGTGCAGGCCGCGCCCGAGGAACAGCGCGTGTTCCTTGCGCGAAAACTCTTCCGACCACGCGATGATCTGCGGCTCCAGCGCCAGCACACTATTCAACGCCGCCGGCAAGTGACGCAGCTGCTTCAGGTAGCCGGCCTCCTGCTCCTCGCTCAGCTGCCCGCGCAGCTTGGCCAGCGTCGCCGCCAGCACGAACAGCGCGACGAGCTGCGTGGTGAACGCCTTGGTCGAGGCCACACCGATTTCGCGGCCCGCGTGCGTGAGGAACGACAACTCCGTTTGGCGCACCATCGCGCTGGTGCCGACGTTGCACACCGCCAGCGTATGCTTGTGCCCGAGCGACTGCGCATGCTTGAGCGCCGCGAGCGTGTCCGCGGTTTCGCCCGACTGCGAGATCACCACCACCAGCGACTTCGGATTCGGCACCGACTCGCGGTACCGGTACTCGCTGGCGATTTCCACCTGAGTCGGAATCTTCGCAATCGATTCCAGCCAGTACTTGGCGGTCAGCCCAGAGTAATAGCTCGTGCCGCACGCCAGAATCAGCAGGTTGTCAATCTCCGCGAATGCCTTGTCCGCACCCTCGCCGAACAGCGACGCGTCGAGTGAATCCGTTGGCGGAATCGTGTCGGTGATCGCGCGCGGCTGCTCGAAAATTTCCTTCTGCATGAAGTGGCGATACGGGCCGAGTTCGACCGCGCCGCCATACGCCGCCACCTGGCGCACTTCGCGCGGCGCTTCGTTGCCGTCGCGATCGGCGATACGCACGCCGTTAAGCGACAGCTCGCAAACGTCGCCTTCTTCGAGGAAGATGAACCGTTCGGTGCTGCCCGCGAGCGCCAGCGCGTCCGAGGCGAGGAAGTTCTCACCGTTGCCGAGTCCGACCACCAGCGGCGAACCCTGCCGGGCGCCGACCACCGTATGCGGCTGGCCCTTGTGCAATACCGCGATCGCATAGGCGCCGTGCAACTGTCCGACGGCTTCGCGCACCGCGGCGAACAGATCGCCGCGATACAAGCTGTGAATCAGGTGTGCGATAACCTCTGTGTCGGTTTGCGAGACGAAGGTGTAACCCTTGCCGCGCAGCATCTCGCGGAGTGTTTCGTAATTCTCGATGATGCCGTTGTGTACCAACGCGAGTTCATCTTTTGAGAAGATTGGGTGGGCGTTGTCCGTCACCGGCGCGCCGTGTGTCGCCCAGCGCGTATGCGCGATGCCCGTAATGCCGTCGAGATGGTTCTCGCGCACCTGATCGTCGAGATCGGCCACACGCGCCACGCTGCGCGCGCGACGCGGGCCGGTGTCGCCGAGCACGGCCACGCCGCACGAATCGTAGCCGCGATACTCGAGGCGACGCAGTCCTTCAACCAGGACGGAGACGATATTACGTTGCGCTACCGCGCCGACAATGCCGCACATGGCTTATTCCTTTTCAATGCTGCGCGCCGCGTGCGCGCATGATGTCGATCAGCTCTTCTTCTTGGTCGGACGCACGTAGCCCGTCTTGCTCGTCTGGGTCTTGTCGTTCAGGACCAGCGCGCCCTCTTCGACGTCCTTCCAGACGGTCGTGCCCGCCGCGATCGTGACGCCACGCTTCACGCGCACCGGCGCAACGAGTTGCGTATCCGAGCCGACGAATACATCGTCTTCGATTATCGTGCGGAATTTGTTCGCGCCGTCGTAGTTGCAGGTAATGGTGCCCGCGCCAATATTCACGCGCGCGCCGATATCCGCGTCGCCGATATACGTGAGGTGGTTCGCTTTCGAGCCGTGGCCGAGCACCGCGTTCTTCACCTCGACGAAGTTGCCGACATGCGCCTCGTCGTGCAGCGACGCACCCGGGCGCAACCGTGCATACGGTCCAAGCACGACGTTCGCGCCGACTTCAGCGCCTTCGATATGCGTGAACGCATCGACACGCGTGCCGGCACCGATGTTCGCCTGACGGATCACACAGTTCGGCCCGATGGTCACGTTGTCGGCCAACGTGACGTGACCTTCGAACACACAGTTCACGTCGATCGACACGTCGCGGCCGCACTCGAGCGTGCCGCGCACATCGAGACGTGCCGGATCCGCTAGCGTCACGCCCGCGACCAGCAGCGCTTCAGCCACGTCGCGCTGGTGAATCCGCTCGAGTTCGGCAAGCTGCTGCTTGCTGTTCACGCCGAGCGTTTCCCATTCGTCTTCGGGCTGGGTGGTGACGACTTCGAGCCCGGCTTCGATCGCCATCTCGACCGCGTCGGTGAGATAGAACTCGCCCTGCGCGTTGTCGTTCTTCAACGCGGCAAGCCAGCCGCCCAGACGCTCGGTCGGCGCGACGATGATGCCCGTGTTGATCTCGGCGATCTTGAGCTGTTCGGCGCTCGCGTCCTTCTGCTCGACGATGCGCGCCACCTTGCCCTGCTGATCGCGCACGATGCGGCCATAGCCGCTCGGGTCAGCCAGCGTGACAGTGAGCACGCCGTAGCCGCCCTGCCCCGCGCGCTCGGTCAGCGCCTGCAGGGTGCTGGCGCGCGTGAGCGGCACGTCGCCATAGAGCACAAGCGTGGGTGCGGACGCATCGAGCAGCGGCAAGGCCTGCTGCACCGCGTGGCCCGTGCCGAGTTGCTGTTCCTGCACGGCGAACTGCACGTCCGGCGCCGCTACGGCCTGGCGCACGGCTTCGGCACCATGGCCGACCACCACCACGAGACGGGTGGGTTTGAGCGCGCGAGCCGTATCGATGACGTGAGCGAGGAGTGGCCGACCGGCCAGGGGATGAAGCACTTTGGGAAGCGCGGACCGCATGCGCTTGCCCGTGCCTGCCGCCAAAATCACAATGTTCATGGCAAGGCAAATCAGACGAGTTTGGAGCCGACGATTCTATCACGCACCCTGTGACGAAAAAGGCCGCCGGCGCGGCCCCGTGGCAAGCTGGAATGCGCTGAAACGCCCGTATGACGGGCGTTTTCGCCTAAGTCGTCAAAGCTAGTCAAACATCGTCGAACTGGACGATGGAAATCGGTTTAGAGCCGTTGAGCGTCGCGCCGTCACCGGAATCGGTCGAGCACGGCTCTTCGTCGAAGGCGATATCGCCATGCGGGTCGGCCTCGCCTGTGGCGCGCAGGCCCGCGAACGGGAACAGCTTGTGATCCATCAAATGCGAAGGCACGACGTTCGACAGTGCGTTGAACATGTTTTCGATGCGGCCCGGGAAGCGCTTCTCCCAATCGCGCACCAGCGCCTTCATTTCCGCGCGCTTCAGGTTCGGCTGGCTGCCGCACAGATTGCACGGAATGATCGGGAATTCGCGCAGCTCCGCGTATTTCTCCAGATCGGTTTCCTTCACATAGGCGAGCGGGCGGATCACGATGTTCTTGCCGTCGTCCGATTGCAGCTTGGGCGGCATGCCCTTCAGCTTGCCGCCGTAGAACAGATTCAGCAGCAGCGTTTGCAGAATGTCGTCGCGATGGTGGCCGAGCGCGATCTTGGTTGCACCAAGCTCGCCCGCCACGCGGTACAAAATTCCGCGCCGCAGCCGTGAGCACAGCGAGCAGGTGGTTTTACCTTCCGGCACCAGCCGCTTGACGATGCTGTAGGTATCCTGGTTTTCGATGTGAAACGGAATGTCGAGTTGCTTCAGATACTCCGGCAGCACGTGCTCAGGAAAGCCCGGCTGCTTCTGGTCGAGATTCACCGCGACGATATCGAAGTGGATCGGCGCGCGTTCGCGCAGCCGCATCAGCACGTCGAGCATCGCGTAGCTGTCTTTGCCGCCCGACAGGCACACCATCACCTTGTCGCCGTCCTCGATCAGGTTGAAGTCGCCGATCGCCTGGCCAACCTGGCGCGCAAGCCGCTTGAAGAGCTTGTTGTTCTCGTACGCTTCCTTCTGTTCGCGGCGCGTGAGCGGCGATTTGGCCCGCGTGGCGTGAGCGCCGGCCGGCGTGGCATCGGTGGCAGCGGTTGCGGCGGTTGTGTCCATAGCCTCTGCGGCCGCGGTGCCGTTCAGGATTTCCGGAGCATTCATGGCTCAGTCCTCTTTGATACGGAACACTTCGACGCCCACCGCGTCGCAGTCGGGATAAACGTCCGGCTTTTCGGTCGACACGCGCGCGGCCCGCACGTGCGGATGCTCGAGCATCGCCCCGACGAGGTCATCGCACAGCGTTTCCTGCAAATGGATGTGGCCTTGCTCGACGCGGCGCGCAATGGTCGAGCGCATGAAATCGTAGTCGACCACTTCGGTCAGCTTGTCATGGACCGGCGTGGACAGCGCGAGCGGCACATACAGTTCGACGTTGATCACGACGCGCTGTTCGCCGCGCTTTTCGAAGTCGTGCACGCCAATGTTGATGTGCACTTCGTAGTCGCGCAGAAAGAGCCGGCGACAATCGGCGAGCCGGGGATGCGAAAGAGCGGCAAACATGTTCGTTCCAGTCGAAAAAAGCGTGCGGTGCACGCAAAGGGCGCTTCAGGCGCCCGTCAAAAACATTACGTCGCGCGGCAGCGGCACGAGGTGCTGCCCGCCGTCGACCACCAGCGTCGTTCCGGTCACCCCCGCCGCATCCGCAAGATACAGCGCGGCGGCGACAATATCCTCCGGCCGCGACGCGCGGCCCAAAGGCGTAGTACGGTGAGCGGCTTCAAAACCGTCCGGCGTTTGATCGCCGGATTGCATGGTCAGGCCGGGCGCGAGCCCGACCACCCGCACTTTCGGCGCCAGGGCCTGCGCCAGCGCCACCGTGGCCGTCTGCAACGCAGCCTTCGTCAGCGTGTACGACAGGTAATCCGGATTCATGTTGTACAGCTTCTGATCCAGCACGTTGATGACGACGCTGCGCAGGCTTTCGTCGGTGCGCGCCGCCTCCGGGGTCGCTTCGTACAGCCCGCGCGCCAGCACCAGCGGCGCGCCGACGTTCATCGCGGTCAGCTTCAGCAACAGGTCGTAACCGACGGTCTGCGCCGTATCTTCTTCAAAGCGCGATGCATTGTTCACGATGCACACCGGCCGGCCGAGTGCGGCCGTACACGCCGGCAACAGCCGTTCGACCTGAGCCTCATCGCCCAATTCGGCCTGCAAGGCGACCGCCCGGCGGCCCAGCGCCGCGATTTCCGCGACCAGTTCGCCGGCCTCCTCGCCCGAGGCGCCGTAATGGACCGCCACGTCCCAGCCCCGCGCGGCAAAGCCGAGCGCGAGCGAGCGCCCGATCCGGCGGGCAGCACCGGTAATCAGCACGACGCGCGGCGTTTCGGGCGCGCGGGCGGCGGCGGTATCCAGAGAGGCGGTCATTTACAATGCGGGGATGAATCCGAAAGCTCACCAACCCGATAGTTTACCTGCTCCCGGCCCGAGCGCGCTCGCGCAGTCCGAAGCGCTCGTTGCGCAGCTCCGTACGGAACTCGACTCCGCCGGCGGCTGGCTGCCGTTCGACCGCTACATGGAGCGCGCGCTTTATGCGCCGGGACTCGGCTATTACAGCGGCGGCGCCCGCAAATTCGGGTTGCGCGGCGACGACGGCAGCGACTTCGTGACCGCGCCGGAACTCTCGCCGCTGTTTGCCACGACGCTCGCGCGCCCGCTTGCCGAGGCCTTGCAGGCAAGCGGCACGCGCGATCTGATGGAGTTCGGCGCGGGCACGGGCAAACTCGCCGCCGGCGTCCTGAACGCACTCCACGCGCTGGGCGCGGAATTCGACAGCTACTCGATCGTGGACCTGTCCGGCGAACTGCGCGAGCGCCAACGCGAGACGATCGAAGCAGCTGCGCCCGCTCTCGCCGCCAAAGTGCGCTGGCTGGACGCGTTGCCGGAGCGTTTCGAAGGCGTGGTGATCGGCAATGAGGTGCTGGACGCGATGCCGGTGCGCCTCTTCGCCTTTTCTGGCGGCGCCTGGTACGAGCGCGGGGTGACATGGCGCGACGCGGCGTTTTCGTTCGAAGACCGTCCCGTATCCAAAGCGGAGGACATCGCGCTGTTGTCGGAACTCGAACTGGCCGGCGACGACTACGTGGCCGAAACGCACGAGGCTGCCGGCGCGTTCACACGCACCATCTGCACGATGCTGGCGCGCGGCGCGGCCTTCTTTATCGACTATGGTTTCCCGCGCCACGAGTACTACCATGCGCAGCGCGCGCAAGGCACGTTGATGTGCCACTACCGCCACCGGGCACACGGCGATCCTTTCCTTTACCCGGGTTTGCAGGACATCACCGCGCACGTGGAGTTCACGGGCATCGCCGAAGCCGGCGTCGAGGCCGGCGCGGATTTGCTGGGCTTTACGTCGCAAGCGCGGTTTCTGCTGAACGCCGGCATCACCGAGGCATTATCGGACCTCGACCCAACGGACACAGCGAGATTTCTGCCGGCGGCGAATGCCGTGCAGAAGCTGTTGTCCGAAGCGGAAATGGGCGAACTGTTCAAGGTGATCGCATTTTCACGCGGACTGGACGACACGCTGCAGGCGTTTTCAAGCGGCGACCGGTCGCATACGCTGTGAGGATCTGGCGATGATCCGCTGGCTATTGACGACGTTTATCGCGGTGGCGGTGTTGTCGGCTTGCTGGCCGTGGCTCAGGAAAATCGGCATCGGCCGCATGCCTGGCGATGTGACCTTGCGGCTCTTCGGGCGGGAGTATCCGTTTCCTTTTATGTCGACGCTGGTGCTGTCGATGCTGCTGTCGCTCATCGCCAGACTGCTGTAAGCGCGCTTGCCTTTGACGCCGGCGCGAACGTCGCTCCGGCGTCAAAGGCAAAGCGTCAAACGGCGATCAGCCCATCGCCGCCTCCACCGCCCGCACGCGTTCCTGATGCACGGCGTCCTTGATTCCGGCGGGCGCATCGGCTAGTCGCTTCGCCACGGCACCGGCATCCACCCCTCGCGCGGCAACGAGCGCGACCCTCAGTCGCTCCGCCTGCGGATAGTCCTGCATCTCGAACCCCAGCCGCCCACGCGCATCCGCTTCGCACGCCTGCAGGGCCTCGGCAAAGCGCGCCGGCTTACGGATCGCATCGCTGCGTTCGAGCAGCCGCACCAGCGCCGCGGCGCCCATTTCCATCACGCGATGAATATTGCCGTGCTCACGCGCGACCAGCAGCGCGAGGTCGCGGCAATCGTTCGGCACCCGCAACCGCTCGCATAAGGGCTTCAGCAGATTCACGCTGCGCTCTTCATGACCGATATGCCGCGGCAGCACGTCTTCGGGTGTGGTCGCCTTGCCGAGGTCGTGCGTCAACGCCGCAAACCGGACCGGCAACGCGTACCCCCGCTGCGCGGCATGGTCGACCACCATCATCACGTGCACGCCGGTGTCCACCTCCGGGTGATAGTCGGCCCGCTGCGGCACGCCGAACAGCGCGTCGATCTCCGGCAGAATCCGCGCCAGCGCACCGCACTCGCGCAGCACCTCGAACATGCGTGAAGGCTTTTTCTCCATCAAGCCGCGCGACACTTCTTGCCACACACGTTCGGCCACCAGCGCATCGACTTCGCCATCCGCCACCATCTTGCGCATCAGCGCCAGCGTCTCCGGCGCAACCGTGAAATCCACGAAGCGCGCGGCAAACCGCGCGATCCGCAAAATTCGCACGGGGTCTTCGAGAAACGCATCGCTGACGTGGCGGAACAACCGCGCCTGCAAATCGCCCTGCCCGTTGAACGGGTCGACCACCTCACCGGTCAACTGGCCGTCCGGACGCACTTCGCGCGCCATGGCGTTGATCGTCAGGTCGCGGCGCGCCAGGTCTTCCTCCAGCGTCACGTCCGGTGCGTAGAAGAACTGGAAGCCGTGGTAACCCGCCGCCGTCTTGCGTTCCGTGCGCGCGAGCGCGTATTCCTCGTGCGTCTGCGGATGCAGGAACACAGGAAAATCCTTGCCCACCGGACGGAAACCTTGCGCGACCATCTGCTCCGGCGTCGCGCCGACCACGACGTAGTCACGGTCCTGCACCGGCACGCCCAGCAATTCGTCGCGGATCGCGCCGCCTACCGCGTAGATATTCATGGGCATGCGTCTTGATACGGAATCGCGTGCGTTTCGCGCAGCGCGTCGTCTATCCATGCCTTCACGGCGGGCGTTGCCGTGATCCGGCGGACGTAGGCCGAAGCGGCCTCCGACAGCGGCGGCTGCCACGTGTTGAAACGCATGGCGACCGGCGCGTACATGGCGTCGGCAATGCTGAACTCACCGAACAGGAAAGGTCCGCCGTAGGCGTCGAGACACTCGCCCCAGATCGCCTCGATACGCGCGATGTCGGCGAGCGTGCCGGGCGTCGCGTTTTTGCCGGGGAACGACGCGCGAATGTTCATCCACATATTCGACCGCAGGTCGCCGAAACCGGAGTGCATCTCGGCGCTCACGCAACGGGCGTGATTGCGCGCCACCGCGTCGCGCGGCCACAACGCGTACTGCGGAAAGCGCTCGGCGAGAGTCTCGGCGATCGCCAGCGAATCCCATGTGACGACGCCTTTATCGTCGATCAGACAAGGCAGCTTGCCTGGACCGTTCGGCGCATGCGCGAGGATTTCGCGGGTTGTGCTGGACTCGCCCAGCTGAATCAATACTTCGTCGAACGGAATGCCGAAATGCTTCAGCAGCAGCCACGGACGCATCGACCACGACGAATAGTTCTTGTCACCTATGAGCAGTTTCATGCGCTATTTAAATGGGCAGAGTGGAAAGAGGTTTGTCGGAATGCTCAGCGCCCCGCAGTGGCGCGGAACGCATCAAAGCGCGAACGCGTCGACGCACCGGTCAGATAAATCGGCGCGATCGTTTCAATGCTGGCCGGCTCGATGCCGAGTTCAGGCGCAAGCGGTCCGCTCAGCACGTTGTCGACTTTCATCGAATCGAGATTGTCGCGCGAGATGACCGGCTCGCCCGGCGCCATTTCGAAGGTCAGCGCTTGCAGGCGCGCCAACGGATCCGGCAGACGAATGATGCGCGCATGCTTGCCGATCACAGTGCCGCAGTACTCGACCAGGTCTTCGAGCGCATACACCGTGGGGCCGCCCAGTTCATAGGTGCGGCCGCCGGCGGCGTCGAGATCGAGCACGTTGACGATTGCCTTCGCCACATCGCCGACATACACCGGCTGGAATTTCGCATCCGGCATGGCGAGCGGAATCACCGGAAACATCCTCTGCAGGAACGCAAACTTGTTGAGGAACTGATCTTCGGGACCGAACACCACGGACGGCCGGAAAATCGTCCATGCCAGATTTGCCGCGTGCACGGCCTTCTCGCCGTCTCCTTTCGAACGCGAATACATGCTCGGCCCGTGCAAGTCGGCGCCCAGCGCGCTGACATGCAGCAGCCGGTGCACCCCCTTGCCTTCGCAGGCCGCGACGATTTTCGTCGGCAATTCCACGTGGATTCGCGCGAAATCCGGGCCATACGGCGTGCCGCGTTTGCCGTGCAACGTGGCTACCAGATTGATCACACAATCGGCGCCCTCGACGAAGCGCGCGAGCTGAACCGGATCGAACACATCCGCTTCGATCACGTCGATGGGCAGCAAAGTGAGGTGGCGGGCGTTGTAGCGCCGCCGGGTGGAGATGCGCACATCTTTGCCCATTTCAACCAGGGCATTGACGAGATGGCTGCCGATAAAACCGGAGCCGCCGATAATCGCAATGGCTTGATGTCGCATTTTCGACTCCCTGGTGGAAGCCGCGGCAACGGCTGACGTGGCCCGCCGCCGCCTCGAAACGAGGGGGCGGCGGCACGGCGCTTACGGTGCGATGAAACCCAGGCGCGCCTTCAGCGATTGCGGACGGCCTTCGAACAATGCCGCGTAGTAGACCGTGTTGGACAATACGTTCTTAACGTAGTCGCGCGTTTCCTGGAACGGAATCGCCTCGGCGAAGATCGCCCCTTCCACTGGATGCTGCAACGATTGCCGCCAGTTGCGCGGACGGCCCGGGCCTGCGTTGTAGCCCGCTGTGGCCAGCACGGCCGAGTCGTCGAACTGATTGTAAATCATCGACAAATAGTTCGTGCCCAGCAGAATGTTGGTGTTGATGTCATTCATTTGCTCGCGCGAAATCGGACCCAGGCCGATCTTCTTCGCAACCAGCTGCGCGGTGCCCGGCATCAACTGCATCAATCCGCTCGCGCCGACATCCGAGCGCGCGTTCATGATAAAGCGCGACTCCTGGCGAATCAGGCCGTAGGCCCATTCCACATCCAGCCCATTCGACTGGGCATCGCGCTCGACGATATCGCGGAACGGCGACAGATAACGCAACGAAAAATCGTGTTCGCTCTTCGTGCGGTCCGCCGTGTTGACCGTGCGGTCATATAGCTCGATACGGCGCGCGTATTCGGCGACGGCGAGCAGTTGCCGGTCGCTCATGTTGCGCAGCGGCCAGTTCCATTCGCGATTGCCTTCGAGCCGCAGATTCAGCGCGTAGAAACGCTGCGCCAGATCGAAGCCGGGCGTGTTGCCGGCCTGCTGCACTTCGGCGTCGCTCACGGTGGTTTTCGGCGGAATCGTGATCTTCTGGCCTAACTCTTCCGCAGCCAGTTGGCCGTAGAAGTTGAAGCCCTGCGCGATCGACTCGAATTCCTGGTTGGCCGTGGTCGTGTCGCCGCCCTGCTTGAGCGCACGCGCATGCCAGTACACCCACGACGGCTGGTTGCGCAGCGCCGCCGGCATCTGTTCGATCGACCAGCGCACCATGGTCCAGTCGCCCGCGACCAACGCGGTGCGAGTGCGCCACTCATACGCGGGGTTCGACAGCGGCGCATTAGCCGAGAGCCGATACCAGTCCACCGCGGTCGGCATCTGCTTGAGAGCCGCCTGATAGGCAATCGTGCCCCAGCCGATGGCCCGCTCGGGCGAGCTCAGCGAAGGCGCCACCGACGAGAACGTAGCCGCGGCCATGGCGGGGTCGTTGCGCGCCATGCGCGTGATGGCCAGCAACGCCAGTTGATGCGATTGCGAGTCCGGACCGACGCCGCGCGCCAGCAACAACGGCGGGGTATTCGCAGCCTGGCCGAACGCCACCGGATCGGGCGGTGCGTTGCCGAGCGCGTCGACGAGCTTGCTGCCCGTGTTCGTGTAGTTCTGCTCGTAGGCGAGACGGATCTGCTGCCAGATGTCGTCGGTGCTGAACTGGTGGTTGACGCCCAGCGCGGTGATCAGATCGACGCAGCCGTCGCCGTACCACTTCGGATCGACCAGCAGCGCACGCGCCGCGTCGGCCACGTTTTCGCCGCGCGAAGCGCGCGATTCGAGCGCGTAGCACTTCACCTGCGTGTCGTCGTTCAGCACGAAGCGGGCGTATTGCTGGTCGAAGTTGGACCAGTCGTGACGCGCGCCGAGCACCGTGAGGTAATCGTTGCGAAGGCGGTCGGCGATCGCCTGGCCGTCGTACTTCTGCAGGAACGCCAGCACCGGCGCGTCCGGCGCGTCGATGCGCGCGTGGCCGCTCGAATCGAACAATTGCGGCTTGAGCTGGAAATAGTCCAGATACGCAGGCGCCGGATAGTTCGGGATCATGCCGGCCAGTTGCGCTGCGCGCGCCGCGTCGTTATTGCGGGCGGCCTCGCGCAACTGGACGAAAGTCTGGTCGTCGTTCGAGAGCTGCGAAAGGGGAATGGGCTTGACGGCTGAGGCCGTGCTGCACGCGACGAGCGCCGCGGCGGCAAGCGCGAGACCGGCCGCGCGATATACTCGGTAAAGGCGTTTTGACATCGTTGTTTCTGGAGCGCGAATTGAACCCAAGCATAGCATGCAACCCCGTCGCAGAATCGAAAAAGGCGCTGCGTAAAATGCTATTGGAAGCAAGGCTGCAAGCGGCTTCGGAGCCGGTGAGCAATGCCGCGCTCGGGCGGCATCTGCTCGACGCGTTGAAGCGCTACGGCGTGACTAGCGCGGGGTTCTACTGGCCGCTCGCGGGCGAGTTCGACGCGCGCGCCGCGATCGCGGTCTGGCTCGCGGCAGATGCATCACGCGAGGCGAGTTTGCCGGTGGTCAAGGAGCGCGGCGCGCCACTCGAGTTTCATGCATGGACGCCCGATATGCCGATGAAGATCGGCCATCACAAGATTCCCGAACCCGCTAGCGCACGCGTGGTGTTTCCGGAACTGCTGTTCGTGCCATGTGTCGGTTTCGACGCCGAGGGCTACCGGCTCGGCTACGGCGGCGGTTACTACGATCGCACGCTGGCCGCGTGGCCGGATTCAAGCAGGCCTGTTACCGTCGGCATCGCGTATGAAGCGTGCCGCACGCCGGCATTGCAGCGTGAAGCGCACGACATCGCGCTCGACCTGATCGTGACCGAGGCCGGTCTCTATCCACGTCCTGCGGATTAAGCGTTCGGCGAGTGCCGTGCGGGCGGGCTCCACCGCCGCGCAGAACTACTTTTTCCCGCTATAAAGACGCCGCCGTGCGCGCGGCCGTATCGTACAGCCCGGATGCGTTGCGCATCAGTTGCGCAGCATCGCCGATCTGCTCGTTGGTCAGGCCGCTTTCCTTCAACGTCGAGATCAGACAGCTCTCGCGCACGTCGCGATACTTCAGACAGAGTTCGCGGCCCGCATCGGTCGCCGAGAAGAACACTTCCTTGCCGGTTTTTTCGCTTTTTACATACCCTCTAGCTACGAGCTTCTTCAACGCGTAGGTCGCGACGTGCGTGTCTTCGATATTCAGCACGAAGCAGATGTCGGCCAATTTCTTGCGCCGCTCGCGATGGCTGACGTGATGCAGCAACGAGACTTCGATGGCGGTCATGTCCTTGTCACCGGCCGCCGACATGCAGCGCACCATCCACCGGTTGAATGCATTGCCTGCCATGATGAGCGCGTACTCGAGTTCAGACAGTTCCGCGCTGGTGTCGGACACGAGATGTTCCGAGGAGACGATCTTGGTGGGATGGCGCGACATGGTGAAGTTTCTTAGGGAAACAGATTGGGAAGGTGTCAGGAGTGTACGACGAGCAACCCGTCCCGGGGAGCCTGGCAAAAACGCTTATTGATAAATTGCCGATAATTTATTGACAATGTACGCTTCATGCATCGTGCACCGGAGGCCGGCAAGGCGGAAGGTCCGCCGTGCCCGAATCCTCCGACTCGACCTGGGCCGTTAAGCCATGAGCCAACCAAGAATCTTTCCGTTCGGCGATACCGCGTTAGTCTGCGAAGTGCCGCCGCCCGCTACGCTGGAGTGCCAGCGGCGCGTGTGGGCGACCGCCGAGGCCGCGCGCGACTGGCCGCATGTGCTGGAGGTCGTGCCGGGCATGAACAATCTGACGCTCGTCTTCGACCCGCTGCAGGCCGACCCGGATGCGTTGGTGAGCCACTTGCAGGCTGCCTGGGACGCCGCGAGCGGCGTGGCCACTTCCATCCGCGAAGTCGAAATTCCGGTGCAGTACGGCGGCGAATTCGGCCCCGACCTGCATGCGGTCGCCAGTCACACGGGCTTGAGCGTGCGCGAGGTGGTCGAGCGCCACTCGAATGGCGACTACGTCGTATTCTTTCTCGGCTTCCAGCCGGGATTCGCCTATATGGGCGGACTCGACACCGCGCTGCACACGCCGCGCCGCGCGTCGCCGCGACTGGAGGTGCCGGCGGGATCGGTCGGCATCGGCGGCGAGCAAACCGGCATCTACCCGGCCACCTCGCCGGGCGGCTGGCAGTTGATCGGCCGCACCGAACTGCCGCTTTTCGATCCGGCGCGCCGGCCGCCCACGCTACTGCAGCCGGGCGACCGGGTGCGCTTCACCATCGCGGGGATACACGCATGATCGATGTGATTCGCGCCGGTCTGCTGACCACGATTCAGGATCTCGGCCGCCACGGCTACCGGCATCTCGGTATCGCAATGGGTGGCGCGCTCGACCGTCTGTCGCTCGAAGTCGGCAACCGGCTGGTCGGCAACCGGCCCGACGCGGCCGGACTGGAAATCACCTTTGGTCCGACGGTGCTGCGCTTCCTGCGCGCTACGCGGGTGGCCATCACCGGCACCGAATTTGGCGCGACGCTCGACGGCAAACCCGTTTATTCATGGTGGAGCCTGCCGATGCAGGCCGGCCAGGAACTGGTGCTGAACGCGGCCAAACGCGGCATGCGCGGCTATGTGTGCGTGGCGGGCGGCATCGACGTGTTGCCGATGCTCGGCTCGCGCAGCACCGATCTCGCCGGCCACTTCGGCGGACTCGGCGGCCGGGCGCTGCGCGACGGCGACCGCCTGCCGGTCGGCGCGCCGCCGCAGCGCGGCCATGTCGGATTTACGCCCGAGGCGCCGGAGTTCGGCGTGAAGGCGCCCGCGTGGTGCAAGTTCGTGCTGGTTCACGAGCCGCTGCGGCGTGGCCGCCATCCGTCGGGAGTGCCGTGGGCCGTGCCGATCCGTGTACTGCCGGGCCCGGAATACGAAAGCTTCACCAAGGAAGCCCACGAATCGTTCTGGTCAGACGAATGGCTCGTCACACCGAACAGCAACCGCATGGGCTACCGACTTGCCGGCGCGGAGCTCAAACGCACCCGCAAAACCGACCTGCTCTCGCACGCGGTCCTGCCGGGCACGATTCAGGTGCCGCCGAACGGCCAGCCGATCGTGCTGCTGAGCGACGCTCAAACCACCGGCGGCTATCCGAAGATCGGCGCCGTGATCCAGGCCGATCTCTGGAAGCTCGCGCAGGTGCGCCTGAACGCGGCCGTCCGCTTTATCCCGACCACCCCATACGAGGCACGTCAGGCTTTACTGGAAGAGCGCACGTATTTGCGGCAGATCGACGCCGCGATCGCCATGCATGAAGAACGCTGCGCGCGCCAACTGGCCGTGGCGGCGCTGTAACACGGAGCAGAGGAACACCATGGAAATCGATTTGAACGCCGACCTCGGCGAAGGCTGCGGATCTGACGAAGCGCTGCTCGACCTCGTCAGCTCGGCCAATATCGCGTGCGGCTGGCACGCGGGCGGCGCCAACGCGATGCGCGACTGCGTGCGCTGGGCCGTGCAGAAAGGCGTGTCAATCGGAGCGCATCCGAGCTTTAACGACCCGGAGAATTTCGGCCGCAAGGAAATGGATCTGCCGGTCAATGAAATCTATGCAGGCGTGCTGTACCAACTCGGCGCGCTGTCGGCGATTGCCCAGGCCGAAGGCGGCCGTATCGCGCACGTCAAGCCGCACGGCGCGCTGTACAACCAGGCCGCGCGCGACAGCAAGATCGCCGACGCGATCGTCTCGGCCGTCCACGATTTCGACCCCTCGGTGGCCGTGTTCGCGCTCGCCAACAGCGGTCTCGTGACGGCTGCGCGCAACGCAGGCCTGACCGCCGTCGAGGAAGTGTTCGCCGATCGCGGCTATCGCGCCGACGGTTCGCTGGTCCCGCGCAAAGAGCCCGGCGCGCTGCTCGACGACGAAGATGAAGTGCTCCGGCGCACGCTCGCGATGGTTCGCGAGCGGCGCGTACAGGCCGTGGATGGTCAATGGGTGCCGCTCAACGCGCAAACCATCTGCCTGCACGGCGACGGCCCGCATGCGCTTGCGTTCGCGCGGCGCATTCGCGGAGCGCTGCGGGACGCCGGCATCGAAGTTCACGCGGCCGGCGCGACGCGCGCCTGAGCGGGCCGGCCAGGCTAGGACGAAGCAGAACCCGGAGCAAAGCACAAAGCAGCGCTTGAAGCAGTAGACGAAGCAACGCGGCCATCAAGAGCCGTGGCAGCAAGGCAAGCCGGCGCATGGACCCCCACGCGCCGGCCCATGTTAGCCGCCACAAGCGGCAAGGTTGAAATCCTGTTTGGAGACCCAGATGCAGACAACCGTCAGTCTATGGCCGCTCATTGGCGTGGCCGTCATCATCGTCGGCTTTTTACTGCGGTTCAATCCGATGCTGATCGTGGCCGTCGCCGCGATCATCACCGGTCTGGCCGCGCACTTCCCGCCTGAAAAGATTCTTGCTGAAATCGGCACCGGCTTCATCAAGACCCGCAATATCCCGCTGATCATTCTGCTGCCGCTTGCCGTGATCGGCCTGCTCGAACGGCATGGCCTGCGTGAACGCGCGCAAGCGTGGATTGCCGGCATCAAGGCCGCGACCGCCGGGCGCCTGCTGATCGTCTATCTGCTGGTGCGCGAACTCACCGCGGCGGTCGGGCTGACCGGGCTCGGCGGCCATCCGCAGATGGTGCGGCCGCTGATTGCACCGATGGCCGAAGGCGCGACCGAAACCCGCTTCGGCAAGATCAGCGACGCGGTGCGCTTCAAGTTGCGCGCATACTCCGCGGCGACCGATAACGTCGGCCTCTTTTTCGGCGAGGACATCTTCGTCGCGTTCGGCGCAATCGTGCTGATGACCACCTTCCTGAAGGAGGCGGGCATCATCGTCGAGCCGATTCACGTGGCGGTGTGGGGCATTCCGACTGCGATCAGCGCGTTCATCATTCACGGCTTGCGCCTCTATCTGCTCGACCGGAAGCTCGAGCGCGAACTGCGCGGCAACGCCACGGCCGCGGGCACCGCGGTGTCGCAGACGCAATCCGCCGCGGGAGACAAAGCATGACTTTCACGATCAACTATCTGTTCTGGCTGGTGGGCGTGGTGCTGCTGGTCATCGGCGGCATGATCGTCACGGACAAGGACCACCCTCGCCGTTTCACCGCCGGCGGATTCTGGATTCTCTACTCGCTGGTTTTCCTGATCGGCGACAAGCTGCCGCCGTCCGTGGTCGGCGTGCTCGTGATCGTGATGGCGCTGATTGCCGGCTTCGGCGGGGTGACAGCCGGCAAACCGAAAGTGCTGTCGCTGGAAGCGCGCCAAGCCAGCGCGGCGCGTCTTCGCAACAAGCTGTTCGTGCCCGCGCTGACGATCCCGGTCGTCACCGTGATCATCACGCTGTCGGCGAGTCACCTGATCTTCGGCGGCCTGCCGCTGATCGAGAAGGCCAACGTCACGCTGATCGGTTTCGGCATCGGCTGCGTGATCGCGCTCGCGATTGCCTGCGTGCTGACGCGCGATACCGTCGGCCAGTCGATGAAAGAAGCTCGGCGGCTGGTCGATGCCTTGTCATGGGCCGCGGTGTTGCCGCAGATGCTCGGCATGCTCGGCCTCGTGTTCTCCGACGCCGGCGTCGGCAAGGCCGTCGCGCACGTGACCACGGCCTACATCAGCCTCGACTACCGATTCATCGCGGTGGCGGTGTACTGCATCGGCATGGCGCTCTTCACCATGGTGATGGGCAACGGCTTCGCCGCCTTCCCGGTGATGACGGGCGGTGTCGGCGTGCCGATTCTGGTGGGCGTATTTCACGGCAACCCGGCTGTGATGGTCGCGATCGGCATGTTCTCCGGCTACTGCGGCACGCTGATGACGCCGATGGCCGCGAACTTCAACATGGTGCCTGCCGCGCTGCTGGAACTGCCTGATAAGAACGCGGTGATCAAGGTTCAGATACCCACTGCCCTGACGTTGCTGGTGGTGAATATCCTCCTGTTGAATTTTCTGATGTTTCTGTAGGACTCTTACTATCGCAGTCAACAAACGCCGACGTATCACAAGCACTCTCTGCGATACGTCGGTGAAAAGGACTCTCTGCGCGACGAGTATGCAACCGAATTAGGATGCGTCCGATCGTCGGGAAATGGAGGGCGACCCTACGATGCTGAACGGTCTCCCATCCACACGCGCCGGTGCGTGCCGCATGCACGGCCGACGCTCTCCCGCGGATCTCCATGGAACAGCTTTCCCTGCCTGACGGCGCGCACACCGCTTCTGCGTCCTCCTCCCGCCTCACCACGCTGATCGACGCCGCGCTTGAAGCGCACCAGGCCGGTCAGTTCGCCGCCGCCGAATCCTTATATCGCGAAGCCCTCACACTCGATCCCGCTCATACGAGTGCGCTGCACTACTTCGGCGTGCTGCACTATCAACGCGGCGCTCACGATATCGCCGCCAGCCTGATGAGCCGTGCGCTCAAACACGATCGTCACAACGCCGCCTGCTGGAGCAACCGCGGGCTCGTGGCCGCCGCGCTCGGCCATCTCGACGAGGCGATGATCTGCTACGACCAGGCGTTGCAACTTCAGCCTGATTTCGCCGACGCGCACAACAACTTCGGCGTAGCACTGCAAGCGCAAGGCGCCTTGCCTGAGGCGATCGAACACTACCAACTGGCGCTGGCGGCGAACCCCGCTCTGGCCGACGCGCATCTGAACCTCGGCACAGCGTTAAGCAAACTCGATCGTTGCGACGAAGCACTGGCGTGCTATCGCCAGGCTCTGTCGCTCGACCCAACCTCGGCCGAAGCGCATTTCAACGCGGGCAATGCACACAACGCGCAAGGCGATCGGGCCGCGGCTATCGCCAGTTTCGAACGGGCCCTCGCACTGCGCGCGGACTATGCGCAGGCGCACGTCAATCTGGGCAGCCTGATCGGCAAGCTCGGCGACTATGCCGGCGCCGAAACGCATTACCGGCGCGCGGTCGCGCTCAACCGGAATCCGACCCACCTGGTGTGCCTGGGCGGGTCGCTCGGTGCACAAGGCCGGCTGGACGAAGAGGAAGGCCACTATCGCGACGCGCTTGCACTCGACCCACACTACGCGGACGCACATCAGAACCTCGCGTGGCTGTTGCTCAAGCGGGGCGACTACATGCAAGGGTGGGCGGAATTCGCGCTGCGCTGGCGCAAGAACGACTATGACGCGCTCGCCGTGCCGGGCGTGGCTGAATGGCGTGGTGAACCGCTCGAAGGGCGCCGTCTGCTGCTGGTCGGCGAGCAAGGTTTCGGCGACCATTTCCAGTTCCTGCGCTTTGCGCGCGTGCTGGAACAGCGTGGCGCAACCGTCGATCTCCTGGTGCGCGAGCCGTTGCTGCCATTGGTCGAACGCATACCTGGCGTGCATCGCGCGTTCAGTGCCCAACCCGGCAATCATTCCGGCGGTGCATACGATTTCTGGGTGCCGATGATGAGCGTGCCGTCGTGCATCGGCATGGATCTCGCCAGCGTGCCCGCGGACGTGCCGTACGTGTTCGCCGATCAAACGAAGATCGAGACATGGCGCGCGCGGCTCGGCGAAGCGGGAGGCCAGCCGGCACGCAAAGTGGGCCTGGTATGGGCAGGAAGTCCGACCTTCGGCAACGACCGCTACCGGTCGATGTCGCTCACCGACCTGAGCGCGCTCGGCGAGTTGCCCCATGTCCGTTGGTACGCGCTGCAGAAGGGACCGGCGCATGCGCAGTTGGCTGATGCGCCACCCGCTTTCCGTGCCCACGATTTCACCGCCGAGCTGATCAGTTTCGAAGAGACGGCCGCGCTGATCATGAATCTCGACCTGGTGATCGCGGTGGACACCGGCGTTGCGCACCTGGCGGGCGCGCTGGGCAAGTCAGTTTGGCTGCTGTTACCGGCCAACTCCGATTGGCGCTGGCTGGAAGGACGCAGCGACTCGCCCTGGTATCCGGGAATGAGGCTGTTCCGTCAGACGGTGTTGGGAGATTGGGCACCGGTGATCGAGCGCCTGCGTGAGGCACTGCAAGACAGCGGGGCATGAATCCAACGCTGTGTCGCTCCCGGTGGCTTTCCGTGCCGAGCATCTCGCAAAAGGCACGGACGAACGCCACCGTGCCGCGACATAGCGACTTAAGGACGCCGGCGCTGCTGCGCCAACATATAGGCACGCAGCAACTTGTTGATACGCGTCTGATAACCCTGCCCCTGCTCCTTGAACCAGTTGAGCACGTCTGCATCGAGGCGCATGGTCACGGCCTGCTTCGGCGGCACCTGTAACTCGGCGCGCTCAAAAAAGTCGCTGCCCAACTCGGGCGAGTCGCTCGTGTCGATTTGCGCGTCGCCCGTTTTGGCGAGCCGCTTCCAGTCTGTTCCCGTTGCCTTAGCCATCATTTACCTCTGCTCACTTTTCACGATTGCCACAGTGCCAGTCAATTCCAGACGCGTTGCTTGTAGTGTTTCACCTCGTGCCGGGTTGCCTTGCGCGCCGAAATGATCCGGACCACGTCGACACTGCGCTCGACATACACGACCACGCCGACCACCGCCGCCATCCAGCCCAACGCAACCCAACGGTCCTCGCCGTAGTCTTCCCGCTGGTCTATCGCCGCGAGTACCGGGTGATTGAACACGTCGACGGCATCCTGAAAATCGATGCCGTGCTTACGGATGTTGATTTGATTTTTAGCTTCGTCCCACTCAAACCGCACGCGCCACCTGTATTGACGTTTGTACATACATCATAGCATGCAAAAGGCTGCTATGGCTGCGTGAACCGCGAGCAGTTTGCGGCGCACGTCAGCGTCGGACTGGCGTCCTCTTTATCTGTTCCTGTTTTGGCCGAATGGCCGATCCCGATTAGGACGGCTGAGTCACCAGGCGTGTTTCGCTCGGGAGTGAGACGAGGATCACCCCGCATCCACCACGAACCCGTGCTGACGCAAAAGTTGCAGCACGCCTTTGGGGCCACCCAGATGCAACGCGCCGATTGCCACGAACACGGGTTTGTTCGGTGCGGCGATCAGCAGCATCCGCGACACGAAGCGCCGGTTGCGCTCATAGACGATTTTGTTGTCGATCGAATCGGAGACGCGCTTGTCGCGCGCCAGTTTTTCGGTTTTCGCAGCCTGCCAGGCGTCGATCGCATCAGCGTCGCCCACGCGCCACAGACGATGCAAGGTCTGGACGTCCTCGACGTTTTCCGCAGGCGTCTGCACCAGATCCTGCGCCAGCATCTCGCGCTGTTGCGCAAGCGTGAGGCCGGTGAACGCACGCATCTGCTGCGACAACGTTTCGAGGCCGACAATCTTGCCCCGCGTGCGGATATACACGTTCTGGAGTTGGGCTTCCGTGCCGTACTCGGTCTGCAAGCCGGCACTCAGCGAATCGTAGGTTTCGACCACCAGCGAAGCGAGCCATGGCCGCATCTTCTTGATGGCATCCAGCGCGGCGGGGTTGCCGCGCAGACGGAGCGCCAGCTTGTGCCACAACGGCTCGGGCAGCAATCCCGGCAGACAGTCGCGCCGGCAGACGCCGTACTTCGAGACATCGTCTTGTGAGACGAGCAGTTCGTCGGGTGAAAGTTCGAGCGCGAGCGTCGGCGAGGCCGCCAGTGCGCCGAGAATCGGTGCGCGAAATGGCTGGCCGGCAGGATAGTCGGCAGGGTCGCCCACATGCAGCGTGCCCAGCACGTAGATGGTGGTCGTGCCGCGTGTTGCGACATAGAACGGCATGCGCGCCGGCTGCGCGCGCACCGGACCGCTCGCCGTGGTGTTCGGCTGGGAGGGTGGTGGATTGAAGCCCGGCAAAGCGGCGCGTGGTGGCGCCGGAACATTGGGCACCGGCAAGGCCGGACGGCCTGCTTGGGCCGGCGCATTCGCGGCCGCGCCGGCGGCGTGCGCGAGGCCGATCGGCCCCGCGCCCGGATACAACATGGAACAAATGACGACGAGCGCGGCACCGGTCAGTGCGCGCGCTCGCCAGCGCCGTGCGAAAGCAGCACGACGGCCGCCATCACCCGGGCGGCGCGCAAGACGACGCGCCGCCACGACATCAGGCATCCATGTCCCCCACCTCCTCAGCGCGGTGACACGACACCTGACGGCCATCCACTTCACGCAGCTTCGGCACTTCACTGCGGCAGCGGTCGATCGCGTAGGGGCAGCGCTGATGGAACGTGCAACCCGACGGCGGATGCAGCGGCGACGGCATCTCACCTTGCAGCTTGATCTTGATGGTGCGATCCGCTTCGAAGATGGAAGGCGTGGCCGACATCAGCGCGCGCGTGTACGGATGCCGCGGCTTCGAGAAGATCCGCTTCTTGTCGCCAAGCTCCGCCACGCCGCCGAAGTACATCACCATCACGTCGTCGGCGATATGCTCCACCACCGAGAGGTTGTGCGAGATGAACACGTAGCTGGTCTTGAACTGCTCCTGGAGGTCCATGAACAGGTTCAGGATCTGCGCCTGGATCGACACGTCGAGCGCCGACACGGGTTCGTCGGCGACCACGATCTGCGGATCGAGAATCATCGCGCGCGCGATAGCCACACGCTGCCGCTGGCCACCGGAGAACATATGCGGATAGCGCTTCGCATGTTCCGGACGCAAGCCGACCGTGCGCATCATGTGCGCGATCCGTTCGGCGCGTTCGGTGGCGCTCAGTTGCGTATTGATCGCGAGCGGCTCGCCGAGCGTTTGCTCGACGGTCTTGCGCGGATTCAGCGAGGCAAACGGGTTCTGGAACACCATCTGGACGCGCCGACGCAGCGCTGCGATCTTCGCGTGATCAGCACCGGCCACGTCCTGGCCGTCGATCAGCAGGCGGCCCGCGCTGGGCGCTTCGATCATGGTCAACTGACGGGCGAGCGTCGATTTGCCGCAGCCGGATTCACCGACCACCGCCAGCGTCTTACCGCGCTCGAGCGCGAACGAGACACCGTTGAGCGCCTTCACCGTTCCCTGGGCGAACATGCCGCGCTTGACCGTGTAATACCGCGCGAGCTGGTCGGCGACCAGCACGTGATCGCCCGCATGGTCCGACTGGCGCCGCGTTTCGAATACTGCGTTCATCGTGCGCCTCCATGGGTGTGAACGTTGGCGTCGCCGCTCAGGTTCAGGGGTTTGATGCAGCGCACGCGCGCCACTTCGGTATGGCCTTGCATCGGCGCGAGATCAGGCCGCGCCTTCATGCAATCGTCGACCACATACTTGCAGCGTGGTGCGAACAGGCACCCCTTGGGCCGGTCGTCGCGCCCCGGCACCATGCCCGGCAATGCAGCAAGCCGCACTGCGCCGACATTGTGCTCAGGGATGGCCGCCAGCAACGCTTCCGTATACGGGTGATGCGGTGCGGCGAAGATGTCCGGCACGCGGTTGGTTTCGATCACTTCGCCAGCGTACATGACCGCGACGCGCTGCGCGACTTCGGACACCACCGCGAGATCGTGCGAGATCAGTACGAGCGCCATGCCGCGCTCCTTCTGCAGCTTGATCAGCAGCTCCATGATCTGCGCCTGGATCGTTACGTCGAGCGCGGTGGTCGGTTCGTCGGCGATCAGCAACTTGGGGTTGCAGGCAATCGCCATGGCGATCATCACGCGCTGGTTCATGCCGCCCGACATCTGATGCGGGAATGAGCCGATGCGGCCTTTCGGGTCGGGAATGCCGACCTGATCGAGCAGTTCCAGCGCGCGCTTGTCCAGCGCGCTGCCGCGCAAGCCTTCATGCAGCTTCAGCACTTCCTTGATCTGATAACCGACGGTATAGCTCGGATTCAGACTGGTGAGCGCGTCCTGGAACACCATCGCGATGTCCTTGCCGATGATCTTGCGGCGTTCCTTCGCGGATGCCTTCAACAGGTTCTTGCCGTTGAACGTGACCTCGTCGGCCGTCACTTTGCCCGGCGCGTCGATCAGGCCCATCAGCGCCATCATCGTCACGCTCTTGCCGGAGCCCGATTCGCCGACCACGCCTACCACTTCGCCCGGCGCGACATCGAGGTTGATTCGATCGACAGCGGGCATCCCGCTGAAATTCACCGCGAGATTGCGGATGGTCAATAAGTTGCTCATGATGCCTCCCGCCGGGCCGCCCCAAGGGAGGCATCGGCCCCCTCGGGGGGCAGTGAGCGAAGTGAACGTGGGGGTTGTTTCATTCACGCCATCCGTTTCAGTTTGGGATCGAGTGCGTCGCGCAGCCCGTCGCCGAGCAGATTGATGGCGAGCACCGAGATCAGGATGGACAAACCCGGCATGGTGACGATCCACCACGCGCTGTCGATGTAGTCGCGCGCCGAGGCCAGCATTGCGCCCCACTCCGCCGACGGCGGCTGCACGCCGAGGCCGAGAAAGCCGAGCGCCGCCGCATCGAGAATCGCCGACGAGAAACCGAGCGTCGCCTGCACGATGAGCGGTGCGGTGCAGTTCGGCAGCACTTGCGAGAACATCAGGCGCAAGGTGCCGGCGCCCGCCACGCGCGAAGCCGTCACGTATTCCTTCTGCAATTCGCCTTGTGCCGACGCGCGCGTCAGACGCACATAGCCCGGCAGCGCGACGATCGCGATCGCCAGCATGGTGTTGACGAGACCCGGACCGATGATCGCGACCACCGCCACCGCGAGCAGCAGCGAAGGCAACGCGAGCAGCACGTCCATGATGCGCATGATCGGCGTGTCGGCCCACTTCTCGAAGAACGCCGCGATCAGACCGAGCACGACGCCCGGAATCAGCGCGAGCACCACCGAGACGAAGCCGATCCAGAACGACAGCCGCGCGCCGTACATCAGACGCGAGAGGATGTCGCGGCCCGCTTCGTCGGTGCCGAGAATGAACTTCCAGTTGCCGCCGTCGAGCCATGCCGGTGGAATCTTCACGGAGTCGCGGTACTGCTCGATCGGGCTGTGCGGCGCGATCAGCGGCGCGAAGATCGCGACGAAAATCAGCACCAGCACGATGATGCCGGCGCCGACCGCGCCACGGTTACGCGAAAAATTCGCCCAGAATTCACGGACGGCGATAGCACGGCCACTGGGTGGAGTGACCGATTGGGGGACGGTATTTTGAATGTCTGCCATCGTGATTACCTCGTATGGCGAATGCGCGGGTTGAGCACGCCGTACAACAGATCGACGATGAGGTTCACGACGATCACCAGCGTAGCGATCATCAGGATGCCGCCCTGCACGACCGGATAGTCGCGCCGGCCGATCGCGTCGATCAGCCACTTGCCGATACCGGGCCACGAAAACAGCGTTTCCGTCAGCACCGCACCGGCGAGCAGCGTGCCGACCTGCAGGCCGATCACCGTCACCACCGGAATCAGAGCATTGCGCAGCGCGTGCACAACAATCACGCGGACAGGCGACAAGCCCTTCGCGCGCGCGGTGCGGATGTAATCCTCACGCAGCACTTCGAGCATCGCCGAGCGCGTCATGCGCGCGACGACCGCCAGCGGAATCGTGCCAAGCACGATGGCCGGCAGGATCAGGTGGCTCAGCGCGGACTTGAACGCGCCTTCGTCGGTGGACATCATCGCGTCGATCAGCATGAAGCCGGTCACGTGCGGAATGTCGTATTCGACCGCGATGCGGCCGGACACCGGCGTCAAGCCGAGCTTCACGGAGAACACCATGATGAGGATCAAGCCCCACCAGAAGATCGGCATCGAGTAGCCGGTCAGGGCCGTGCCCATCACGCCGTGATCGACCACCGTGCCGCGCCGCAGCGCCGCGAACACGCCCGCCGGCAAGCCGACGATCAGCGCGAACAGCATCGCGCAGAACGACAGCTCGACCGTGGCGGGAAAGCGCGCGAGGAATTCGCCCATCACGCTGGTGTTGGTGATGATCGAGGTGCCGAGATCGCCGTGCAGCGCACGCCCGATGTAGTGGACGTACTGCATCGGCAGAGGTTCGTCGAGCCCGAGCCGGTGCATGGCCGCGGCGTGCATGGCGGGATCGACGCCGCGCTCGCCCATCATCACTTCGATGGGGTCGCCCGGAATCAGGTGAATCAGCGCAAACGCGAGGATGGTGATGCCGATGAAGGTCGGAATCACCATACCAATGCGGCGCAAAACAAAGCGGAACATGGTTTTGTCCCTATGGTCTTGGTGAAGAAAAAACGCAACCGGCGACGAGGGCTCGTGACCCCGGTCGCCGGACCATTTCGACCAGTTTTCTAACCGTGCGAAAAGCGTACTGCGCGAAAATTACGACTTGCTTGACGACTTGTCTGTCGCGTTACTTGATGCTCACGCCGTCGAAGCGCGCATAGCCGAGCGGTTCGATGCGCATGTCGACCACCTTCTTGCTGACAGGCTGGTACACGGTCGAGTGAGCGATCGGCGAGAACGGCAGTTGCTGCGCGAAAATCTGCTGCGCCTGCGTGTATGCCGTCGTGCGCGCGCCCTGATCGGCCGTGACACGGCCCTTCTGGACCAGATCCTCGAAGGGCTTGTGGCACCACTTCGAGAAGTTGTTGCCGTTCACCGCTTCACAGCCGAGCAGCGTGCCGAGCCAGTTGTCCGGATCGCCGTTGTCGCCGGTCCAGCCGATCAGCATCGTGTCGTCCTCACCTGCGTGAGCGCGCTTGATGTACTCGCCCCACTCATACGTGACGATCTTGGCCTTCACGCCGATCTTGGCCCAGTCGGCCTGGATCATTTCCGCCATCAGACGGGCGTTCGGGTTGTACGCGCGCTGCACCGGCATGGCCCACAGCGTGATGTCGAAGCCGTTCGGATAACCGGCCTTGGCCAGCAGAGCCTTGGCCTTGTCCGTATCGTACGAGGCGCTCTTCAGGTTCTTGTCGTACGACCATTGGGTCGGCGGCATCGGGTTCGTAGCGGCCTGGCCTGCGCCTTGATACACCGAGTCGATGATCGCCTTCTTGTTGATCGCCATGTCGAGTGCCTGACGCACTTCGAGCTTGTCGACCGGCTTGTGCGACACGTTGTAGGCGAGGTAGCCGAGGTTGAAGCCCGGCTGCGACGGCATGTCGATGTTCGCTTCAGCCTTCAGCGGCGCGATGTCGGCCGGACGCGGATAGCTCATGACCTGGCATTCGTCGCGCTTGATCTTCTGCACGCGCACGCCGGCGTCCGGCGTGATCGAGAAAATCAGCTTCGAGATCTTCACGGCGTTCGGCTTCCAGTAATCCGGATTGCCGTCGAAGCGGATCGTCGCGTCTTTCGTGTAGCTGCGGAAAATGAACGGGCCGGTGCCGACCGGGAACTGGTTGATGTCGGCAGCCTTGCCGGCCTTCAGCAGTTGATCGCCATACTCAGCCGACAGGACCGACGCATACTCCATCGCCATGTTCTGGATGAACGGCGCGTTGACTTCCTTCAGCGTGAACTTGACCGTGTACGGATCGACCTTCTCGACGCTCGTGATCAGCTTGTCGAGGCCCATGTCCGTGAAGTACGGGAATTGGACCGGATACGCCTTGCGGAACGGCTGGTTCGTGTCCAGCATGCGCTGGAACGTGAACACGACGTCGTCCGCGTTGAATTCGCGCGTCGGCTTGAAGAACGACGTGGTCTGGAACTTCACGCCATGACGCAGGTGGAACGTGTACGTTTTGCCGTCAGCGGAGACATCCCACTTTTCGGCGAGGCCCGGCTCGACCTTGGTGCCGCCGCGCTCGAATTCGACGAGGCGGTTGTAGACGGTGAACGTGTTAGCCGTGAAATCGGTGCCCGTGGTGTATTGGGCCGGATCAAAACCCGCGGGGCTGCCTTCTGAGCAGTAGACCAGGGTTTTATTCGGAATCTCGGCGCGCGCGACACTTGCGCCCACCATCGATACCACTGCAGCGGCGACTAGCGTCGTAACACGCGCGGCGCGCAACAGATTGTTTTGCTTCATGTTTCCTCCAGGTTCGTGGCCGGCTCCCGCCGGCGTAGCGCGATATTACTTGAGCTTTGCTCACAGCACCAAGCGGACGAAATCCCCTGTTGACTGGAGTTGGCGCTTAAGCGCTTGCTCCGGTCCCATGCACGCCAGTTACCGTTGACGATCGGAAACCGATCAGGCATGTAGCCCGCCGCACGCCGGCGTGGGCCGGAGCGTGCGGCGCTGGAGGCCGGGGTGCGCAAAAACCGGCCCACGAACACTATTTCAGGCCGACGTTCATGAATTGCGTCGGGCCAAACGGGTCGATCTTGAAACCGGCAACGCTTTTGCTGATCGGCTGATAGACCGTGGAATGGGCGATCGGCGTGAACGGTACCTGATCCTTGAAGATCTCCTGGGCATCCGTATAGGCCTTGGTGCGCTCAGTCATATCAGTGGTACTGCGGCCCTTCTTGATCAGATCGTCGTAAGGCTTGTAGCACCATTTGGAAAAGTTACTGCCATTAACCGCGTCGCAGCCCAGCAATACGCCCAGCCAGTTATCCGGATCGCCATAATCGCCGGTCCAGCCAATCAACATCGCTTCATGCTCGCCTGAATGCGCACGGCGAATGTATTCGCCCCATTCATAAGTGGTGATTTTTACCTTGACGCCGATTTTCGCCCAATCGGATTGCAGCATTTCCGCCATCAGACGCGCGTTCGGGTTATAGGGCCGCTGAACTGGCATGGCCCACAAAGTCAGGTCGAAGCCGTCCGGATAACCGGCCTGCTTCAGCAGCGCTTTGGCTTTGTCGAGGTCGTACGGGGCATCCTTCAGATTCTTGTCGTAGCCCCATTGCGTCGGCGGCATGGGGTTGGTCGCCGCTTGGCCCGCTCCCTGATACACGGATTCGATAATCGCTTTCTTATTGATCGACATATCGAGCGCGCGGCGCACCAGCACATTGTCGAGCGGCTTCTTGGTGGTGTTGTAGGCGATATAGCCGAGATTGAAACCCACCTCGTGCGGCATGTTAAGCGTCTCGTCGGTTTTGACCGCCGGAATATCGGCGGGCCGCGGATAAGCCATCACCTGGCATTCGCCGCGTTTCAGTTTTTGCAGCCGTACCGCCGGATCGACCGTAATGGCGAATATCAGCTTGCTGACTTTCACCACGCCCGGTTTCCAGTAATCGGGATTGCCGTCGAAGCGAATAGTGTCGTCTTTTGTATAGCTGCGAAAAATGAACGGGCCGGTGCCGACGGGATATTGATTGATATCCGACGCTTTACCCGCCTTCAATAACTGATCGCCATATTCAGCCGACAGGATCGACGCGAACGGCATGGCGATCTGCTGCAAAAAGGGCGCATCGACTTCCTTCAGCGTGAAACGCACCGTGTACGGATCGAGCTTTTCGATCTTCGCAATGTTCTTGGCGAGGCCCAGATCCGTGAAATACGGGAACGGCACCGGGTAGGCCTTGCGGAACGGCTGATCCGGATCGAGCATGCGCTGGTAGGTGAAGACGACGTCGTCGGCGTTGAACTCGCGCGTGGGCTTGAAGAACGACGTGGTCTGGAATTTCACGCCGTGCCGCAAATGAAAGGTATAGGTCAGGCCGTCCTGCGACACATCCCATTTCTCGGCGAGGCCCGGTTCGATATCGGTGCTGCCGTGCGCGAATTCGATCAGGCGGTTGTATACCGTGTACGAGCCGGCACTGAATTCGACGCTGGTCGTGTATTGCGCGGTGTCGAAGCCCGCCGGACTGCCCTCGGAGCAGAACACGAGCGTCTTGTCGGGCAGCGTGGCCGCGCCGGCGGCGGGCGATAAACCGGCGCTCAGGGCCGCACAGGCGGCGAGCACCGGCAGACAGGTTTGGCGAACCGCAAACAGCAACTTGGATACCGTCATTACGTTCTCCGCACAGCAGCCACGTCAGCTGCGCTTTGATCATAGACAGCACAAAAATCGGGTTCAATGAGGGCTTACGCGCCGCAAGCTTTACCGCCGTGCATGAATTTGTTGCAAAGCAACAACATTCGCGAGGAAATTTCAGCGGCAAGTTCGCCGCCGGTTTGGCGATGCCTGCGCGGTCTGCGCAGCCGTTTCGGCGCGAAAAAAAACCGCGCGGCTCATTCAGCCGCGCGGTTTCGCTCTTGTGCTCCACGCCATCCGGTCGTTAAGCGCCCAGGCGTTCGCAGATCGCCTTGGTCGCCGCAGCGCCGTTCAGCGTGTAGAAGTGCAGGCCCGGCACCTTCGCGTCGATGAGGCGCCCGCACAGGTCGGTCACCACATCCAGCCCGAACGCGCGGATCGACTCGCGATCGTCGCCGAAGCTTTCCAGCCGGCGTGCGATCCAGCGCGGCACTTCGGCGCCGCACATCTCCGAGAAACGCATCAGTTGCGAGAAGTTCGTGATCGGCATGATGCCCGGCACGATCGGCACTTCTACGCCGAGCTTCCTGACGTCGTCGACGAAATGGAAGTACGCGTCCGCGTTGAAGAAGTACTGCGTGATCGCCGAATTCGCGCCGGCCTTCACCTTGCGGGCGAAGTTTTCCAGATCGTGACGCGGCGAGCGCGCCTGCGGGTGGTATTCCGGGTAGCCGGCCACTTCGATCCAGAACCAGTCGCCAAACTCGGCGCGGATGAAACTCACCAGTTCCGACGCATAGCGCAACTCGCCGACTTCGCCCATACCGGACGGCAAATCGCCGCGCAAGGCGACGATATGGCGGATGCCATGCGCGCGGTACTCGTTGAGAATCGCGCGCAGACTCTCTTTGGACGAGCCGATGCACGACACGTGCGGCGCGGCTTCGAGCCCGTCCTTCGCCATATCGACGACGGTGTCGAGCGTGCCCTGCTGCGTCGAGCCGCCGGCGCCGAACGTGACGGACACGAACTTGGGCTTGAGCGTGGCGAGTTGCGTGCGCGTGGCGCGCAGCTTGTCGACACCCTCCTGCGTTTTAGGCGGGAAGAATTCGAATGAAAGTTCGATCGGGTTCATGATTCAGTGATTCAACCGATGCTGCGGTTGCCGAAAATAAGCGCGGACAGCAGCCACGAGACAATGCTGTACAGAATCGAGCCGAAGAACGCCGACCAGAAACCCGACACTTCGAAGCCCTTCAGCAGCGACGCGCACAGCCAGAAGCACAGCGCATTCACCACCAGGATGAAGAGTCCGAGCGTGACGATCGTGACGGGCAGCGTCAACAGAATCAGCACCGGTCGCAGGATCGTATTGATCAATCCGAGCACCACCGCGACGATCAATGCGGTGCCGAAACTGCGGATATGGATCGACGGAACGAGGTAGGTGATGATCAGAAGCGCAAGCGCGTTGATCAGCCAGGTCAGCAGCACGGTCATGTAAAGCTCCTTGTAGGCCGGATGTCCGTTGAATGAATGAGGCGGGCATGGCGAACAAAGCGGCGCATGATGCGCCGCCCTGTCGTCAAACTGTCATGCTTTTCAACCGCCCGCGGCGTGCTTAGTAGCGGTAGTGGTTCGGCTTGAACGGACCGTTCTTGTCGACGCCGATGTAGCCGGCCTGATCGTCCGACAGCACGGTCAGGTTTGCGCCGATGCGCGCCAGATGCAGGCGTGCGACCTTCTCGTCCAGATGCTTCGGCAGCACGTACACCTTGTTCTCGTACTTCTTGCCTTGCGTGAACAGTTCGATCTGCGCGAGCGTCTGGTTCGTGAACGAGTTCGACATCACGAACGACGGGTGGCCCGTCGCGCAACCCAGGTTCACGAGGCGGCCCTCAGCCAGCAGGATCACGCGCTTGCCGTCCGGGAAAATGATGTGGTCGACTTGCGGCTTGATGTTGTCCCACTGGTACTGGCGGGTCGACGCCACGTCGATTTCCGAATCGAAGTGACCGATGTTGCAGACGATCGCGTTGTGGCGCATCGCCTTCATGTGGTCGTGGCCGATCACGTGGTAGTTGCCGGTGGCCGTCACGAAAATGTCGGCCTTGTCAGCGGCGTATTCCATCGTCACGACGCGGTAGCCTTCCATCGCGGCCTGCAGCGCGCAGATCGGGTCGATTTCCGTGACCCACACGGTAGCGCCCAAACCGCGCAGCGATTGCGCGCAGCCCTTGCCCACGTCGCCGTAGCCCGCGACCACCGCGATCTTCCCCGCGATCATCACGTCGGTCGCGCGCTTGATGCCGTCGACCAGCGACTCACGGCAGCCATACAGGTTGTCGAACTTCGACTTGGTGACCGAGTCGTTGACGTTGATGGCCGGGAACGGCAGACGGCCTTCCTTTTCCATCTGGTACAGACGGTGCACGCCGGTGGTGGTTTCTTCCGTCACGCCCTGAATGTGCGCGAGACGCGTGGAGTACCACACCGGATCAGCGTCCAAATGACGGGCAATCGACTTGTACAGTGCGACTTCTTCTTCGTTGGTCGGCTTGGCGATCACCGAACGGTCTTTCTCGGCCTTCGAACCGAGGATCAGCAGCAACGTGGCGTCGCCGCCGTCGTCGAGGATCATGTTGGCGAACTCGCCATTCGGCCATTCGAAAATGCGGTGCGAGAACTCCCAGTATTCGTCGAGCGACTCGCCCTTGAATGCGAACACCGGCGTGCCGGCCTTGGCGATAGCCGCAGCGGCGTGATCCTGCGTCGAGAAAATGTTGCACGAGGCCCAGCGAACGTCGGCGCCGAGCGCCGTCAGCGTCTCGATCAGCACGCCGGTCTGGATGGTCATGTGCAGGGAACCGGCAATGCGCGCGCCCTTCAGCGGCTGCTGCGCCTTGTACTCTTCACGCGTCTGCACGAGGCCGGGCATTTCCGTCTCTGCGATATTCAGTTCTTTGCGGCCCCAGTCGGCCAGCGACATGTCGGCAACAATGTAATCTTGGGAAGCTTTGGAATCGATCACAGCGGCGTTCATCACGCCCTCCTTTCTAAAAAATTGACTAGAAATTTGACGTGAGCGCGGTTCGATGCGGTGGGGTGGAAAAGCGCCATGCGCGTTCTCCCCTCCGATTGAAGCCTTCGAGCCTGGCGGGCGGCCGGCGAATATAGGGATTCGCGGTACCCGTCGCAACGCTCCTCGAAGACGAACGGCGATTGTAGCAAATCGAGATGGCTTCGGGGCGAGGGAGCGGATTTTCGGAGGGCGGCTTAACCAGCGGCCACCTTGGCCGAGCGCAATTGCGCGATCCCGGCGCGCGCATTCTCGAGGAACTGCTTCGACACGCGGAACGCCTCCTCGACATCGGCGGGATCCGGAATCTGCAGTCCGAGCGCGATGCGGAAGTAGCGTTCGGCGTGAATGCCCGCGTGGTAATGCATGCGCACGCGCTTCACGTCGTCCAGACGCGGGTTGCCAAAAATTTCGCGCAACGCCCATGAAAACGCGCCGTCTTCACCGCCAATGCGCCGAAACGCGTCGTCCATGGGAAAGCCGCCGAGCGCCGCGTACGCCGCGCGGCGAATGATCAGACTGCTCGGCACCGTGTTGCTCAGCGTAGCCGTGTGCGCGGCGAAATCGGGATGAGCGGTGAGCTCGCCCGGAAAATCCGTGTACTCGACGTCGAGCCGCACGGACACCGCCTGCGGGTTATGCGCGAGAAACGCACTCGCGGCGGCCAGCGCGCCGGGCAGATACTCGTCGTCGGCGTCGAGGAACGCGAGCAGATCGTGCGACGCATGCATCGCGCCCCAGTTGCGCGCGCGCGCCGCGCCGCCGTTGTACGGCATGCGCAGCAAGCCCACCCGCGCGTCGAGGCTGCCGCACTGCGCGACGATGTCCGCGCAGGCATCGGTCGAACCGTCGTCCACCACGATGATCTGCGCCGCTTCAGGTTGAATGCGGCAGCTGTCCAGCGCGCGGGCGAGCGTCGCCGCGGCGTTGTAGCAGGGAATGATGATCGAGATGGGCGGCATAAATCGGAACGGTCGCGATGGACGGGCAACGAGGAGAGACGTTGATGTTATCCCGTCTGCGGCCGAGTCCATCTTGATATGCGGGAGCACTCAGCGCTTTCGCGGCAATCCATAACGGGACTTGATGATTGAACGCCGGCATGAGTCGTACTGCCGCATAAATTTAATGACTTACAATCCTTCAAATCATTCCGATTTGGAATTCTGGAGTCTGAGATCGTGGAACTACGTGCGCTGCGGTATTTCGTCGAAGTGGTGCGTCAGCAGAGTTTCACCGTCGCCGCCGAATTGATGTTCGTCACGCAGCCGACCATCAGCAAGATGGTCAAGTCGCTGGAGGACGAAATCGGCTCTCCGCTCTTGCTGCGCGACGGGCGCCAGATGGTGCTGACCGATGCCGGCCGGATCGTCTATCAGCGCGGTCAGGATGTGCTGGCGGCGCACGCGCAGTTGCAGTCCGAACTGAACGATCTCGACACGCTCGGCCGCGGCGAACTCACCATCGGCATTCCGCCGATGGGCGGTTCGCTCTTCACACCGGCCATCGCCGCGTTCCGCCAGCGCTATCCGAAAATCGAACTGAAGCTGTTCGAACAGGGTTCGCGCGCCATCGAAGCAGCGCTGATCAACGGTGAACTAGAATTAGGCGGCGTGCTGCAACCGGTCGATCCGGAAAATATCGACGTGCTGCCCATGACGCACCAGCTGCTGTGGCTGGTCGCGCGTACCGGCTCGCGCTGGGACGATCAGCCCGAAGTACCGCTTGCCCAGCTCGCCAACGAGCCGTTCGTGTTTTACGGCGAGAGTCTCGCGCTCAACGATGTCGTGTTGAACGCATGCCGTGCCGCCGGGTTTGCGCCGACCATCGTCGGCCGCAGCGGGCATTGGGATTTCATGGCGGCATTGGTGCTGGCCGGTGTCGGCATCGCTTTGTTGCCGGCGCCGTATTGCCGGCGTCTCGATCCGGCCAAGTTCACCTGCCGGCCAGTGGTGGAGCCGGAGATTCCGTGGGAAATGGCAATCGGTTGGCGCCGCGACGGGTATCTGTCGCACGCCGCGCGCGCGTGGCTTGAAGTCGCGCGAGAAACGTTGCCGGGCCAGGCCGGCGACGATTTCATGCTGGGGCCGGCCGTCGGCATGACGGGCATCGCCGCGCCGGTTCACACGCCGCCGGACCAATGACACACGCCGCCCGGCGCGAACCGGGCGGTGTGTATTCCCTATATGAAGACCCCGCGGGAGATCGTTGGGGAACGACTTAGCGGGAAAGTGAGCGCGTCGACTATTACTGAGCGACGAACTCGATGCGGCGGTTGGCGAAGCGGCCGCTAGCCGTGTCATTGCTCGCGACCGGACGTGTCTCGCCGTAGCCTTGCGCAGTCAGCGAATCTGCAGGCACGCCCGTCTTGACCAGGTAGGCGCGCACCGCTTCGGCACGCTGCTTCGACAACTGCAGATTGGTTTGCTCGCCACCGACGTTGTCCGAATAACCCGCCACTTCAAGCTGTGCCGTTTTGCCGTTATGCGCGCAGGCATTCAGTACGCGAGCCGACTGATCCAGGTCTTCCACCGCCGAAACCGGCACCCGAGCACTCGCGCTCGCGAAATTGATCACCTGCAGGTTCAGCACCTTGACCACGTCCGCTGCGACGCAGGAGCTATCCGGCGCGAGCAGGCCCTTGATTGCGCTGCGGAAATTGGCGGTTGCATCGGCGACCGCGTGCGCGACGTCGAATGAACCGATCTGGTACGGCGCGCCGAATAGCGGTTTCAGTTTGTCGAACCAGCCGAGTTTCGGGTCGGCCACCGTGCCGCTGAGCTCAACGTGCGTGCCGTCCACTTTCACTTCCGCGCCCGGCAGCGACATGAGCGGCACCAAGCCATCGAGATGTGCCAGCCAGTCGGCCGGTTTGGTGGCGGAATCGACCGTGATGTTCGGGACGAAGTTGTATTCGCCGAGGCGATTGGTCAGCGTGTCCATCAGCTGCGATTTTTCCGCTTCGCTGCCAACCACGGCGGTGACGGTCGGTTTGCCGCTGGCGCTGACGACAACGCTGAGCTGACTGTCTTTGGTCGGTGCGCTGGCGGCGAGCGGGGCGCTGGCGACGGGTGTGGACGCCGCGACGTCGCTGGCCGGTGTCACGACAACCGATGCAGGGTCCGGCGCGGAAGCCGGTTGCACATTGGCTGCGCCTCCCGCCGCGCTGTGCTCGGCAGCACCGCTCACGCTCTGCTCACCATGGCAGCCACGCAGGAACAGAAAGGCGAGCACCGCTGCGACTGCCGCGAGCAGCCACCAGAGACACTTGTGCGAGCGGCGCTCTTCGCGCACCACCGCCCCCGCGGGCACTTGAACGCTCGCCAGGGCCTCGGGCACCGGCTTGACCGCCGGCGTCGGGTGGTCGATATGCGCCGAAACGGCTTTCAATTGCGACAGCACGATGCCGGAGAAAGCGCCGAGCCCGCTTAGACCTAGCGAGGCCAGCAGGCGGTCGCTGAGATGCGGCGCGATCAGCGGCAATTGATGGCCCAGCAGCGTCGGCAACTGCCCGGCATTGCCCTGCCCCTCGAGAAAATGCCGTTTGAGCACCCCGAGCAGGATGGCTCCGGCAATCCCTGTCATGGCATGCGTGGCATGGACCGGCGCACCGGTTTGCGTGGCAACCTCGTCGCTGAGCAGGTCGACGCGGCGGTCCAGCGCGCGCTCGAGCAACTGCCACCCGCCAGTTTCCAGTTGGCTTACGCCGCTCGTGCTGCCGAGCAGGTTCGGCAGTTGTTCGGCAATATGGTCATTCACCGCTGACGAGAGGATCGTGGTGTAGAGGGAACGCGCACCGTCGAGCGTCGCGCCCTTCTGCATTAGGCCGGCGACGAGCGCTGGAGCAATAGTGGCCAGCACCTTTTGCGTCGCAACCGGCGGCAACCCGAAGCGCTCCGCTAACTGCCCCACGACACTGTCCGTCAAGGCAGACTGAATCAGTTGAATCACGTTGATACTCATCGCTTCGTTCCCTTGAACTTCCGAACGCGCCACCTGACGCGCTTCTTTTCGCGGCGCGATTATAGGTTTCGGAAAATCTCAAAAACGAAACAGCACAATTTATGACGAATTAGCCGAAGTTAGTCAAAATTGTCTTATATTTGAGCATCAAATTTGAAGATTAAAGCGTGTGTCGACGCGGCTCAAGCCGCGCTCGCCGTCATGCCTGCCGGCGCCGATTTTGGCGCCATCGGCGACTCGCGGCGGGCGGCGGCGATCAGGTCGGCCGCGCGCTCACCGATCATCACCGTCGGCGCATTGGTGTTGCCGCCAATCAGCGTCGGCATCACCGAGGCGTCGACAATCCGCAGCCCCGTCACGCCCCGCACCCGCAACTGCGGATCGACCACCGAGCGCGCGTCGCCGCCCATCCGGCAAGTCGCCACCGGGTGATAGATCGTATCCGCATGCTCGGCGATGGTCTGCCGCAATTGCGCGTCCGTCTGGCCCGCATCCGTGTAAAGCTCGGTGCCGCCATGCAGCGCGAGCGAGGGCGCATCGAGAATGCGCCGCGCCATCTGCGCGCCTTCCACCAGCAGGTCGAGATCGCGCGAATCGCTGAAAAAGCGCGGGTCGATCACCGGCGCGGTGCGCGCGTCGGCGCTGGCCAGCGTCACCGTGCCGCGGCTGTGCGGCCGCAACACGCATACGTGCAGCGAATAGCCGTGGCCCCAATGCATGTGGCGGTTGTGATCGTCGACGATGGCCGCGCAGAAATGCAATTGCAGATCTGGCCGCTCGAGCGTCGGGCGGCTCTTCAGAAAACCGCCCGCCTCCGCGACATTGCTCGACAACATGCCGCGCCCATGACGCATGAAGGTGACGAACTGCGGCAGCATCCGCGCAATCCCGCGAATCGAGAATCCGGTCGGCTCGATCGACGAGACGCGCTTGTTGATCGTGAAATCGACGTGGTCGATCAGGTTCTGGCCGACCTCCGGCGCGTCGTGCAACACCGCGATGCCGTGCGACTGCAAATGCGCCGCCGGCCCGATGCCCGAGCACATCAGCAGTTGCGGCGAATTGAACGCGCCGGCCGCGAGCACCACCTCGGCGCGCGCTTCGAGCGTTTCAGTACGGCCGCCGCGCACGATCTCGACACCGCTTGCGCGTTTGTCGCTGAAGGTCACGCGCAGCACGGTCGCGTCGGCGATCGTGTGGAGATTGGGACGATCACGGTCATAGATATAGGCGCGCGCCACGCTGCAACGGCGTCCGTCACGCTGCGTCACCTGATAGAAACCGATCCCCTCCTGATCCGCACCGTTGAAATCGCCATTTGCCTTATAGCCGGCTTCCATGGCCGCCTGCACGAAACGCTTCGAAAACGGATTCTGAAAACGCAGATCGGAGACGGTGAGCGGACCGCTATCGCCGTGCCACGCGTCGGCGCCGCGCTGGTTGCCTTCGGCGCGGCGGAAATACGGCAGCACGTCCGCCCATGACCAGCCTTCGCAGCCGAGTTGCGCCCATTCGTCGTAGTCGAGCGGATGGCCGCGCGTGTAGATCATCGCGTTGATCGCACTCGATCCGCCGAAGCCACGCCCGCGCGGCTGATAGCCTTGCCGTCCGCCGAGCCCCGGCTGCGGAGCGGTCAAATAACCGTAGTTGGTCTTGAGTTTGTGGGGCACCACGGCCGCCACGCCGACCGGCATGTTGACGAACAGATTACGGTCCGTGTGCGGACCGGCTTCGATCAGGGCGATCGTCGCGTCAGGGCAGCTATCCGCGAGACGGCTCGCCAGCGAGCAGCCGCCCGAGCCTGCACCGACGATGATGTAGTCGTATTGCATTCGCTCCTCCTTGTGTCGACCAGAGTTGGCGCTTTAGCGCTTACTCTGGTCCCATGCAAAGCACCTACTCTGGTCCCATGCAAGTTATATTGTGTACACACTTGTCTACGTGCGTTTTACCGGCATTGTAGGGAGCGTTCGGAGCGCGCGGCGGGTTCGCGCCAGAGCGATTCCTCTAAACGGAAACACCCCCGCGCCCCTATGATGAAAGACGCGCACACGCCCGCCGGGCGGCCGCGCGAGGCATTCAAACACGGCGCCACATGCGCCGTCCTCCCGCCGTGCGGCACGGCACTCAGCGATCAAACAGCGCACCGTCGAAGAGCGCCGGCGGGCACGCGTTGAACGGAGACAGTAGATGGAACGGCACCGTTTCGGCCAGACCCACGAGGTGACCAATCAGGTTGCGCCGCCGGCGGACTACAACCTGTTTTCCAGCGACGCCGCGTTGTCCGCCGCACTCGAACGCGACGGCGCCGCGTGGCATCGCGCCGCGCTGCTGCGGCACGGCGCGGCGCTCACCACACCGGACACGCTCGCGCTCGCGGAACTGGCCAACCGCCATACGCCGGAGCTCGTCACGCACAGTCCGCGCGGCGAGCGCATCGACGCGCTCGAATTTCATCCTTCGTGGCATACGTTGCTGTCGCTGCTGCGCCGCGAAGGGCTGCACGCGCTGCCATTTTCCGATCCGCAGCGCGGCGCGATGGTCGCGCGCTGCGCCGGCTACTTTCTGCACGCGCAGATCGAATCTGGCTCGCTCTGCCCGCTGACGATGACCTTCGCGAGCATTCCGGTGCTGCAGCGTGAACCGGCGCTGTTCGCCACGCTGCGCGACAAGCTCTACGCGCGCGAGCACGATGCGCGCGACCTGCCGCTCACGCAAAAAGCGTCTGCGATGATCGGAATGGGCATGACCGAGAAGCAAGGCGGCTCGGATGTGCGCAGCAATCAGACGCGCGCCTATGCCACCGCCGGCAGTGGCCGCGGCGCCGCTTACCGGCTCGTCGGCCACAAGTGGTTTTTCTCCGCGCCGCAGTGCGACGCGCATCTGGTGCTCGCCCGCACGGACGATCACGAGGGCATCTCGTGTTTCTTCGTGCCGCGCTTCGCGCCGGACGGCAGCAAGAACGCCGTGCAGATCCAGCGTCTGAAGGACAAGCTCGGCAACCGCTCGAATGCGAGCAGCGAAGTCGAATTCCTCGACGCGTTCGGCATCATGATCGGCGATGAAGGGCGTGGCGTGCCCACCATCATCGAAATGGCGAATTACACGCGGCTCGATTGCGTGATTGGCAGTGCTGCGTTGATGCGCGCGGCGCTCGTGCAGGCCATCCACCATGCGCGTGAGCGCAGCGCGTTCGGACGGCATCTGGCCGACCAGCCGCTCATGCGCAATGTGCTGGCCGACCTGGCTTTGGAATCGGAAGCGGCGACGGTGCTGTTCATGCGTCTCGCGCGCGCTTTCGAAGAATCCACCGACGCCGCGTCCACCTCGCTCGCCGAACGCGCGTGGCGGCGCATCGTCACGCCGGCGGCGAAGTACTGGGTCTGCAAGCGCGCACTGGAATTCACCGGCGAGGCGATGGAAGTCTGGGGCGGCAACGGCTATGTGGAAACCGGCCCGATGGCGCGCTTCTATCGCGAAGCGCCCGTGAATTCGATCTGGGAAGGCTCCGGCAACGTGATGTGCCTCGACGTGCTGCGCGCCATGGAACGCGAGCCGGAAGCGGCGCAGGCCTTGTTCGCCCCCTGGCAGGCGGACGCTCAGGCGCATCCGGCATTGCGCGCCGCGCTCGGCAAGCTCGCCGCCACGCTCAACGGGCCGGCCGAGCATCGCGAAGCCTCGGCACGGCGGATCGCGCAGCAAATCGTGCTGATCGCGCAGGCGGCCTTGCTCGTCAAACACGCCCCTGCCGAAGTCGCCGAGGCTTTCATTGCAACACGCCTCGCCGATGGCTGCGGCGAAAGCGGCCGCGTCTACGGCACGTTGCCGCCCACCTTCGATCACGCGGCGATTGTCGAACGGGCTTTTCCCGCCTGACGTTCAGCACGCGCCGGATACACCAGGCAAAACCAGGCACCACCAGGCAACATCGGGCAACACCAGCACACCTATAAGAGCGCGACGCAACGCGCACCGTCATCCATCAGGGAGAGGACACCTATGAAGAACGATTTGCCGGAAGTCGCCGCGCTTGAAGCGCTGCTGCGGGATCAACGCCATGCTTATCTGCGAGCGCCGTATCCGTCGTGGGATAGCCGCGCCGCGCATCTGAAAGCGTTGCGCAAAGTCATGCTCGACAATCGCGACGCGCTTGCCGAAGCGATGAGCGCCGACTTCGGCAATCGCGCGAAACAGGAAGTGCTGCTCGCCGAATTTCTGCTGGTGAAGGAAGAGATCAACGGCGCGCTCCGCCACGGCAAGCGCTGGATGAAAGCGCAGCGGCGCAGCACCAACAAATGGCTGCAGCCGGCGCGCGCGAAAGTCGTGCCGCAACCGCTCGGCGTGGTCGGCATCATCGTGCCGTGGAATTATCCGGTGCTGCTCGCCGTCGGCCCGCTGATCAGCGCGCTCACCGCCGGCAACCGCGCGATCATCAAGATGTCCGAATTGACGCCGCGCACTTCGGCGCTATTCGAGCAACTGATCGGCCAAACCTTCGCGCGCGATCACGTCGCGGTGGTGAACGGCGACGCCGCGCTCGCCGCAGCGTTCAGCGCGCAACCGTTCGACCATCTGCTGTTCACCGGATCAACCAAGGTCGGCCACGAGGTGATGCGCGCCGCCGCCGAGCATCTGACGCCGGTCACGCTCGAACTGGGCGGCAAGTCGCCGGCCATCATCGGCGCGCATGCGCGCTTCGACAACGCGGTGGACAACCTGATCGCCGGCAAGACGCTCAACGCGGGGCAAACCTGCGTGGCGCCCGACTACGTGCTGGTGCCGCGCGGCCAGGAGGGGGCGTTCGTCGAACGGGCGCGCGCGCGGATGGCGAAGATGTACCCGAACTTCGCCCACAACACGGACTACACGTCGATCATTTCGGCGCGCCACTTCGCGCGTCTCGAACGTCTCGCCGACGAAGCCCAGGCCGCCGGCGCGCAACTCCATACGCTCACCGACAGCACGCCCGATGCAGCGAGCCGCCGCTATCCGCTAATCGCGGTGACGAATGCCCCGGACGCCTGCGCGCTGATGCAGGAGGAAATCTTCGGGCCGCTGCTGCCGATCGTCCCCTACGACACGCTCGACGAGGCGATCGCGTGGATCAACGCCCGGCCCCGTCCGCTCGCGCTGTATCTGTACGCCGACGACGCCGCCACGATTGACCGCGTGACGCACGAAACCATCGCCGGGGGCATGGCGATCAACGAGACGCTGATGCATCTGGCGTGCGAAAGCCTGCCGTTCGGCGGAGTCGGGGCAAGTGGCATGGGCGCGTATCACGGCTACGAAGGCTTCGTGACCTTCTCGAAGATGAAGCCGGTGCTGACGCAGGCGCGCCTGAACGCGCGTGGCTGGATCTCGCCGCCGTACGGCAAGCGGGTGAACGCGCTGCTCAAGCTGATGATGCGGTTCTAAAGTAGGGCTTGGCGGCGGCGGCGTGTTCAGCGCGCCGCTGTCCCGCCTTCGACGTCGATCGCCACCACATCGGTGACGTCCTGCGCCCCGGCATTCGCGGCGTGCGCCGGCTCAGTCTCTGCGCCGCTTTCCAGCCGATGCAGCCACGCGAGCAACTCCGCCACGGCCTGATAAAGCTCTGGCGGAATGCGCGCGTCGAGGTCTACCTGCATCAGCAGCGAGACCATTTCGGGCGCCTCGTGGACATACAGGCCGGCTTCCTTGGCCCGTTGCACGATCATCTCGGCCAGCATCCCGTAGCCTTTGGCGATCACGCGCGGCGTGGGATCACGGCCTTGCGTGTCATAGACGAGCGCGGCCGCGCTGCGGCGGTAGCGGTGTGTGCGGCTCATCACATGTCCCAGTCGAAATCGTCGAGCGGCGCGGCGGCCGGGCGGCCGGTTTGCGCCGTCCGTCGAACCGACGCGGCATGGTCCGTTGCCGCCCCAGCCGCACTCGCCGTGGACGCCGAGCGCGCATACGCCGACGCCGCTGCCTGCGCAGCCGCCGCGGCACCCGAGGCATCGGCACCGGTTACCGGCGCGCCGCCGCCGATCTCGCGGATCGTCAAGCCGGTCAGTTCGATGCCCGCCGCCGCGAGCCGCTGACGAAAGCTCTCACCCTGCACCGCGAGGCGCGCCGCACCGCCGGGGCTGGCCTGCACCCGCGCGATGAGCCGGGTGCCGGTCAAGGTCAATTCCGCATCGACGGTGCCGAGCGTCGGCAGCGACAGCGTCAGGCGTGTGCGCCACGGCTGATCGTCCTCGCTGGCCGCGCCGCCGCCGCTGCGGTCCCATTCGTCGCCGTCCTGTTCGATGGTCCAATCGAGCTTGGCGCCCGGCCACGCTTCGCCGGTCCAGCGAAACTGCCCAGTCGCGAGCAGATCGAGCTGCTGGCGCACCAGCGGCACCGTTGCGGGATGCACCGCGGCCGCCATCGATTGCGAATTTTGCGAGCCGCCGTTGTCACCCGGCAGCGTCGCCGCGTTGTGCAAGCTGGCGTGCGCGGATTGGCCGTTCAGATCGGACAGCGAGCTGGCAAGCACTTCCCCAGCCGCGAAGCGCGCGGCCTGCGCGGTTTGGATGGATGGCGCCGCGCGGGCAGCGGCGTTGGCGTCCGGCGCGCCGGACTGCGGGCCCGATTGCGATCCATTCGGCGCCGCGCCCGTGCCCTGCCGAGTCAACGGGTTGCCGGGAGAAGCCTCGCCGGCGTCGTTCGCCCAGTCGAGCGGCAATTGCGCGGCGGCGGCCACCAGCTTGTTTTGCGCCTCGCCGGCCAGGTCCGCCGGCGAGCGCTGGCCCGCCAGCCATTGCGCCAGATGCGCTTCGTAGAACAGACCGCTGTCGCTGACCGTTTGCTCGAGCGCGGCCGCGAGCGCCGCTACGGGCACCTGCGCCGCCGCCACGTTGGCGGTGGCCGCTGTCGAAGCGGTAGCGGCGGCATTGGGGTTGTTAGTTGATGCGGCCGAGGCGGCCGAACCGGTTGAAGCGCTGGCGCCCGTGGCATCAGCTGCGGCAGCGGGCGTGTCGAACAGCGGCAAGGCGCCGCCTTCGACATCGAGCGCGGGCGCCGCCGGCCAGATCGGCGCCTGGCCGAGCACGGCGGGCGTCGCCTCGCCGCCCGAGCGCACGATCGCGTTGAGGGTCAGGGCCACGGCGGACAAAGCGGTCTGTGCGGAAGGCTGCGGAGCGGTTGTGGCAACGGGAGCGCCGGTGGCCGGCGCGGTCTCGACGTCCGCTGCGCCGGTCTGCGAGGCGGCCGCGCTGCCCGGTGCGATGTTGAGCAGGCTGTCGATCCGGTTCGCTAGCAGCGAAGCGACGGCCGTGTCGATTCCGTTCATGCCGATTCCTTGGTCACACTGGCGGCAGCGCGCTCAGCTACAGTCTGTCAGCCGGATGTTTTGATAGAGATGCGCGCGGCGCCGCCCAAGGGGACCTGATTCACGGCGTACTGCACAACTCAGCGCGCCCCGTACAGCTCCTTGAGCACGCGTGTCTGTCGCCCTGCGAACAGCGCCGACAGCGTAGCCATGCGCGGATTCGCCAGATCCCGGATCGCCGCGTCGTCGGCGAGGATTTGCCGGATCAACGCGTATTTGCGCAGACGCTCCGCCTCGTCGAGCTTCACGCCGGTTTCGGCGTCCTTCAACGCGTCGACCAGCTTGCGGTATTCCTCCTGCAAGTGAACGAGGTCGCTCCACAGTGCGCGCCGGGCAACCGTCAGCATCCGGCAGGAAATCGCTGCAATAGCCTCATAACGGGCGAAGTATTCTGCGTTCGATGTCATCTCATGCTTTCCGCGGCCGGCTGGGCTGCCATCCGCGTGATCTCCGGGGCAATCCCGATCCATGCCTCTTCGAGCGTCGCCAGCAGGCCATCGACCTCGACCAGCATCGCCTCGCTCTGTTTTATGTTGGCTTCGAGCAGCCGGCGCGACATATAGCCATATAGCGCGTTCAACCGCTCTGCAATCTCGCCGCCCGCTTCGAGGTTGAGCGACTGTTGCAGCCCGCTTTCGACGATCTGAATCGCCTTGCCGACCGCCTCTCCACGAGCCGGCACGTTGCCTTGCTGCAGATGCATGCGCGCTTGCGCGATGGCCTGCCGCGCGCCCTGATACAACATCACGATCAGACGATGCGGACTCGCGCCCATCACCCCTGTCTCGACGCCCACGCGTGCGTATGCGTTGGCTCCAGAGTGTCCTGGGGAAAACATCGGCGCTCCTCCTCTCTTGCAATGCGGTTGGTCGTGGCCCCCCATCCGGGTGCGCGTCGCAATTGCCGCACCCCGATTTCTGCCTGTACCTGGTTATCGGATAGGCAGAAGGAAAGCTTTAGTCCGTTGTAAGGAGGATTAAGGGGCGCGAATGGCGCGGCCCGCGAAGGCCAGCCGGCATGCTCGCGTTCGGGCGGGGGGAACCGCGTGGCCGCCCGGGCGCCGCTTACACCTGCATCTGCATGATGTCGTTATAGGCCGACACCAGCTTGTTGCGCACCTGCAGGCCGAACTGGAAGCCGACGTTGGCCTTCTGCATATCCACCATCACGTCGTTCAGCGACACGTTCGAGGCGCCGAGTTCGAACGCCTGCGACTCGCCGACCGCCTTGGTCTGATCGCCGCTGATCTTGTCGAGCGATGCCTTCAGTGCCGATGCGAAGCCGCTGGGCGTCGCCGCGCCTGACTGGTCGGCCACGGCATTGCTGCCGCCGGCCGCTTGCGCCGCCATCGACTGCATCTGTTGCAGCGCCGACGAGAGCGCGCTCACGGGAAAAGTCATGTTTTCTCCAGGGAATGACGACCGGCATGCCGGAACCGTACCGATCTGGATGAAAGCATAGCAGCGGGCTCTCAGGGAAAGCCCCGAAAGTAGGGGGGAAACCCGGCTCTATTCAAGCAATCGGGTTGAGCGCCGCTGCGGATAATTTCAAGGGTGAAAGTATCTGTCCGTACGTCCGCCGACCCTCGGTGCGGCGGCAGACGGCAGAACGCAAAGGCATCCCGGAGAAACCCGACGCATGGATTCGTCAGCCAACTCTTTGATCAACCCCGACGCCCGCATGGGCCTCGCCGGCGCGCAGCCCGGCACCGCCGGTGCCGCACAGGCCGGCGGCGCCGCGGACCTGGGCGGCCTCGGCGGCGGCCTGGGCGGCAATTTTGGTCAACGTCTGTCAGGCCTCGCGCAAATGCGCGGCAACCCGCGTGCCCCGCTGATCTTCGCGGTCGCGCTGCTGGTCGCCGTGGTGGCGGGCCTGTTCCTGTGGTCGCGGGCGCCGGACTACAAGGTGCTCTACAGCAACCTGTCGGACCGCGACGGCGGCGCCATCATCGCCGCGCTTCAGCAGGCCAACATTCCCTACAAGTTCTCCGACGCGGGTGGCGCGATCCTCGTGCCGGGCGAGCAGGTGCACGAAATGCGTCTGCGGCTCGCCTCGCAGGGTCTGCCCAAGAGCGGCTCGGTCGGCTTCGAACTGATGGACAACCAGAAGTTCGGCATCAGCCAGTTCGCCGAGCAGGTCAACTATCAGCGCGCGCTGGAAGGTGAACTGGAGCGCACGGTCGAATCGATTTCGACGGTAAAGTCGGCTCGCGTGCATCTGGCGATTCCGAAGCCGTCCGTGTTCGTGCGCGACAAGGAAGCGCCCTCCGCCTCCGTGCTGGTCAACCTCTACCCGGGCCGCGCGCTCGACGAAGGCCAGGTGATGGCGATCACCCATATGGTGTCGTCGGCGGTGCCGGACATGCCGGTGAAGGGTGTGACCATCCTCGACCAGGACGGCAACCTGCTGACGCAGCCGTCCACCGGCAGCGGACTCGACGCCTCGCAGCTGAAGTATCGCCAGCAGATCGAACGCAACACCCAGCAGCGCATCGACGCGATCCTCGCGCCGCTGTTCGGCTCGGGCAACGCGCATTCGCAGGTCAGCGCCGACATCGACTTCTCGCGCAGCGAGCAGACCTCGGAAAATTACGGCCCCAACGGCAACCCGCAACAGGCGGCGATCCGCAGCCAGCAATCGAGCAGCGCCACCGAGATGTCGCAAGGCGCCGCCTCGGGTGTGCCGGGCGCGCTGTCGAACCAGCCGCCGCAGCCGGCTTCGGCGCCGATCAATGCGCCGAACGGCGCGAGCGGCGTGACGACCACGCCGGTCAGCGACCGCAAGGATTCGACCACCAACTACGAACTCGACAAGATGGTGCGCCATCAGGAAAGCGCGATGGGCGGCATCAAGCGGCTGTCAGTGGCCGTGGTGGTCAACTATCTGAAGGTGGTCGACGCCAAGGGCCACGCCTCGATGCAGCCGGTCACCGCCGACAAGCTCGCACAGGTCAATCAGCTGGTGAAGGACGCGATGGGCTTCGACGCGACGCGCGGCGACTCGGTCAACGTGGTCAACAGCCCGTTCACCGCCGACGTCGACCCGACAGCCGACCTGCCGTGGTGGCGCACGCCGGACATGATCGCGCTCGCCAAGCAGATCGCCACTTACCTCGGCATCGGCGCGGTGGCCCTGTTCCTCTACTTCGTGATGGTGAAGCCGGCGATGCGCCGCGCGTTCCCGCCGCCGGAGCCGGCTCTCGCGACTGCCCTGCCGTCGCCGGACGATCCGGTCCTGCTGGACGGCATCCCCGCCGCCGAGCGCGCGAGCATGAGCACGGTCGCCGAACTGGAGAACGACAGCGAACTGCTGGCGCTCGAAAACTCGAAGCACAAATACGAGCGGAACCTGGAATTCGCGCGCAACATCGCGCGCCAGGATCCGAAGATTGTCGCAACCGTCGTGAAAAATTGGGTGTCCGATGAGCGCTGAAGGCGTGATGAAGAGCGCGCTCCTGCTGATGTCGATCGGCGAGGAAGAAGCCGCGCAGGTGTTCAAGTTCCTCGGGCCGCGCGAAGTCCAGAAGATCGGCGTCGCGATGGCCGCGCTGAAGAGCGTGACCCGCGAACAGGTCGATGAAGTCCTGCAGGAGTTCGTGCGCGAAGCGGAGCAGCACACCGGCATGTCGCTGGATTCGAACGAGTACATCCGTTCGGTGCTGACCAAGGCGCTTGGCGACGACAAGGCCGGTGCGATCATCGACCGGATTCTGCAGGGCAGCGATACCAGCGGTATCGAAGGCCTGAAGTGGATGGACTCCGCGGCCGTGGCCGAACTCATCAAGAACGAGCACCCGCAGATCATCGCGACCATCCTCGTTCACCTGGACCGCGATCAGGCCTCGGAAATCGTCGCCTGCTTCACCGAGCGCCTGCGCAACGACGTGCTGCTGCGAATCGCCACGCTCGACGGCATCCAGCCGGCCGCGCTGCGTGAACTCGACGACGTGCTGACGGGGCTGCTATCCGGCAGCGACAACCTCAAGCGCAGCCCGATGGGCGGCATCCGCACGGCGGCCGAGATTCTCAACTTCATGTCCAGCAATCATGAAGAAGGCGTTATCGAGAACGTTCGCCAGTACGACGCGGAACTCGCGCAGAAGATCATCGACCAGATGTTCGTGTTCGAGAACCTGCTCGATCTGGAAGACCGCGCGATCCAGTTGCTGCTGAAGGAAGTCGAGTCCGAGGCGCTGATCATCTCGCTGAAGGGCGCACCGCCCGCGCTGCGCCAGAAGTTCCTGTCGAACATGTCGCAGCGTGCTGCCGAACTGCTCGCCGAAGACCTCGACGCGCGCGGTCCGGTGCGCGTCTCCGAAGTCGAGACGCAGCAGCGCCGCATCCTGCAAATCGTGCGCAATCTGGCGGAAAGCGGCCAGATCGTGCTAGGCGGCAAGGCGGAAGACGCATATGTCTGATCAGAACTCCACGGCGAAGGAGAGGCTCTCGGCCTACCAGCGCTGGGAGATGGCCTCGTTCGATCCGGTGCCGCCGGCGCCGCCCGAACCCGAAGTCGACGACGGCGCATTCGAAGCCGAACTCGAACGTCTGCGCGACGCCGCTCATGCACAGGGCGTCGCTTCCGGCCACGTGGCCGGCCAGGCGCTCGGCTATCAGGCCGGTTACGACCAGGGCCATGCGCAGGGTTTCGAACAAGGTCAAAGCGAAGCGCGCGAAGAAGCGGCACGCCTCGCCGCCTTGGCCGAGACCTTCAAGACGGCACTCGACGGCGCCCAAGGCGCGATCTCCGAGACCCTGGTCGCGCTCGCGCTCGACATCGCGCAACAGGTGGTGCGCCAGCACGTGCAGCACGATCCGACCGCGCTGATCGCCGCCGCGCGTGAGGTGCTCGCCGCCGAACCCGCGCTGAACGGCGCGCCGGCGCTGATCGTGAGTCCTGCCGATCTGCCCGTGGTCGAGGCCTATCTGCTGGAAGAGTTGCAAACCCGCGGCTGGACCGTGCGCACCGATCCGGCGGTGGAACGCGGCGGCTGCCGCGCGCAAGCCGCCACCGGCGAAGTGGACGCCGGCATCGACACGCGCTGGGAGCGCGTCGCTGCCGCACTCGGCAAGGTGAGCACATGGTGAAGCCGACACTCGAAGATATCCGCGCCAGCGATCTGACGCCGCTCGAACGCGAACTGGCGCTGGCATCGTTCGGCGCCGAGGCGCTCGCCGAGGCGGAGGCAGAGGCGCCGGCCGCGGCATCGCCCGCCGCGGCTGCCGTGGC
>DASVNP010000192.1:0-4385 GCA_036383775.1 Paraburkholderia sp. | reverse complement strand
GGTTGAAGAGCTAACTAGCCCACCACTCAAACGCACGCGGCAATCGAAGAAGTCATTGAGACGTGGTTGGTAGGTAAGCTGCAAACGGCCTGACGTGCAGGTTTACTGATTTTGTTGAATGGACGTGACGGGGTTCGTCGTCACGTCCGCTGCTTTCCTCCCGGGCAAGTTCCTTCCGCAATTCCGCCGCAGTTCCCCGGCAAATCCCCCCCAGTAGCCCCTCAGGCTATCCCCTTAGTCCATCCGGACGATGCCCTCACAAGCCCAATCGCCGTCAATGACGGTATGAACCGGGCGCGGTGCGGCATGCTTTTCCGCCGACCGTATTGCCCAGGCACACAGCCACGTGGCAGCCGTTAGAGCCGCGTATAGGGATGGGGACGAGTGGGATGAGGGCGGGTGCGATGGAGGAGGGATGCAAATGAAATCCAGAGTTCAGCGGGACGGACTGATTGCCGGTTTGCTGGTGGCGATCGGCGTGGTCGGCGTATCCGTGCGGCAGCTCTATGCATGCGCCTGGAACGACGAGTTTCCCGGCATGGTGTGTACGGCCGGGTCATCGCTGTCGTTGTTTCTGGGGATCACCGGGTTGGCTGCGCTCGCTGGAAGAATCTGGGCGCGCCGCTCGGGCGCGGACGAACAGTGCTTCACGTTCCTCGGCGCGGTGGGCGGCGCAGCGCTGGTGTATGCGATGGTGGTGACAGGTTTCTAGTCGCTGGTGATGCTGGAAAAGATACGAAGCCGCACAGCCCGGCCCAGCACATCATTCGGAGCCGCTGCGCCGTGCTACACGTGCCGCGCAGCGTATCAGGCCACGATTGCCGGATGCGCCTGCACCGGTCCGCCCAACGCCTCACGATGCGAAGGCGGCTGGCGTCCGTCGAGCTCGGTGATACCGTACTCGTGCGCAAGCTCCGCGCCGACCAGCACCCAACCGGACTTCTGCTGACGTTGCGGGTCGCGATACAGCGCATCGATCAGGCGTCCCGTGAATTGCGGCGTCTCCGCGAGTTCGCTGAAGCCCGCATACTGCTCGGGATGCTCGGCGATCACGCGCGCGGTGCGCTCGGTTTGCAGCATGCCCATCCAGATGGAAACCGCCGCCACGCCATGCGGCTTCAGATCCACGGCCATGTCCTTGGCGAACTTGTCGACACCCACTTTCTGTGCGCCGTACGCCGCGCCGTGCATATAGCAGCTCGCGCCGAACGAGGACGTGAACGCGATCAGCCCGTCGCCTTGCGCGGCCATCAGCTTCGCGGCATGCCAGCTCGCGACATACGCCGAGCGCAGGCCGACATCGAGAATATTCACGAGATCCAGCGGCTTTTCCCAGAACGGTGCCGGGTGGATCAGTTCGTCATGCAACGCGGTAGCGTTGTTGACGAGGATGTCGAGGCGCCCGCTGTTGTGACGGATGTAGTCGAATACTTCCGCCACCTGCTGGTCATCGGCGTGATCGCAGGTAAGGGCGATGCCTTTGCCGCCGAGCCTGTCGATTTCGATTGCTGTCGCGTGCACCGTGCCGGGCAACGGCGCATCGCCTTCGTGCTGCGTGCGTCCGGTCACGTAGACCGTTGCGCCCGTTGCGGCGAGCGCGAGTGCGATACCTTTGCCGGCACCGCGTGAAGCGCCGGTGACGAGGGCTACATAGGGTTTTTGACGTTGAGTCATCGAGGATTCACCATGAGGAGGTTTCGAGTTCGTATGACGTGGACTGAGCGTTTAACTGCACCGTTGCGGCGGACCGAACCGGCGCGAACATCGGCGGAGACATCGGCGGCGCGCTGGCCCTCGGCGCGGCAGTTGCGCGTTCGAAAGCGTGCGGGTTATCCGGATCCGCTTCGCCAAGCGGAATGAACGCCATGATCTCGAGTTCATGACCCGACAGCGCCGGCAGCCTGAATGGGCTCGACAACACATTCAACCGACGCACGCCGAGCTCGCGCAAGATCTGCGAGCCGATGCCGGAGAGTCTGCCGTCCTTGCGCGCCAGCGTGCCGTTGCTGCTATTCATCGCTACGGCCCGCATGTCGCAATCGAGCAGCACCGCCACGCCGCATCCGGCCGCATCGATTTTTTGCAGCGCTGCATGCAGCGGCCACGAATGCGCGGACGGTTCTGCGTCGAGCAGATCGAGCAGCGAAAAGCATTCGTGCACGCGCGTGAGCACCGGCACATTGGGCAGAGGCGTGCCGCGCACCAACGCGAGATGCGTGGATTGCCGCACGGTATCGCGATACTGAATGGCGCGAAACGGTCCCCACGGCGTGTGCAACGGTCTTTCTCCGACACGTTCCACGAGCGTCTCGTGAGTGCTGCGATAGTGGATCAGATCGGCGATCGTGCCGATCTTCAAGCCGTGCAGTTCCGCGAATTCGATCAGTTGCGGCAGGCGCGACATGGTGCCGTCGTCGTTCATGATTTCGCAGATCACCGCGGCAGGCGTTAAACCTGCCAGCGCGGTGAGGTCGCAACCGGCCTCGGTATGTCCGGCACGCACCAGCACACCGCCTGGCCGCGCCGCAATGGGGAACACGTGACCCGGTTGCACCAGATCTCCGGCGCGCACCTCTGCGTGAATCGCGGTGCGGATCGTATGCGCGCGGTCGGCGGCGGAGATGCCGGTGGTGACGCCTTCTGCCGCCTCGATGCTGACCGTGAAGGCGGTGCCGTATTGCGTGCCGTTCTGTTCCGCCATCGGCGGAAGTTTCAGGCGCGCGCAGTGTTCGGCTGTCAGCGTCAGACAGACGAGGCCGCGGCCAAAGCGCGCCATGAAGTTGATCGCTTCGGGCGTGACATGGTCGGCGGCAATGAGCAGATCGCCTTCGTTCTCGCGATCTTCCTCGTCGACCAGAATGATCATGCGGCCGGCTTTCAGCTCGGCGACGATTTCGTCGGTGGTGGCGAGTTTCATGGGTTTATCCCTGTGCTACTGCTGTGACTGGCGCTGCGTATGGAAGAAAGCGAAAAGAGACGCTTAACGTGCGCCAGAACCAAACACAGGCGCACGCTTGTCGAAGAAGGCGTCAATACCCTCGCGGAAATCGTCGCCTGCCGCGCAGTGCAGAAAGCTGCGCTGCTCCGCGTACAGATGCTCGGCGAAGCTGCGCTCGGGCGCATGCTGGATCAGATTCTTGGTTTGCGCGAACGCATCCGGCGAGAGCGCGCCCATCCGCCTTAACAGCGCGCGAGTCTGCGCTGCGAGGTCATCGTCCGGTACGACCCAGTTGACGAAGCCCGCTCGCAGCGCTTCGTCGGCGGTATGCCGTTCGTCGAGATACATCCATTGCGCAGCCTGCTTCGTGCCGAGCGCGCGCGGCAACGTATAGGTCGCACCGCCATCAGGTGAGGCGCCGATACGGCCATACGCCGAGGTGAACGTCGCGCTCTTTGCTGCAATAGCCAGATCGCAGGCCGCGACGAGGCTTAAGCCGAAGCCCGCCACGGCGCCGTTGACGCTGGCAATAACCGGCTTGCGCGAACCCGTGACGGTCTCGGCCACGGTTTGTGCGAGCCGCACGAGTTTGCCGATCGAGCGGTCGCGCACCACGGGTTTGGCGTCGAGTGCGGTGCGCATGGTCTGCAAATCGCCGCCCGCCATGAACGCGTTGCCGGCGCCGGTCAGCACGATCGCGCGGATTTCGTCGTGGTGAGCGAGGCGTGCGAGCTTGGCGTTCAGTTCGATTGCCATCGCTTCGTTGAGAGCGTTCAGTGCCTCGGGGCGGTCGAACGTGAGCGTTGCGATGCCGTCTTCGGCCGCGAGGCGGATCAATGCAGTCATATCTTTTCTGGTAAGCGGAGTCAGGTGTTCTGAACGTGGAGTGCATCGCGTAAGCGTTGCGCCGCCATCGTGAGTGCATGGTCGGCCGCATCGAACGCGCCGAGAAAACTGGCAAAGCCGTGCATGTGCCCCGGCCAGCGCAGATGGGTGGTGAGCACGCCGGCTTGCGCGAGACGTGCCGCGTAATGCTCGGCCTCGTCGCGCAGCGGGTCGTATTCCGCGCTGATGATGGTGGCGCTGGCTACGCCCGTGAGATCGGTGGCGGCGAGCGGACTGGCGAGTGGATCGGCGCGATCGGCGCCTGCGGCGAAGTACTGTTCCTTGAACCAGCGCATCATGTCCGCCGTCAGCAGATAGCCGTCACCCATCGATTCGTATGAGGGATGCTCGGTCGCGCAATCCACCACCGGGTAGAACAACAGTTGATGCGCAATATTCACGTGGCTATGACGCAACTGCTGCGCGGCCACCGCGGCGAGATTGCCGCCCGCGCTGTCGCCGGCAACGGCAAGCGCGCCGGGCCGCACGCGCAGATCGGCTGAGTTGGATGCGGCCCAGCGCACGGCGTCGCATGCATCGAGCGCGGCGGCCGGAAAACGCG
>DASVNP010000191.1:0-17192 GCA_036383775.1 Paraburkholderia sp. | reverse complement strand
GGCGGCCACGCCGGCCAGCGTCGAAGCGCCGCCCGCGGTCGCCCCGTTTGCCGCCGACCCCGAGCCGGACGACACCGCGCTTGAAACCGTCGAGATCGTCCCGCCGCCATTGCCGGACGCGGGCGCGAAGCGCTCGTGGCTGACGCGCCTGAAAACCGGTCTATCCAAGACGAGTTCGAGCCTGACCGGCATTTTCGTCGGCACGAAGATCGACGAGGACCTGTACGAAGAACTCGAAACCGCGCTGCTCATGTCGGACGCCGGGGTCGACGCCACCGAATTCCTGCTCGAAGCGCTGCGCGAGAAAGTGCGTGCCGAGCGCCTCAGCGAGCCGCAACAGGTCAAGACGGCGCTGCGCACCCTGCTCGTCGATCTGCTCAAGCCGCTCGAAAAGTCGCTCATGCTCGGCCGTGCGCAGCCGCTCGTGATGATGATCGCCGGCGTCAACGGCGCGGGCAAGACCACCAGCATCGGCAAGCTCGCCAAGCATCTGCAAAGTTTCGATCAATCCGTGCTGCTGGCCGCGGGCGACACGTTCCGCGCCGCCGCGCGCGAGCAACTGGCCATCTGGGGCCAGCGCAACAACGTGACCGTGGTGTCGCAGGAAAGCGGTGACCCGGCAGCGGTGATCTTCGACGCGGTCGGCGCCGCGCGGGCCCGCAAGATCGACGTGATGATGGCGGACACAGCCGGCCGTTTGCCGACCCAGCTGCATCTCATGGAAGAACTGCGCAAGGTGAAGCGCGTGATCGGCAAGGCCCACGACGGTGCACCGCACGAGGTGCTGCTGGTAATCGACGCCAACACCGGCCAGAACGCACTCTCGCAGGTGAAGGCATTCGACGACGCGCTCGGCCTCACCGGCCTGATCGTCACCAAGCTCGACGGCACGGCGAAGGGCGGCATTCTCGCCGCGATCGCGCGGCAGCGTCCGATTCCGGTGTACTTCATCGGCGTCGGCGAGAAGGTCGAAGACTTGCAGCCGTTCAGCGCGGAAGAATTTTCGGACGCACTGCTGGGCGCTTGACCGCGGCGGCGTCCGCCGTTGCACAAGCAAAAAGGGCACTCCGCGGAGTGCCCTTTTTTCATGCCGTCACGACAATCGCCCGCTCATTCGATCATTCAGCGTCGGGCTGCACGCCAGGCGCCGCGCGGGCAAACGCGTCGAGTTGCATTGCGTGATCGTAGATGCGTTGAATGGTCGGAAACTTCGCCGTGTCGACCTTGAAGCGCTGCGCGTTGAACACCTGCGGAATCAGACAGGCATCGGCGAGCGTCGGCGTGTCGTGGTAACACAGCTTGCCGGTGCGCGAATCGCCGGCCAGATGCTGCTCGAGCGTCGCGAAACCCGCTTCCACCCAATGCCGGTACCAGGCGTCCTTCGCGTCGTCGTCGACACACAAGGTGTGCTTCAGATACTTCAGCACGCGCAGATTGTTCAGCGGATGAATCTCGCACGCCACCTGCAACGCCAATGACCGCACATGCGCGCGATCAACCGGCGTCGCGGGCAGCAGCGGCGGCTCGGGATGCGTCTCTTCCAGATACTCGATGATCGCGAGCGACTGCGGCATCACGTCATGACCGTCGACGAAGGTCGGCACAATGCCGTCCAGATTCACCTTGCGGTACTCCGGCTTCAGCTGCTCGCCGCCGTCGCGCACGAGATGCACCGGCACATAGTCGTACGGCAGATTCTTCAGATTCAGCGCGATCCGCACACGGTAAGACGCCGAGCTGCGGAAATAACTGTAGAGCTTCATGTTGTCTGTCTCCCCCACCCGGCGCTCAGACGACGCGCACGCTGAGCTCACCAAGTCCGTCCACTCCGCCCTTCATCAGATCGCCCTTCGCCACGGCGCCGACGCCTTCCGGCGTGCCGGTGAAAATCAGATCGCCGGGTTGCAGCTCGAACAAGGTCGACAAGTACGCAATCGTCTCGGCCACCGACCAGATCAGTTGCGACACATCCGAGCGCTGCTTGTCCTCGCCGTTGACCGACAACCAGATCGCGCCCTTGCCGACATGCCCCACCGTCGCAGCCGGATGAATCGGGCCGAGCGGCGCCGAATGATCGAAGCCCTTCGCGGTATCCCACGGACGGCCGAGCTTCTTCGCTTCGGCCTGCAAATCGCGGCGCGTCATGTCGAGACCGAGCGCGTAGCCGTAGACGTGGTCGAGCGCGCTCGCAACGGGAATATTCTTGCCGCCCTTGCCGATCGCCGCCACCATTTCCATCTCGAAGTGGACATTGTTCGACAGTGACGGATAAGGGAATTCGCCGGTCGCGCCAGGCGCGACATACAGCACGGCGTCGGCCGGCTTGGCGAAGAAGAACGGCGGCTCGCGATCAGGATCGTGCCCCATCTCGCGCGCGTGCGCCTCGTAGTTGCGGCCCACACAGTAGATGCGACGCACCGCGAATTTCTCGCCGGCCCCCACGACCGGCACCGCGACCACCGGTGCGGGTGCAAATACGTAACTCATCCCGTTCTCCGTTCTTTGATTAGTGCCGCGAGCGGCGATAAAACATTGAGTGTAACGCGCGGCAAAGCGCCGCGTACGGCTGGCCGGCATGGCCCGCCGAGGCCGGCACCGCGAGCGCGAGGTCTCGCAGGATCACCATAGATGCGATACTCACACTGAATCGCGTCCTTTGAATAGCGTGGCCGACCGCTTCATGGCGGCACGCCACCCCGCCCCATTGCGCCCCATGATCAACTCCGCCGACATCGCCAATCCCTTCCCCTGCGCCCGTTTCATCAAGGAAATCGGCCGCGGCCCGAATGGCGCGCGCGCGCTGACCGCCGACGACACGCGCACGCTCTACACCGCCATGCTCGACGGCCGTGTAGGCGAACTCGAACTGGGCGCGGTGCTGCTCGCCTACCGCGTGAAGGGCGAGACCGCCGACGAACTTGCTGCGATGCTGGCCGGCGCGCATGCATCGTTCGAGCCGGTTCATGTGCCGCACGGCGCGTTCCGGCCGGTGTCGATACCAAGCTACAACGGCGCGCGCAAACAGCCCAACCTGGTGCCGCTGCTCGCCCTGCTGCTGGCACGCGAAGGTGTGCCGGTGCTGGTGCACGGTGTGACCGAGGATCCGGGCCGCGTGACGAGCGCGGAAATTTTTACGCACCTGCAGCTTCCGCACGTAAGCTCGCACGCCGACATCGAAGACGGCCTCGCCGAACAGCGGCTGGCGTTCGCGCCGATCAACATCCTCGCGCCGAAGCTCGCGCGCCTGCTCGCGCTGCGCCAGCGCATGGGCGTGCGCAATTCGACGCACACCCTCGTGAAGATCCTGCAGCCGTTCGCGCCCGCGGGACTGCGTCTCGTGAACTACACCCACCCGCCGTATCGCGACAGCCTCACGCAACTGTTCAACACGCATCCGGACGCGGCCGTCGGCGGCGCCCTGCTGGCGCGCGGCACGGAAGGCGAAGCGGTGGCCGACACGCGGCGTCAGGTGCAGATCGACTGGCTGCACGACGGCATCTGCGAAACGCGCGTGCCGCATGAGCGCTCATCGCCAGATGCGCCGGAAGTCGACTTGCCCGAAGCGAAGGACGCGCCGACCACGGCCGCCTGGATCGCTGCCGTGCTGCGCGGCGAAGCGCCGGTGCCGAGCGCGATCGAGCGGCAGGTCGCGTTGATCGTCGACGTCGCAAGAGCGCCGGCATGACGGCCGCGGGTTGACACGCTGCAGCATGCCGTCATACATTAGACCCATGCGTTCCCTTCCGAACACCCTCCGAGTTACCACCGGCCGCCTAGCGCGGCCTCTATCGCTACGCCTAGCGTAAGTCAGGCGTAGCGCCGCGCGCAGGCAGCTTCAGTTGCTCAAAGCGCGGTCCTCCAGCAGTTCCGCTGTTCCCGCGTCACCCCCAAAACCGTAGTTCCTCACAACCTGTAGTCGTCTGCATTCGTTTGCGTTTGCCCGCGTTTGTCCGTTTTAGCGCGCGGCTCCTTTCGCATACGACACGACAAGCGAGGCACCTCATGTTGCGTCATCCCGCTGACAAATATCGCCCCTTCCCCGCTGTGCGCCTGACCGGCCGCAAGTGGCCGAGCCGCACGATCAACCAGGCACCGGTCTGGATGAGCACCGATCTGCGCGACGGCAATCAGGCCCTGATCGAGCCGATGAACGCCGCGCAAAAGCTCGAATTCTTCGAGCTGCTGGTCTCGATCGGCTTCAAGGAAATCGAGGTCGGCTTTCCGTCGGCATCGCAGACGGATTTCGATTTTGTCCGCAAGCTGATCGAAGAACAGCGCATTCCCGACGACGTCACCATCGAGGTGTTCGTGCCGTCGCGAGCCGAGTTGATCGCGCGCACATTCGAGGCGCTCGAAGGCGCGCCGCGCGCCAACGTGCACCTGTACAACGCGATCTGCCCGTCGTTTCGCCAGATCGTCTTCAACCAGTCGAAGGCCGAAATCAAGGCGCTGGCCGTGGAAGGCACGCGCCTCATCAAGGAGCATGCGCAGGCGCGGCCTCGCACGCATTGGACCTTCCAGTACTCGCCCGAAACGTTCAACGCCACCGAACTGCCGTTCTCACGCGAAGTGTGCGACGCCGTGGCGCAGACGTGGCGGCCCACCCGCGACCACAAGATGATCGTCAACCTGCCGGCGAGCGTGGAGGCGGCGACGCCGAATGTGTTCGCCGACCAGATCGAGTGGATGGATCGCAATCTCGGCTTTCGCGACAGCATCGTGTTGTCGGTGCATCCGCATAACGATCGCGGCACCGCGGTGGCCGCCGCCGAGCTGGCGCTGCTTGCGGGCGCGGATCGCGTTGAAGGGTGTCTGTTTGGCAACGGCGAGCGCACCGGCAATGTTGATCTCGTCACGCTGGCGATGAACCTGGACGCGCAAGGCATCGAGACCGGCCTCGATTTTTCCGGCATTGCAACAGTTCGGCGCGTCGTGGAGCGCTGCAATCAGCTGCCGGTGCATCCCTGCCATCCATATGCGGGCGATGCGGCAATGCGGGCGGCAACCGCCGCGCGACACGACGCCGCCATGCACGAAAACCAGGGGACCGCGGCCGATGCGGCTCGTCACATCGCGTGGAGCGGCGCAGACAGGGAGAGTGTTACAGCTTGAGTCGGACTTGATGTTCAGGCACGAGCGCGCCATCCGCGCGCTCGTCGCAGCCGGGCGCTCACAAGGCGCAACCGGATCGCTCGCAGCAGTGAGCTCACAAGGCTCACTCGATGGCGCAGCGGGTCGCCTGCCAGGCGATCAGGCGCCACCGTCCGTCTTCCTGCATATGGATTGCCGTGTAGGCGATCGGAAACAGCAGCGCGCCGTTATTCGCTTCCATTTCGATCAGCGCGCGGCCGGTCACGACGCAAGTCTCGCGCCCCACCGGCAACACCTCTTGCGACTGCACCTCGATCTGGCGATAGCGGCGGCGCCCCGCGGTGATTCCGTCGATGAACTGCCGCTTCGTTTCACGCTTGCCGTTCGTATGAACGTAACTCACGTTGTCGGCAAGCAGCGTGTCGAGCGATTGCCCATCGGCATCCACCATCGCGCGAAAACGTTCTCGCTCCAGCCCTCGAATCGCCTCGATTATCTTTGCCACCATCGCTCAGCCCCTCGCACCAGTGAGCCGAACGTGGCCACGGTCGTCAGAAGTTATATTGCAGATATAGCTGGTGGAAATTTATACCAGGATTCGGCTCTTTGATACCGCCATCAGAAATATGCTGGAAGCGGTAGCCTGCCTGGTACTGCTGGCGGCTGCCGAACTGCAGCCCCACACCGGCCATCTCGGCGAACTGGAACGCCGTGCCCAGCGTGAAGTCCGAAGATAGGCGGGGACTCGTCAGCACCCGGATACCTGAGCCCAACTCGGCATACGGACGAATCAAACCCGACCCCTTGATGAAACGGATAAGCGGCGTCACACCGAACTCGCCGATGTTGTCGTGCACGTTGCCTTCGTTGGTGTGCCACCAGGACGCGTTCGCTTCGCCGATCAACGCGAAGTGCCAGTCGCCGATCTGCCACCAGGTCAGCCCCGGATCCCAGACCAGACTAAGATCGAGTTTCTTGACGTGGCGATCGCCAAAACCGGCGCCAACCTGCATCCCAAACTGATCCGCGGAAGCCAGCCCCGGCGCCCCGACTAGCAGAACAACCGCCGCGCCTTTTAGAGCCAGATCACGCCAAACATTCTTTTTGTTGTTCATCTAACACCCGAGCTTCGCCGAACGTTGAACAATTTGTAAAAAGTTTGTTTATTCTAAATACTTATTCAGTTCGTCGTATTGTATGAAGAAAATTGTCGCAATTAGTCACTTCTATACTTGAAAATATAAGTCACTTATAAGCAAAAAACTGGCTTATTAGGGTAATCCTGCGCTCAGGATGTGAGCGGCAGCGAACACTCCCATGGCTATCAAAACGCGAATTTCAATAGAAAATTACGGAACTCGGATGCCCCTACATCCTCTAAGTATTAGCACTCGGCAAATCAGAGTGCTAACATCCATCGCTGGAGTCGTTACCTGAATACGCTTTTGTCTGATTCCAAAGGAGTTTCCTTCGTGAGCCATGCTATGACCCTTCCGAGTACTTTGAGCCCGTCGTCGGCTAAGGCCGCTTCGGCAGGTGCACTGGCGCTCTCGCATTCCTCGCTGCTGCCCGGTCAACTGGGCAATATCGACGCCTACATCCAGGCCGTCAACCGGATTCCGATGCTGACGTCGGCGGAAGAACGCCAGTTCGCCACCGAATTTCGCGAGCACGACAACCTCGAGTCGGCGCGCCGCCTGGTGCTGTCGCACTTGCGGCTGGTCGTGTCGATCGCGCGCAACTATCTCGGGTACGGGCTGCCGCACGCCGACCTGATTCAGGAAGGCAATATCGGCCTGATGAAGGCTGTGAAGCGCTTCGACCCTGAGCAGAACGTGCGCCTCGTGTCGTATGCCATGCATTGGATCAAGGCTGAGATTCACGAATACATTCTGCGCAACTGGCGCATGGTGAAGGTCGCCACCACCAAAGCGCAGCGCAAGCTGTTCTTTAACCTGCGCAGCCACAAACAGGGGCTGGGCGCGTTCACGCCGGACGAGATCGAAGGTCTCGCCAAAGAACTGAACGTGAAGCGCGAAGAAGTCGCCGAAATGGAAACGCGCCTGTCCGGCGGCGATATCGCGCTTGAGGGCCAGGTCGAAGACGGCGAAGAATCGTACGCGCCGATCGCCTATCTGGCCGATTCGCATAGCGAACCGACCGCCGTGCTGGCGTCGCGCCAACGCGACAAGCTGCAGAGCGACGGCATCGCCAGTGCGCTTGACGCACTCGACGCCCGCAGCCGCCGCATCATCGAGGCGCGCTGGCTGAAGGTGGAAGACGACGGCTCGGGCGGCTCGACGCTGCACGAGCTGGCCGACGAGTTCGGCGTCTCGGCTGAGCGTATTCGCCAGATCGAGGCGAGCGCCATGAAGAAAATGCGTGGCGCACTGATCGAGTATGCATAAGGCCTAAGAACCTTTCGGCAAGCCGGTTCGCTTGGCTTGCCCGATCCAGCCGCGCAGCCCCGCCCTCGCAAGAAGGCGGGGCTTTTTTTCGTCCTCGCGGCGGCCCATTCACGCGCACGCCCCCTCACTCAAGAACACATTCGTACGACACGCGTTTCTTGACGTATCACAAACCAGCTAGCAATACTGCTCAAACGGGGCAGAGTTCGCGACCCAATGCCGCAGCGCCGGACTCATACGCGCGCGCTCTCTGCTCCTAGAATCGGGATGCACTTACCAGATCATTCGCGTGGTCTGGCGCCAGCCGGATCCACCGGCATGAAGCTGCCTTCTACCGATTATGACCATAGCCCTCAATCGCAATGCCACTACCCGCCCGAGTCTGCGCAAACGGCTCGCCGGCTGGGTGCGTGGTCCGACACTGGCGCGGGATATCGCCATTGTCCTCGCCATCAAATTCGTCCTGCTGATGGCGCTCAAGTACACGTTCTTCAATCATCCGCAGGCGGAGCATATGTCGCTGCCGCCTGAGCAAGTCGCGCAGGCCTTGTTGTCCGTGCCTGCCTCGCATCCGTCCCAAGGTGATCAACATGCCCGTTAGCGAAGTCGTAGAACTGTCGCGCCTCCAGTTCGCCATTACGGCGCTTTATCACTTTTTGTTCGTGCCGCTCACGCTCGGCCTGTCGTGGCTGCTCGTCATCATGGAATCCGTCTACGTGATGACCGGCAAGCAGATCTACAAGGACATGACGCAGTTCTGGGGCAAGCTGTTCGGCATCAATTTTGCGATGGGCGTCACCACCGGCCTCACGCTGGAGTTCCAGTTCGGCACCAATTGGTCGTACTACTCGCATTACGTCGGCGATATTTTCGGCGTGCCGCTCGCCGTTGAAGGGTTGATGGCGTTCTTCCTCGAGTCGACCTTTGTTGGTCTGTTCTTCTTCGGCTGGAAACGGCTCTCGAAAGTGCAGCACGTGTTCGTCACATTCCTCGTCGCACTTGGTTCGAACCTGTCGGCGCTGTGGATTCTGGTGGCCAACGGCTGGATGAACAATCCGGTCGGTGCCACCTTCAACTACCAGACCATGCGCATGGAACTCGACAGCATCTTTTCCGTGCTGTTCAATCCGGTCGCGCAGGTGAAGTTCGTGCACACCGTCTCAGCCGGCTATGTGACCGCTTCGATGTTCGTGTTGGGCGTGTCGTCGTGGTATCTGCTGAAGCGCCGCGACACCGAATTCGCGCTGCGCTCGTTCGCGATTGCGGCTGGCTTTGGCCTTGCCTCCACGTTGTGCGTGATCGTGCTCGGCGACGAATCCGGCTACCGCACCGGCGAAGTTCAACAGGTGAAGCTGGCCGCGATCGAATCCGAATGGGAAACCGCGCCCGCGCCGGCACCATTCACGATCATCGGCATTCCGAATCAGAAGGAAGAGCGCACGGACTACGCGATCCGGATTCCTTATGCACTCGGCCTCATCGCCACGCGTTCACTCGACGAGCCGGTGGTCGGCCTGAAGGACCTGATGGCGCGCAACGAAGAGCGCATCAAGAACGGCATGCTGGCCTACGCCGCGCTGCAGAAGCTGAAGCAAGGCGACGCAACGGACGAAGCCAAAGCCGCCTTCGACGCCCATAAGCAGGATCTCGGCTACGGTCTGATGCTCAAGCAGTTCACGGCCAACGTCACCGACGCCACGCCGGATCAGATCGCCCAGGCCGCGAAGAAAACCATTCCACCAGTCGCGCCGGTGTTCTTCTCGTTCCGGCTGATGGTCGGTCTCGGCATGCTGTTCCTAGCCACCTTCGTGCTGGCGTTCTGGTTCTGCGCGCAACGCACTCTGTTGCTGGAAAAGCGCCGCTGGTTCCTGCGCTGGGCCGTGTGGGCGATTCCGCTACCGTGGCTCGCGGCTGAATTCGGCTGGATCGTCGCCGAAGTGGGCCGTCAGCCGTGGACTATCGCCGGTATTCTGCCGACCAACCTGTCGGCCTCGAGTCTGACGCCGGGCGATCTATATCTGAGTATCGCCGGCTTCGTGGTGTTCTACACGGTGCTGTTCATCATCGAAATCATGCTGATGTTCAAGTACGCACGGCTCGGCCCCTCGTCGCTGCACACGGGGCGCTATCACCACGAACAACACCAGCCGCTGAATCAGCCGATGCCGTCCAACACGGCCGCCTGATTCGCCGCCACTGAGCATCAAGGGAAAGATCATCATGGATTATGCAACCCTCAAACTGATCTGGTGGGTGCTGATCGGCGTGCTGCTGATCGGCTTCGCGCTCACCGACGGCTTCGACATGGGCGCGGCGATTCTGCTGCCGTTCATCGGCAAGACCGACGCCGAGCGGCGCATTGTCGTGAATACGGTCGGCGCGACGTGGGAAGGCAATCAGGTGTGGCTCATCACAGCCGGCGGCGCGATGTTCGCCGCGTGGCCGCTGGTGTACGCCGCGTCGTTTTCGGGCTTCTACTTCGCGATGCTGCTCGTGCTGTTTTCGCTGTTCTTCCGGCCGGTCGGCTTCGACTACCGCAGCAAACGTGAAGACCCGCGCTGGCGCAGTGCGTGGGACTGGGCGCTGTTCGTCGGCGGCTTCGTGCCGGCGCTGGTGTTCGGCGTGGCGTTCGGCAATCTGCTGCAAGGCGTGCCGTTCTCGTTCGATACCGATCTGCGCGTCACCTACCACGGCGGATTCTTCGCGTTGCTCAATCCGTTCGCGGTGCTGTGCGGGCTCGTCAGCGTGTCGATGCTGGCCGCCCACGGCGCAGCCTTCGTAAAGATGAAATCGGATGGCGTGGTGGCCCAGCGCGCTTCGCTGGCGTTGCGGATCGCTTCGTTCTCCGCAGTGGTGCTGTTCCTGATTGCCGGCGCACTGATCGCCACGATGATCGGCGGCTACCAGGTGATCGACGCGCCGCCGCTCAATACGGTCGCCAATCCGTTGACGAAGAACGTGATCGGTGCACCCGGTCTGTGGCTCACCAACTACGCCAGCTATCCGTGGATGGTGACCGCGCCCGTAGCCGGCCTGGTCGGCGGCCTGCTGGCCACATTGCTCGCGCGCTCGCGCTTCGAGAAGAGCGCCTTTCTGTCGACTTCGCTGATGATCATTGGCGTGATCCTGACCGCGGGCTTCTCGATGTTTCCGTTCATCATGCCCTCGTCGCTCGACGGCCGCAGCAGCCTCACCGTGTGGGATTCGACCTCGAGCCGCATGACGCTGCAGATCATGCTGGTCGCCGTGATCGTGTTCCTGCCCATCATCCTGATCTACACGAGCTGGGTGTATCGCGTGATGCGCGGCAAGGTGACCCATGCGGCGCTCGAAGAAAATCACCATTCGATGTATTGATCGGCAATACGCTTAACAGGAGTTTGGGATGTGGTATTTCAGTTGGCTGCTTGGCATTGGCGTGGCGTTGGCGTTCGGCGTCATCAACGTGATGTGGCTGGAATCGCGACGGCCGTTGGAACCGGGTAAGCAGAAAACGCGCTGAGGCAGCACACGTCGGCTACGCGCCGGCAAACGCAAAAGCGGCACCTTGAATTGAATCAAGGTGCCGCTTTTTACTGCGCTAACTACCGGAAAACGACTTTAAACGAAGCGGCTATGGCCGCCGCTTCATCACCGGCTTACGCCGGCAAAGGCGTTGCGCCGCCGCTTTCCGACATGCGCGCCGTCAGTTTCTCCGCATAGCGCGGCGCAGCTTCGCCCACGACGATATGGAACGTGTCCGCCGAGATCCATGCGGTGTCGAGCGTAGCCAGACGCTGACGATCGACCGCCGACGGATCGCGCACGACGATACGCAGACGCGTCGCCGCCACCGCATCCAGCGACACCACGTTGCCCGCGCCGCCAAACACGGCGAGCCAGCGCAGCGGATCGGGATCGAGCGCACCACTTTGAGCGCCGGACGACGCCACCGGCGCGGCGGCAGGAGCAGCAGCGCGAGCGGCGGGAGCGGCCGCGACCGGCTTCGCGCTATCGCCACCACCTTGCGCGATCACCGTACGAATTTCATCCGCGATGATGTCCGCTTCCGGTCCGATGATCACCTGAACATTGGTCGAGCCGCGCTTGAGCACGCCACGCGCGCCGATCGTCTTCAGTTCGTTTTCGGAGACCTTGTTCGAATCGACCACCGACAGATGCAAACGCGTCGTGCAAGCATCCACCACCGAGAGATTCGACGCACCGCCAAGCGCGGCGATATAACGCTGTGCGCGCGGCACAGCAGCACCGGCGACCGGCGACACGAAACCACCGGCCGTGAACGACTCGACCTGCTCGTCAGCGGCAGCAGGTTCGCGGCCCGGCGTCGCCATGTTGAATTTACGGATAAAGAAGCGGAACAGGCCGTAGTACACCACCGTGTACACGATCCCGATCGGGATCGCCCACCAGCCCCGGGTCGACAGGCCGTAGTTCAGCACGTAGTCGATCGCACCCGCGGAGAACGTGAAGCCGAGGTGAATGCCGAGCGCCGAGCAGATGGCGAGCGAGAGCCCCGTCAACAACGCGTGGATCACGTACAGCACCGGTGCCAGGAACATGAAGCTGAATTCGATCGGCTCGGTCACGCCCGTGAGGAACGACGTGAGGGCCATCGAGAACAGCAGACCGCCGACCACCGCGCGGCGCTCCTTGGGCGCTTCATGGAACATCGCCAGACACGCGGCCGGCAGGCCGAACATCATGACCGGGAAGAAGCCCGTCATGAAGGTGCCCGCAGTCGGGTCGCCCGCGAAGAAGCGATGCAGGTCGCCCGTCACCGCGGCGCCGCCCGGCGGCGTGAACGTGCCGAACACGAACCACGTCAGCGAATTGAGGATGTGATGCAGGCCCGTGACGAGCAGCAAGCGGTTCAGCACGCCGAACACGAACGCGCCCAACGCGCCCGCGGTGGTCAGCCAGTGGCCTGCCGTATCGATCACAGCTTGCACCGGTTGCCACACATAGCCGAACGTTATACCGAGCACGAGGCAAACCACCCCCGTGACAATCGGCACGAAGCGTTTCCCTCCAAAGAAGGCCAGGTAGTCAGGCAGCTTGATGTCCTTATAGCGGTTGTACAGCATGCCCGCGACGATACCCGCCACGATCCCCGACAACACGCCCATATTGAGCTTGTCGTTGATGTCCTTCATCACCGCGACTTCGACCAGGTAACCGATCGCACCCGCAAGTCCCGCCACGCCGTTGTTGTCTTTCGCGAAACCAACCGCCACGCCGATGGCGAAAAGCAGCGGCAGGTTGTCGAAGATCGCGCCGCCGGCGTCGGCGATCATCTTGATGTTGAACACATCGGGCTGGCCGAGGCGCAGCAGCAGGCCGGCAACCGGCAGCACCGCAATCGGCAGCATCAGCGCGCGTCCCAGGCGCTGAATCTTCAGAAACGGATTCCCATCCATTGACACCTCCAATCCTTGTCTCGTGGTCGACTGACGTCGTTGAGTTTTGTAGCAATACGTAGTGATTGAGCGAAGCTGGCCGCGGACCGCGCGAGGTTCAGTCCAAAGGCCAGGTTTCGCGGCTTGCTGCTCTTACCGCCTGCGCCGATTCGAGCGCCAGGGCATCCTGGGCGCGTTGGCGGCACAGCTGATAATCGAGTTTGCGCACTCGCGCCTTGATGCCCGGCACCGACACCGGGTCCACCGAAAGCTCGGTCACGCCGAGGCCGACGAGCAGCGGCATGGCGAGCGGATCGCCCGCCAGCGCACCGCACACGCCGACCCATTTGCCATGCTTGTCCGCGCCTTGCACGGTGGCCGCGATCAGGCGCAGCACGGCCGGGTGCAAACCGTCGGCCTGCGCCGCGAGGTCGGCCTGGCAGCGGTCCATGGCGAGCGTGTATTGCGTCAGATCGTTGGTGCCGATCGACAGGAAATCCGCGTGTTGCGACAGCTGGTCGGCAAGCAGCGCCGCCGACGGCACTTCAATCATCACGCCGACTTCGATCGGCTCCGTGCGGCCCGACTCGCGGGCAAATTCGTCGATACGCTTGCGGATACGGATCAATTCGCCGACGTCGGTGACCATCGGCAGCAGAATGCGCACGGCGCCGAGCGGCTGCACGGCGAGCAGACCGCGCAACTGATCGTCGAGCAGATCCGGGCGCACCTGGGCGAGACGGATGCCGCGCAGGCCGAGCGCGGGATTCGGCTCCGGCGGCAGCGTCAGATAATCGACTTCCTTGTCCGCTCCGACATCCAGCGTGCGGATGATCGCGGTGCGGCCGCTCAATGCATCGACAATTGCCTGGTAGCTCTGACGATGTTCGTCAGTGGTCGGCGCAGCCGCGCGATGGATGAACAGCAATTCGGTGCGCAACAGACCGACGGAATCGGCGCCGTTTTCGACCGCGGTTGTCGCGTCGTCGAGCGTGGCGATGTTCGCGGCCACTTCGATCGCGCGGCCATCGGCGGTCACCGCCGCTTGCTGCGACGTACGGCGATTCGCTTCGCGCACATTGGCGAGACGGCTGCGCTCCAGACGCGCCTGCTCGACGTCGATGTCGGTCGGCGCGAATTCGAGGCGGCCGGTGGTGGCATTCACCACCACTTGCGTGCCTTCGGGAATCGCGTGCAACGCGTCGCCGACTGCCACCAGCGCGGGAATGCCTGCCTGCCGCGCGAGAATCGCCGCGTGCGAGGTCGCGCCGCCGCGCGCCATCACGAGCGCGGTGACACGCGAGCGATCCAGCGACGACAAGTCAGACGGCGTGAACTCCTCAGCCGCGAGCACGGCCTCATCCGGCAGCGTGCGCGCCGCCGCGTTCGTATATCCCAGCGCGCGCAGCACGCGCTTCTCGATATCGCGCAAGTCGGCGGCACGTTCCGCGAGCAGCGCGTCTTCGATTTTCGTGAGGATGGCGATCTGCGCGCGGATTGCTTCACGCCACGCAAAGCCGGCACTCTTGCCGAGGCTGATCAGATCGCGCGCGGCGTCGAGCAGCGTGGGATCTTCGAGCAGCACGCGATGCACCGCGAAAATGCCGGCTTCACCCACCGCGCCGCGCTGCGACGCGTCACGCACCGTCGTGCCGAGGTCCGCATCGACGGTAGCGATCGCTTTGTCGAGCAGGCGGCTTTCCGCCGCGGACGTGCCGACCGCCTTCTCCGGCGGATCGATGTCCGCGTCGTCCCAGCGCACCAGTTTTCCGACCGCCACGCCCGGTGCCGCGCAGACACCCGCGAGCGTGTTCGGCGCAAGCGTCTCGCCTGCCGGGAGCGCGACGGTTTGCGGCGCGGGAGAAACCTGGCGCGCCGGTTTCTCTTCGACTTCACCGTGTGCCTCGCGCGTCAGTTCGTGGGCAATGGCCTCGATCGCGGCCTGGGCTTGCGGACCGACGCCAAGCAGCTCGACGGTCGCGCCCTCCCCTGCGCCGAGTCCAAGCAAACCGACCACGCTTTCGATCGCTGCTTTGCGCCCTTCGTAACGCACTTCGACTCGCGCATCGAAACCACGTGCCGCTTCACGCGCACGCGCCGCCGGACGTGCATGCAGGCCGCCCGCGTGAGTCAGCGTAACCTGCTGACGCGCCTCTTCCGTCACGTTCGTCGCACTCGCCTCGCGCGCTGCGTCGGCCGCAGCGCCGCTGCGGGCGCGCAGCAACAGCAGCGGCGTTTCACCCGCCTTCAGCAAGCCGCCTTGCGCACGTTCGACGATCTCGAACGCGTCCGAATTGGCAATCGCGATCACCGAGACGAGGCTCGGCGCATTCAACGCGACCTGATCCTGATCGAACTCGATCAGCACCTGGCCGGCACGCACGTGAGCGCCTTGAGCGACCAGCGGCACAAAGCCCTTGCCGTTCAGTTCGACCGTGTCGATACCGATGTGCAGCAGGATTTCGGCGCCTTCGGCGGTGGCCAGCGTCACCGCGTGGCCGGTGCGCGCGAGATGGGTGATAGTTCCGTCGCACGGCGCGACGAGTCGGCCCTCGAGCGGATCGACGGCGATGCCGTCGCCGAACATGCCGCCCGAAAACACAGGGTCGGGCACCTTCGCGAGCGGCACGACCGGACCGGTCATCGGCGCGAGCAAAACAATATGGCCTTCAGAATGGCTCATCAAGCGGGACTCCTCGACACGTCGCATCTGATTTCTCGTCAGTGAGTTTCGGTGACTTTGTTGAGATGGCGCGGCGCATCGGGATTGCGCCCGCGTGCGGCGGCAAGGCCGGCGGCCATCACATAAAAGGACAGGATTGCGGCGATCGGATCGAGCGCCGCATGAGCAGTGGTCTCGAGCGGCAAGCTCGCTTGCGGGACGTCGGCCGGCGCCGCGAGCAGCACGCGGGCGCCGCGCGCCCGCATGTCGTGCGCGAGTTGCAACAGGCCGGCCTGCTCCGGTCCGCGCGGGGCGAAAACCAGCAGCGGGTAATCGCGGTCAATCAGTTCCATCGGACCGTGGCGCACTTCCGCGCTCGAAAACGCTTCGGCCTGAATGCCGGAGGTCTCCTTCAGTTTCAGCGCGGCTTCCTGCGCAATGGCAAGGCCCAGACCGCGGCCAATCACGATCATGCGCTCGACGCCGCGCAGGTCTTCCACGGCTTGCGACCAATCGAGCTTGCCTGCGGCTTGCAGGGCTTCGGGCAGCGTGTTCAACGCGGCGAGCAGTTCGGCGTCCTCCTGCCAATGCGCGACGAGTTGCGCGGAAATCGACAGCATCGCGATATAGCTCTTGGTCGCAGCGACGCTCAGCTCCGGACCCGCGACGAGCGGCAACTGCCACTCGCACGCATCGGCCAACGGCGAATTCGGCGCGTTCACGGCGGCCACTGTCAGCGCGCCTGCTTGACGCAGCGCTTGCATGGTGCCAACCAGATCCGGGCTCTTGCCCGATTGCGAGAACGCCAGCGCGAGCTGATCGCGCACTTGCAGCGGCGCCTGTTGCAGCGTGGCAACCGACATCGGCAGCGAGGCGACGGGCACACCCAGGCGGCTCATCGTCAGGCTTGCGAAATAACTCGCAGCATGGTCCGAGCTGCCGCGCGCCACCGTCAGCGCGACATGGCGCGGCGCTTGCGCGAGCTTCGCCGCCAGCGCCTCGACGCGCGAGGTATCCGCGAGTTGCGCGGCGACCGTTTCAGCGGACGCCAGCGCCTCTTTAAGCATATTCGACAATTGCTTCTCCTTCGACATACGTCGCGGTCAACGCCAGTTCACGATCGAACACCACCACATCGGCCCACGTGCCGCGCGCAATGCGGCCGCGGTCTTCGATGCCCAGGTAGTCAGCGGCGTAACGCGACAAGCGGTTTGATACATCGGCGATCGGCAAGCCGATCGACACGAGATTGCGCAGCGCCTGATCCATCGTCAGGGTGCTGCCGGCGAGCGTGCCGTCGGCAAGACGAACGCCGCCGAGGCACTTCGTCACACGCTGGCTGCCTAGGCGGTATTCGCCGTCGGGCATGCCGGTGGCCGAGGTGCTGTCCGTGACCACATAGAGACGCGGAATCGCGCGCAATGCAGCGCGGATCGCCCCCGGATGGACGTGCAGCAGATCGGGAATGATTTCGGCGAACTCGGCGTGCGCGAGCGCCGCGCCGACGAGGCCGGGATTGCGATGGTGCAGCGGCGACATGGCGTTGAACAGATGCGTGAAGCCGCAGGCGCCATGCTTGAGCGCGGCGACGGCGTCGTCGTAGGTGCCGAGCGAGTGGCCCAGTTGCACACG
>DASVNP010000190.1:0-12894 GCA_036383775.1 Paraburkholderia sp. | reverse complement strand
GCCCGGCCCGCACGTCGACAAGGTCTTCGATCTCACCATTCCAGGCCCTGGCGGCGACATCCCGGTGCGCGTCTATCATCCCGCGCGCGCCGCGGGCGTGACGATTGCCGTTCATGGCGGCGGCTGGCTGATGGGCAACCTCGACAGCTTCGACGCGGTGTGCCGGCATCTGGCCAACGATTCCGGGCTGGCCGTGATCAGCGTCGACTACCGGCTCGCCCCGGAGCATCCGTTCCCCGCGGCGCTGGACGACGTGTGGGCGGCGACCTGTTGGGCCGCCGAGCACGGTCATGAGCATGGGCTTCCGTCGTCGCGGCTGACGGTGTTCGGCGAGTCGGCCGGCGGCAATCTCGCCGCCGTCGTGTGCCTGCTCGCGCGCGAGCACGCGGCGCCGCGCATCCTCGCGCAGGCGCTCGTGTATCCGGCAACGGATGCACGGCAGCAGCGCGCTTCAATGTCGGCTTACGCGGAAGGCTTCATGCAGCGCACGGCCGACGTCGCATACGCGTTTCGCACGTATGCGCTCGATCACGGCGTGTCGCCCGCCACGTGGATGCTTTCGCCCTATCTCGCGCACGACCATTCGCGCCTGCCGCCGGCCCTCGTGATCACCGCCGAGTGCGACGTGCTGTGCGAAGACGGCGAAGCCTACGCGCAAAAACTGGCTGAAGCTGGCGTCCCGGCGACCAGCGTGCGCTACTCGGGCATGCTGCACACGTTTTATGGCATGCGCGGTGAAGTGGGCGCAGCCGAACTGGCGCAGCGGCAAGTGGCCGATATGTTGAGCGCCGCAGTGCGGGTAGCCTGAGCACACATGCGATACGTCCGCGGCGGGGAATTACGTACAATAGTTGGCGGCCCGCACGCTCCATGTGTGCGGCCCCCCGCTACCATCGGCCGAGATCGCATGAACCGCAAGGAAGTCAACAAGATGAGCACTGCCGCCACCAAGCAACCCGCGCGTCCCCGAGCCGGCAAGAAGGCCGAAGCGCCCGCGCAGGAATCCGCGAGGAAGCCGAATCGCCCCGGCAGCAGTCTCATCGAGTTCATCTCCTTGCAGTGGCAACGCGAACGTAGCGATCTCGATCTCTCGAACTTCCTGCTCGCGATCTACTTCATGCGGCTCGGCACGCTGGTCGAACAGGCCTTCGACAAAATGTGCCAGCGTCTCGGCGGGATCAGCGGCTCCGACATGCGCGTGCTGCTCGCGCTGCGCCGTAGCGGCCATCCATACGCGAAGCGCCCAACCGACCTGTACCGGGCACTGCTCGTGACCTCGGGCGCGATCACCAAGAAGATCGACCGCCTGGCCAGTCTCGGCCTGGTGGAACGGCAGGCCGATCCGAGCCACGGCGGCGGGTTCATCGTGCATCTGACGAAGAAAGGCCTCGACCTCGTTGACAAGGCGATCGTGAAGCTCGCGGAGGAATCGTCGATCGCCCCGGCAATGGAGCAGTTTTCCGAGGAAGATCGCGCCGCCGGCAATGACTTTTGCTTGCGCACACTGGCATTGATGGAAGAGTTGGTGCTCCCGGGACTCGAAGAACCCGAGGACACACCGCCGCAATCAAAGACCAAAGATGCGCGGACTACGCCCCGCAGTCGCGGATAGGCGTGAAGGTCCGCCTTCGGTCTACCGATCAGGGATAATCTTCGAAGCGCGACGGCGAAACCGGCAACGTGAGCGTAGTTTCGAGCAGTTGATGAACACGACAGCGCGTCAGATGGGCATGAATCACACCCATTACTCGACAGCGTCCGGTATCACGACGCCCGGAAACGACTCGACCGCCCGCGACCTTTCCGTCCTGGCTTTGCGTCTCACGCGGGACTATCCGGAGTATTACGCGATCTCATCGGAACAGTATTTCGCCTATGGCACCTTCCATAAGTGAAACAAGAACTGGCTGCCCGGAAAAGACCCCTTCGTGGATGGCATGAAAACGGGGTACACGCAGGCCGCAGAGTACTGCATAGTCGCGACGGCAAAGCGCAAGCAGCTCTCGCCTCCAATGACGCTCCAGTCAACGATTGCCCAGGCCGGGCACCCCTGAAAAAAGCTGAATAAATCTGTTCTGAAGGCGGTGTGTTGCGCTCATTCATTTTGTGCGTCATCCTACATGGGCATTCCGCTAATCGATGACGCGCGTACGAAACGTTCTCCCCTATTCAATCCGGCAGTTCTCCATGAACCTATCCTTTGAAGTGCTGCAGGCCCTCGATGCGATCGACCGAACCGGCACCTTTGCCAGTGCGGCGGAAACGCTGCACAAGGTCCCGTCGTCGCTGACCTATCTCGTTCAGAAACTCGAGCTCGACCTTGGCGTGACGCTGTTCGACCGCACCGGCCGCCGCGCGACACTGACGCATGCGGGCCGCGTGGTCGTCGAAGAAGGACGCCGTTTGCTGGAGGCCGCCGAAGACCTCGAATGCAAAGCGAAGCGGATCCAGCATGGCTGGGAATCCGAGCTGCGCATTGCGATCGACGAAATCGTGCCATTCGAATTGCTGTGGGAGCATGTCGATACGTTTTATCAGTTGAAACTGAACACACGCCTGCATCTGTCGACCGAAGTGCTGGGCGGGTCGTGGGACGCGCTGCTGACACGCCGCGCGGATCTGATCGTCGGCGCTGCGGGCGACCCGCCGGAGATTCCCAATCTGATGGCCAAGCCAATCGGCTCGCTGCGGCATGTGTTCGTGGTGGCGCCGCATCACCCACTCGCTTCCGCGCGGGAGCCGCTGACGATGGACGTCGTCGCGCGTCATCGCGCCGTCGCCATCGGCGATACGTCCCGCAAGCTTGCGCCGCGCACCATCGCGCTCTCCGCCAATCAGGACTATCTGACGGTACCCACGCTCGAAGCCAAGCTCGCTGCCCAGATCAAGGGCCTGGGCGTGGGCACGATTCCGGAATGTCTCGCTGTCGAGCCGCTGGTTCGCGGCGAGCTGGTGAAGAAGGAGGTCATCGGCATGCGGGACGTCACGCACTTCTATCTTGCGTGGCGCGACGACGAGACCGGCAGGGCCCTGCGCTGGTGGGTCGAGCAGTTGGACCGCCCGGATCTGATCGACGACGTCGCGCAACAAAGGATGTTGAACGGGTAACGATCCGATAACCTTCTAGCTACTCACTACGAAGCGTCCTTGATCGCGTGCTCCACCACCAGGAGCAGCTTTCTATCGAGGTCGCGTGCTGTTTCGTCAATGGCTGCATTGTCGCAAACGCCGAGAATCGACGACGGCTGGTCATACTCGATATGAAGGCGATTCTCCTCGTCCTCGTAAGCAATGACCGTTAAAGGAACATACTGGCCGGCACGTATATCGTGTTGGGTCATCTGTATCGCCACCAGCGGGTTTCCCAGGATGAACCGGATAGCCTTCTGGCTTTTCCCGACCATGTTGAGCGCACGACCGTGGTCAAGCGTAAAGAAGATCATCAATCCCTGATCTCCTTCCATGCCCTTAAGCGCGGCCGCTGCTTCGCGCGGCTGCCCGATCAGCGCGGCAACGGCTGCCTGATCGAATTTTCCAAGTCTTTGCTGGAAGCTTTTTACAAAGCTGTCAAAAGCTACCTCTGCATTGATCGTCACACGAACGATCTGCCGTTGGGTTTCAGATGTCTTCATTTTGAGTTCCTTCGCGTTCGTATTGGGTTAATACACAACAAGGACTTCACTTCAGTGCGCAGCCGCGGCGGCATCGCTTGCGCCACCCGCCTTGCCAGGCTTCGTGATCCAGATGAGCGGAATGATGATGATCATGATGATCGCGGCTCCGTAAAACACATCGTTCAGCCCCAGCATGGCGGCCTGTGCCTGCACCGTCTGATCGAACAGCGCATACGAAGCGCCTTGTCCGAGACCCAGCAGTGAATGGTACGAATCCAGTTGCGCATTGAAGAGCGGGTTGGTCGGGCTGGACTGTTGAGTCAGGATCTCATGGTGCAGGATCGTCCGGTTATTCCACACGACGTTCGCCAGCGACGTACCGATACCGCCGAAAAACACGCGCCCGAAGGTGGACAATCCCGCGGCGGCTGGCACCTTTTCGGGCGGCTGCCCTGAGAGGATGATCACGGTGAGCGGAGCGAAGAACAGCGCCATCGGAATACCTTGCAGCAGAGTCGGCAGGATGATGAATCCCTCGCTGATGTCGGTATAGAAGTACGTCCGCATGAAGTAGACGATCGCGAATCCGATGAAAGCGAACGTGCCAATAATGCGCGCATCGGTACGCGGCAGGATCTTGCCCATGATAGGCGCGCCGATCACCGCGAAAATGCCCAACGGCGCCGTGGCGAGCCCCGCGTCGACAGCCCGGTATCCCAGGTACTCCTGCATCCATTGCGGCAGCAGCACCAGCGTTCCGAAGAAGATCGCATACGCAACGGCAATCGAAATCGTGCCGCCGAGAAAGTTGCGCTGCTTGAACAGTGTCAGGTCGACAATCGGATTCTTGTCTGTCAGCTCCCAGATGATGAATGCAACAAGTCCGATCGCGGCAACGAGAGTCAGCACGACGATCGTGGTCGACGAGAACCAGTCGAGATCCTTGCCCTTGTCCAGCATCACCTGCAGCGCAGCGACCCAGATGATCAGCAACCCCAGTCCGACAATGTCGATTGGCAGCTTTTTGGTCGGTGTATCGCGCTTGCGGTAGAGAAGCCAGACCATCGCGGCGGAGAAGAGCCCAACCGGAATGTTGATATAGAAGATCCACGACCAGCTATAGCTGTCCGTCACCCAGCCTCCGAGCGACGGCCCGACAATCGGCCCGGTCACCACGATCATGGAGAACAGCGCGAGCGCCAAAGTGGATTTCGCCTTTGGCCACGAACTGAGCAGCAGCGCCTGCGACATCGGGATAAGCGGTCCGGCGACGGCGCCTTGCAGCGCGCGCGCGAGCAGCAGGATCGGCAAGGTCGGCGCGATGCCGCACAGCCAGGACGCGAATACGAACAACAGGATCGAACCGACGAACAGCTTGACCTGTCCCAGCCGCTGCGTCAGCCAGCCGGTCAACGGGATCGCGATGGCATTCGCGGCGGCAAAGACGGTGATGACCCAGGTGCCTTCGTCGACCGAGACGCCGAGGTTGCCGGAAATGGTTGGAATGGCGACGTTGGCGATCGACGAGTCGAGCACGGTCATGAAGCCCGCGAGGCCAACGCTCAGGGAGCCGAGCGCGAGCGTGGCCCCTGTCAACGGCGGGTGATTAGGATGGTTCGAGTTCATGGGGAGACGGCTATCCTCTATCTGGCAAGAAAGGCGCGGCGTCCTTCACATGCCGCGGTCCAAGGAGCGGAGATCATTCGTTCTCGGCGATGATCCGTGCGATGGCGGCATCGGCCTCGTCGCCGTACTTGGCGAACACGTCCGTCTTGTAGGTCGAGGTCGGATCGGTGCCGAGTTGCGCGCCGGCGGGGTCCTTGACGTTGACATCCACGTTCATCGACAGACCCACGCGCAGCGGATGCTTCTCCAGTTCCGCAGGCGGAATCTCGATACGCACCGGTAGCCGCTGCACCACCTTGATCCAGTTGCCCGTCGCGTTCTGCGCCGGCAACAGCGCGAGTGCCGACCCCGTGCCCGGCGTAAAGCCCACTACCTTGCCGTGATAGACGACGGTGGAACCGTAGACATCGGCCGTCAGCTCGACGGGTTGTCCAACCCGGATATGACGAAGCTGCCACTCCTTGAAGTTCGCATCGACCCAGACCTGCTCGAGCGGCACCACGGACATCAGCGCCGCGCCGGGCGACACGCGCTGCCCGACCTGCACCGAGCGCTGCGCGATATAGCCGGTCACGGGGGCGGGCAACGTGGTGCGCGAATACGCGAGGTAGGCGTCGCGAACGTGAGCGGCGCTGGCCAGTACGTCCGGATGCTTTTCGACCGACGTGTTGGCCGTGAGCGCGCGATTGGCGCTGAGCTGCTGTTTGGCGGCGTCGAGCGCAGCCTGGGCCGACTTGACCGCGTCACGTGCATGGGAGATTTCCTCGTCGGACACCGCCCCCGTCATGCCGGTGGAAAGCCGGCGCTTCAGATCGTCCTGCGCCTTCGAAAGATCCGACTCACGTTGTGCGATATCCGCGCGATAGCGGTCGTCGTCGGCATACAGCCCATGCACTCGGCGAACGGTTTGGCCCAGATCGGCCTCGGCCTGTTGCAATGCAATTTTGGCGTCCGCGGGATCGATCTGAACGATCGGATCACCCTTCTTGACGATCTGCGTGTTATCCGCGTTGACGCCGATGACGGTGCCCGTGACTTGCGGCGTGATCTGCACGACGTTGCCGTTGACGTACGCGTCGTCGGTGTCCACGTGATGGCGGGCATCGACGAAGTAGTAGGCGCCGTATGCAGCGCCCGCGACCGCAAGCGAAGCAACGAGCAGCGAGAGCAGGAGTTTGCGTTTGCCCGGCTTCTTTTTCAGCTCGTTTTCCGGCTCTTTATCCGACGATGATTGAGGTGCGTTCATTTGTAGCTCCAATAAAGTTTGAGGTGCGCGGTCAAGCCGTGATGCGTGACCGCCGATCTGTTCGTTCAATGCGTTTCCGTGCCGCCGGATCGCGCGGGAATCGGCGTCTCCGAATTCGCCGCAAGGCCGGCCTGCGACGCGTCGAATCCGCCGCCGAGTGCCTTGATCAGCGCGATCTGCGTGCTGCGGCGGGTCATTTCGAGGTTCACCACGGCCGTTTCGGCTGCGAGCCGGTTGTCGTCCGCGTTCAGCACCTGAAGCTGCTGGTTCAGACCCGCCTTGTAGCGAACGAGCGCCAATTGCCAGGCTTTCGTCTGTGCATCCAGTGCCTGTTGCGCGTCGACCAGTTGACGGTCGGCCGAATGGATCTGCGTCACCTGCGTGGCAACATCGGATAAGGCGTTGATCAAGGTCTGGTTGTACGTGGCGACGTCATAGTCGAAGTCCGCGTATTGGCCCTTCAGTTCCGAACGCAGTTCGCCGGCGTCGAAGATCGGGAGATGAATCGCTGGCCCCGCCTGAAGTTGTCCGCTTCCGGCCGTCAGGAATTTTCCCCAGCCAAATGCGTCCAGTCCCGCCGCTGCGGAAAGATTGACGTCCGGATAAAACTCGGCCTTCTTTTCCTTGATGCCGTGGGTTGCGGCATCCACTTGCCAGTACGCCGAGACGATGTCCGGGCGCCGCGAAATCAGATCCGCGGGCAGGTTGTCGGGAAGCGCGACATTGGCCCCCTCTCCCAGCGACGGATTGGCGATCTTGAGGCCGCGGTCCGGTCCCTGGCCAAGCAGGGCGCCCAACTGGTAGCGCACGGTCGTGATCTGGCCGTCGAGATCGCTCACGCTGGAGCGGCTCGTCGCGGTGTCGCCATTTGCGGTTTGGCGCTCCACGTTGGTATCGAGTCCCGCACCAACACGCCCTTCCGTGATGTGCCCGATATCCTCGCGATTCTTCACCTCGCGAACCTCGATATCACGCAACGCATAGAGCCGCGCCAGCTGGTTGTAGGAGCTTGCCACCGACGCGGCCAAAGTAATGCGCACCTCTTCGGCTTCGGCTTCGGCAACCTTCTCCTGCGAGACGGACTGACGAAGCCGCTCGCGATTCTTGCCCCACAGGTCGAGGTCGAACGACGCACTGGTGAGCAAGTTGTTCTCGCTCTGCCAGGTGCCGTTGACCGGCGGCGGAACGGAACCATTGCCGCTATAGAGCTCGCGTGTCCACGAATAGCTTCCCGTCACCTTGGGATAAAGCGCTGAGTTCGCCGTGCCGACCGTGGAAGACGCCTTCTCGATGCGAGCGCGTGCCTGGTCGATCGTCGGATTGCCTGCCAGCGCTTCGTCGATCAGCTTGCGCAACTGGGGATCGCCGAACTGGTTGGCCCAGTCCAGGCTCGGCCACTGGCCACCCTCGGCGGGCAGGCTCTGCTGCGTCTCGTAGCTGGCCGGCGGAGCAATGTGCTTGTCGCTCTTGATGCCGGCGTAGTTGACACAGCCGGCCAGGCTGAGCGCCGCCACTGCCGCGGCAATCGACGCCGTCCATGCGCTCATGCGCGGCTTGGGTCGGTAGCGATTCGTCATGGTTTCCATCTCCTTTCTTTCATCCGGTTAATCTGGTTCTGCGTTGCAGAAGTGCATATGCACACAATAGCGTTCAGTTGCTCATCTATCGATGCGCCAAAGCGCACGAGTTTGTTGCTTTTCAGTTACCTATCGGAGACTTCGCTCGTCATGCGGAACAATTCGCTTCGCAGATGAGCGGCCTGTTGCGACCCAAAGCTGCGTTCGAAGCTGGCCTGTGCAGCCGCCCAGTGGGCGGCCACTTCGTCAAGCTTCGTCAGCCCTGTGCTGGTGAGTTCGACGTGCAGGCGCCGATTGCCTTGCCTTTGCGCGGGAACCGCTACAAAACCGCGCCGGAACAAGGGTTGAAGCGCCCGCACCAGAGTTGTCCTGTCCATCACCATCGCTTTGGCCAGTTCGGCCATCGTCAAGCTGGAACGGCGGCCCAGCGTTCTGAGAATGCTGAACTGCGTGGACGTGATGCCGGCCTCGGACAAATGCCGCTCGTAAAGCTTCGAGATGTGTCGAGAGGCCTGGCGAAGAGCGAAACAATCGTCGCTGTGAAGATCATCTGAGTGCATACGCACAGGTTAATGGAGTGGCCGCCGCGAAGCGATGCAGTCTCAGTGATCAGTTTGTTACCGTTTCCTATACCAATTGCTGCTGGGCCACTGATGCAGTCCCTTTTTCCAGCGTGAACGGCAGTGCTTTTTGTCTGACCTATCGCGATGTCGCCAGCGACCCGAAAAAGGCGGCCGCATAGTCGATAAACGCGCGCACTTTGGCAGGCAGCAGGGTCCGGTTGCTGTAAGCGAGCCTGATTTCGACGCTGTCGTCGATGAGCTGGAAATCGGTGAGTAGCCGCACGAGCGCACCCGAAGCCAGTTCTGTGTCTACAAGCGCTTCGGGCACGACACCGATGCCGAAACCCTGTAGCACCATTTCGCGGTTGAACGCGGCGCTGTTCGACGAGATATCGAATCGACGAGGTACGCTCAGCTCTTCCTCGCCATTCCTGAAGCCGATGCTGACGCCGCCAATCGATGGCGACATCAGCACGAACTGATGATTCGCGAGATCAGACGGATGGCGCGGTATGGATGTGTTTTGCAGATACTGCGGCGTCGCGACAATCACGACGCGCATTCGCTCGAGCAAACGCACAACAGTTGTCTCGCTCGTCACCATGTAGGGAACGACAATGCCGAGGTCGTACCCGTCAGCAACCAGGTCAACGGGCCGCTCCGTCAGCGTCACATCGAGCGTGACTTTCGGGTAGGACCGCTTGAATCCGGCAATCAACGGAACCAGCCGGTTGACCGTTGCCGTTGTATGGGCAACCAGACGCAAGACGCCGCCCGCCTCACGCGTCTGGTTGGCTACGTCGGCTTCGAGGGCCTCCAGATCGTCCAGGATGCGCACGCAGCCTTCGTAGAATCGCTCCGCGGCTTCGGTAAGCGAGATCTGCCGAGTGGTTCGGTGCAGCAGCCGGCAGCCCATCCGCTCCTCCAGCCCCGCGATGGCCCGCGACACCGCCGGCCGGGTCAGTCCGTGCATATCCGCCGCGCGTGTGAAGCTCTTCAATTCGACCACGGACCGGAAGACGCGCAAGCTTTCGACATATTCCATGGCGAGATCCTTTTGCTGAAGGGCAATGAAGGGCGGCCGGAATGACGGGCATACGCAGCAGTCTAAACCAATCAGGTGTTCGGCTTGTTGTGCTTGCTGTGCTTTAGCGCCTCGCTCTCTTGCAGCGTGCGCCACAGGATCTTGCCGCTGCCCGACTTTGGCAGCGAATCGACGAACTCGACGATACGCGGCGCTTTATAGGCGAAAGTGATGCTCAGCCGAGCGCTCGCTGACGCGGTCCGCCAATCGAAAAAGGGAATGTGATGAGCTTAGTACGGGTTGCCCCGATCGCCGCCATGCTTTGGCTTGGCGTGCTTTCTGCAAACGCGAGCAGCGAGTCGCCCTCAACCGCAACGCGCACGGATTCACTGGTTCGAACCTCGGTCCATCAGATTGAAATCACCCATGTGAGCCTCGAAAGCAAGGTCGATTTCGATTCGTTCACGCGACACCTGGAAGCCTTGCTGGGCCATTACGACCCAACCTCGCTAAAGACGCTCGTGCAAACCGATCCGGCCGCCGCAGAGCTCGTCTTGCAAAGATGGAAGGTGATCAAGGGCTGATGATCTTCTCGACGACAAATCACGGAGTCCTGCTCAGTTTGGCGGGCGCTCCCAGGCACGCCATCCGCTATGTCATCGGCAACCTTCGCGTGGCGTTACAGATGACCCGCCACGATATCCGCGCGGGCCTTTACGCACCACTATCCGTGCTGGTCTATGAAGTTGCGCCCGGCGTCGTGAGGGTCGAATACGACCAGCCCTCCACGCTGTTTGGCCAATTTGGCAATGCGGACGGTTTGGCCAATTTGGCAATGCGGACGTCGCGGCGATAGGACGTGAACTCGACGTCAAGCTTGCCAGCGTTATCGATCACGCCGCGGCGTTGGCCGCCCAACCGTGAGTAGTTGGGCGAAAGTCATACAGGCAAGATGCCTCGTCATGAAAACGTCAGTTGACCGAAGTCGATCGAAACCAGGACGGGTTCCGGCACCTTCTTCCCGTTCTGATCGTACGCATACACGCGGCGTCGTGTGGGCATCATGATGCCCTGCACTTCGCGATACCCGCTAACGTAATTGGCACCGGAGGCGCCGCCAAGAACGTCGACCGTATAGTCGTGACGGCGCATCAAACCATCGGGGCCGAAATGCGTGATCTGCGTACGCGTATGGCTTGCCACGTAGTCGGGAAACGTCACCTTCAGGCGCCGCCAGACCTCACCGTCTTCCTGCCACGGTTCGATCTCTTCGGTCTCGAATCCCGGGTAGGTGTACAGGAAAGGCGACGTGAGATAGGTCCACATCGCCTTGCCGGTGAAGTAGCTGACGTGGAACTTGTCCCAAGGCGTTTCCTCCGTATGACCGGCGTACGACGCTTCGGGATTGTCGCGACTATCAATGACCGTGCCATCCGGCTTCTCGATCCAGACGCGGTTCGGCAGGAACAGGCCACGTTGATCCGGGGCCGGAAATGGCGCGATGCTCATGTGCTCTTCGTGTGTGCCGATTTCGAAGGTCGCGTGCTTCAGCATGTCCGGCACTTGCTTCATGTGCCAGAGACCACCGCCAATGGACGCTTCGGCGGTCAGCGTACGGAACGTGTTCCAGCGATCGAGTCCGCCATGGGCGGCAATAGCGAGAGCAAGCAGATCATTCATGAATAACTCCAATCAGGAAAGTGAGCGGGAACGTACCCAGGCGAGACGCGACAACGCCATCGCACCAAGCAAACATGCGGCTCCGACTGCACCGATCCACGTAATCGACAGCAACGTGATGGTGAGCGAGCCAAGTGCGGCACCGAGCGAGAAGCCCAGGTACGTGAAAGACGCATTCAGGGAGAGAATCACTGGCCGATGCATTCATGCTTGACAAGATATCTGAACGGATCACGCGGAAAAATACCCGGTAATGAATTCATCGTTCTCTCCATCCGAACAATTGCGCTTGAGGATGGGCGTGTCTGAGCGAGCGTCTTCGATCACGATGTCGTGCCGGGAATGTTAGGGTCGCGGTCCACCGACCAGTGGTGATGAGGCGTCAGCAAGGTTCGCGCGTAAGCGCTATGCTTTGGCTTCGCCAGATGCAGGGCGACGACCCGCAAAGGAACATCCCTATGAACCCTGCGAAATCCATGATCACGTTGTACTGCCCTCCCGCATCCGGACAGTGCCATGCCATGAATTTTTAGTTCGGACTAGATATTTTCCCTTTGCCTTAGTCTCCTGGCCGCTTCCATCAGGGAGATAAACCGCTGCGACAAACACTGCAGGGTTTCACCAAGACTGATACTATATTCATCAACTGGTGCATATGCACTATCAAACACCGCACCGGATCGTCGAAGTTCGTTGACCGGTGTACCGCAACCGTAAGTTATATGTCTGACAAATAAGGAGCGTCCATCGTGAACAAGCTGTTTGATCTCACTGGGAAAGTCGCTGTCGTAACGGCGTCCACCAAGGGCATGGGCCTCGCGATCGCGCGGGCTCTCGGCTCGTCTGGAGCGAAGCTCGTCATTAGCGGGCGCAGCCAGGAAACGGCAGATGCCGCCGCTGCGAAGTTGCGCAAAGAAGACGGATTCGAAGTCGCGGCATTAGCGTGCGACATTACGGATCCTGACAGCGTGCAGCGCTTTGCGACGGATGCGCTCGCCGCATTCGGCCGTGTCGATGCACTCGTGCTCAACGCAGCGGGAGATCCGCCCGCCGGCTCGGTACTCGGCCAGACGCCCGAGCAGTTCGACACAACCATGGCCCACGGGGTCCGCGGCAGCCTGGCGCTGGCCCTCGCGCTGGCTCCGCAAATGATCGAACGCAAGAGTGGTTCGATCGTCTTTATGTCGAGCCGCGCCGCAAAGCGCGGCACGGGGCTACTCGGGTTGTACGGCATGGCGAAGGCGGCGATCGATCAGCTCGTGCGCAACCTCGCGGTCGAACTCGGACCGTCGAACATCAACGTCAATTCGATCAACCCGGGCGCGGTGCGCACGGACTTCTCCCGCATGCTTTGGGAAGATCCGGAACGCGAAAAAATGACCGTCTCGACGATTCCTATGCGGCGCATCGCCGAGCCTGCGGATGTGGCCGGCCTCGCAGTCCTGCTCGTCTCTGATGCAGGGCACTACATCAACGGCCAGAACATCAGTGTGGATGGTGGCTCGACGGCTTGATGCCGCCGGAAGGCATGGCGTGCGCCCTCTTGCGGGGGCGCAAGGAGAAG
>DASVNP010000189.1:0-34084 GCA_036383775.1 Paraburkholderia sp. | reverse complement strand
GAGTCAGCTTTTCGCGTGCGGAAACGCACTGCTGCCGCGATCTTGCGAGTTGCGCCACCGCGTCTGCGTAAAACGCCTGCTCGCGAGCGTAGTCGAGCTTGCTGAAGTTGCCGGCCTGCTGCATGCGCAAAGCCAGTTCGGCGCCCGCCTCCGCCGAATCCTTCACTTGCGCCGCATATGCCGCAGCTTGCTCGGCGGCGACAGCGTTGATATAGGCACGTCGTGCGTCGGCGGCCACCTTGAGCATCGCGTCGGCCGCGAGGAGCTTGGTCTGCTCGAAACGGCGGCTTTCGATGCGAGTCGCCAGAGGCAGCGTCAGGACGCTCAATAGCCCGACAGTGAAGGTGCGGCTGATGCTCAGGTCGTTGCCTCCGTGCGTCCGGCTGAAACTGAAACCTGGGTTAGGTAGCCGTCCCGCTTGCACGAGGTCCGCCTCGGAGATGCCGAGCTCGCTGTATGAGGCCTGCAGCCCGCGGTTGTTCAGCAAAGCGATTTGCACGGCGTCGTCCATGCCAACCGGCCTGGACAGCAGTTCCTGCGTGCGCTTTGCCACCGCGTCGCGGTCCTCGTCGGTCTTCACCTGCACCGCATCTTTTCCAAGACGCTCGGAGGCGATCGAGGAAACCGTATTGAAGCCACCGTCCTTCGAAAAGGTCGTACAGCCCGCAAGGACAACCATCGCGCCGCCGATCGCAAGGATGCGGCTACTCGAAAGGAAATGCCGCGTCATATCGCCGGCTCCTCGTGTCTGGAGCTGTGTTCGTTCTTACCGGCGTCGGCGCTGCCGCCCGGCATGTCGCCGTGGCTCATCCCTTTCATGCCCGACGAGCTTGCTACGGAGCGGTTGAGCTCCTGCCAGGTGGGCGCTTTCTGGTCCCGGTAAGGCTGATAGTCCGCGAACGCGGACGGCACGCTGACAGCCGGAACCGATGCGGCGGCGGCGGCCGGATCGGGATACTGCGTAGTGGCGTGCACGAGCGCCGGCAACAAGGCCGCCGCGCTCGACAGCGCCGCGATAAACATTCGCATGGATTTTTCTCGTCGTCAGTCGCCTAGATGGCCGGCACGCGGCGATCCAGGGCGAAATTGCGCATCGCAGCCTGAGGCCGCGAATAGGGACTAGACGAGAATGGCTCTGGGCGGTCGTTCGATGCCGCTAGTCAGAAACGACGCGACGCTGACCGAGGGAGGGAGAGGGACAGAAAAGTGAGCCGTGTCGGCCGGCATTGCCACTGCAGGGACGGCAGGTAACGCTACGCCGGAGCAACAGGATGCGCAGGTCGCACAAGCGTGCGCATGCTGCACGCCTTCATGCTGATGGCTTTGACGAGTGCCGTCGGCCATCGCCATACCGCGCATGTCATGACCGTTAGTCGACTCAGCCTCATGTGCGAATTGCGCGGACGTCATTTCGCCCACGAAGTGCGATGACTCGCATTTCATGGAGATGGCCGCGAACGACTGAACCGGAAGGCTCATGATCAGCAGCACGATAACGAAAAGTTTGCGCCAGTTCGACATGGTTGCGAAGTCTAGCACGCAAATTAAGACGGTTGTAAGGTCAGGAATGTGTCATTGCGTAACCTGCGCGCTTACAGGGATTCGCGCTGCAGCTTGGCCTGTCGCCGCGCCCGGTCGTTAATGACCTGGTGGCGCCGGTGGTCGGTCATCTTCTTCCACGCCCGAATTTCATCGAGGGTACGAAAGCACCCGACGCACAATTTGGTCTTGCCGTCGAAGGCACACACATCGAGGCACGGCGACTTGACTGCCATGGTCAGGCCGCCGCGCGCGAAGGTTGCACTTCAACGGTGACATGCGACAGCCCTTTGAAGCGTTCGAGCACCGCGTGATAGAAGCGCGAATCCCGCTGGGGCTCACCCGTTGCCACTGACACCACGGCACTCATGTGGCCCGGACCCACGCGCCATACGTGCAGGTCGACGACCTTGTCGCCACGGTCCTCGATAGCATGACGCACGTTGTCCGCCATACGCCGGTCGGAATTCATGTCGAGCAGGATGGCGCCTGTGTCGCGCATCAAGCCGTACGACCAGTTGGCAATCACCAGCGCGCCGATGACACCCGCGAGCGGGTCCATCCAGAGCCAGCCGAACGCGCGTGCCAGCAAGAGACCGATGATCGCCAGCACGGAAACCGCGGCATCCGCCATGACGTGGATATAGGCCGACCGGATGTTGTGGTCGCGCGTCGCTGCAGCGTGCGCGCCGTCGTGGTCGTGCTCGTGTTCTTCAAACTCGATGTGATGTTCGCCATCCGGCAGGCGGACAATCGCCTTGAACGCGTGCGGCTCAGGAATGTCTTCCTTCGATTCCAGATAGCCGCCACGGTCCGCCAGCGCGAATACCTGTTGCGTCCCATCGGGTCGTACCGTCGTCACGGATACTGCTGAAGCGTCCAGTCGCGAAGTTTGAGTCGCCGGCGTAATCCGGAAAACGGGCGGCACGCCATCTTCGAAGATGGACACGGCAAACACGCCGGACGGCGTCGAAATCTCCTGCACCTCGTCTTCATGAGCGTGGTCATCGTGACCATGACCGTGCCCATGGCTATGACCATGACTATGACTATGACTATGACTATGACCGTGGTCACCGCCGCTCAGCAGCCACACGCTTGCCAGGTTGACCAGCAGGCCGACCACCGCGATAGGAATCGCTTCGCCAAAATGAATCGGCACCGGCGAAAGAAAACGCGAGACCGCCTCGTAGCCAATCAGCACCGCAATCATTGCGAGCACGATGGCACTCGTGAAGCCCGCGAGGTCGCCGAGCTTGCCGGTACCGAACACGAAGCGGGAGTCGGTGGCGTGTCTGCGCGCATAGGTATATGCGAGCGCTGCAATCAACATTGCGCCGGCGTGCGTCGACATGTGCAGGCCGTCGGCAACGAGCGCGAGCGAGCCGAACATGCTGCCGCCGACGATTTCAATCAGCATCATCGCGCTGCACAGCGCAATCACCGCCCACGTCCTGCGCTCGTTCTGTTCATGACCCGCACCCAGAAAGATGTGGTCGTGTCCCGCGCCGAATGCGGCGTCTTTGAAATTACTCATTTTTGACTCTACTTGAAATAGCTGTGAACAACCTCGATGAGCTGGTCGGTTGCACTGCCGCCGTGCTCTTCGCCGTCGTGCGCATCGACGAGATGGTTCCGGATGTGGTCCTCCAGCACCACGGCAAGCAGGCCGTTCATCGCTCCGCGACAGCTCGTAATCCGCTGAAGGACATCCGAGCAGCCGTGTTCTTCTTCAAGTGCCCGCTCAATGGCTTCAACCTGTCCCTTGATACGGCGAACCCTGTTGAGCAGCTTCTGTTTTTCCTGAACCGTGTGACTCATCGCGCTCTCCGTATACCCCCACCGGGTATATAACGGTTCGCAGTCTATCATAGGGGGTAGGGGTATTGCACGGTCGCGCAGGACTTTCCTCGCTCGCGGACCTTCGCAGGCGTCATCTCGATGTTTTGTGTAGAAGTCAGATCAGTCCGCGCAGCATGAGCCTGACTGCTGCATCGGAGGACATCGCTTGGTGCCGTATGAGCAGTACACGCAACAATCGCCGGGTTTCGGCCTGAGCACGCTGTTGCAATGTTCGCATGCGTAGAACCAGACGCACGCGTCGGTGGGCATGGTCTCGCTCTTCTTATGCCCGCACTCTGGACACGTAATCGTCGACTCCAGAACAACCCTATTCATCGCGTTATCCGTGTGATGGCGGGCGGCGACTCAATGCGCCGACTGTTCATCGAGCCCGTAGTGATCGGATAACGCCTCATGCAGCGAGACGGCGCGTTCATCCATTTCAGTTGTCCAGTGTTCGTTGTCCCTGCATAACCGTTGCAACTGCCGGCATTCGTCGACGAACTGCGGCTCCTGCATCACGACGAACGCACCACTCGCGCTATGCGCCCAGTCGGCCAGCGCCTGTTTGTCCTCGACATCGACGATGGCCAGCAATCTGGGCAAGTCTTTCTGCAAATGCTCTTTGAGCATCGCGGTGTAGCGCGCCCTATCGTCCTCGTGGAGTGGGATCGTTGGAGTGCCACCGGAAGCAACGGGGGTGGCGGCCCCGGCTGCTTGCGCTGACGCCACCTTGTCCGGCTCCACCCGCACCAGCGTGGCCACTACCGCAAGCAACGCCGCCTGCAATTCGCCCAACGACGCAGGCTTGACAACCGACCCGCTAAAGCCGAGCTCACGCCAGCCATGCGTCTCATCATTTTCAGACGCAGCGCTGAAGGCCAGCACCGGCACGTCCGCGCTCATCTTGCGCAGTGCGGCGAGCAGTTCGTAGCCATCCATTTCCGGCATGTGGATGTCGGTCAGCACCACCTCGAAGCGCGTCTGATTGAACAACGTCAGCGCTTGCTTGCCGTTGTGCGCGATCGTAGGCACGCATCCCAATTCGGTAAGCTGCTCGTCGATCAGGCTCTGGATCAGCGGATTGTCTTCCGCGACAAGGACCGTAAGGCCACGCAACTCGGGATGGAGCACCGCTGGTTGCGCCACGGCGGGCGCCGGGACCGGCGCCGTACCTTCCGCGACCAACTCGATGGCCGCCATCACCGCGGTCCGGTTGAATTCGCTGACTTCAAGCACGCCGTCGCCGCGCGCCTCCGCTTGAAGCGGGCCGACGCGCGTGATCCAGACGGTGCCGACCGGTCGTGCAGCGCGCAGCGTCGCTATCGCGTCGAGATCGAACTCGTCGGAGACAATCAACACGTCGGGACGGTTCGCGCGCAGCGACGCCTGCGCGGCCGCCAGCGAGTCAACCGGGTGTCCCGCCCAGCCGGCGCGCTGAAGCCACTGGTCCAGCAATTCGGCGGCTTCGCGCTGCTGGGACAGCACAAGCACGCTACCGCGTTGCCTGAGGGGCGCGGCGGGCGTGGACACATCGGCGGATGGTTTTGCGAGCGGAATCGATACGTTGAATGCGCTGCCCACGCCGGGCACGCTTTCCGCGAAAATCTTTCCGCCCATTAGCTCGCACAGGCGCGCACAGATCACCAATCCGAGACCGGTGCTGCTGGCACCGCGCGACGTACCCAGCTCGCCTTGCGCGAACGGTTTGAAAAGTTGTGCCAGCGTTTCTTCGCTCATGCCGGCGCCTGAATCCGACACGCGGCAGGTCAATATCGCACGGCCGGGTGAATCATCTGTTACTTCGGCATGCAAAGTGATCTTGCCGCTCGACGTGAACTTGAACGCATTGCTCAGCAGATTGTTGACGATCTGCACAATGCGAATACGATCGCCCATTAAGGTCTGGTCGAGGGTCGGCGAGATGAACGCATAGAAGCGGATCGCGCGATCGTCCTGTATGGGTGCATAAGTCAGGGCAATGTTCTCGAAATCGTCGATGAGACGCATCGGCTGGTTGACGAGCATCATTGCGCCGGCGTCGATCTTCGAAAAATCGAGCACGTCGTTCACGACGCGGCGCAGCGTGTCGGACGCCGCACTCAAGGCCGAGAGGCGCTGCGAATGCACCTCGAAACCGGGCGTGCGTGCAAACAGTTCGAGATTGCCGAGCAGTGCGTTCAGCGGCGTACGGATTTCGTGGCTCATCGCGGCAAAGAAATTCGTCCGCGCACGCATCATGGCGTCGGAAGCCTGCTGCGCGCGCCGCAACTCCTGTTCGAGCATGGTCTGCGCAGTGACGTCGAGAATCGCGCAGAACAGCACGTTCTCACCCGCGTATCGCGCGGGCGCGTAGGTCAATTGCAAAAACTGCGCGGGCGCGCCGCCCTCATCTGGCACCGGCGCGGTGGGCTGCATGGTCTGTGGCGCCTGCAACGGCTCTGCGGCCACCACGAAAGCGGCGATCCGTGCAAACGCAGTGGCCGAAGGCCGGTCCGGCGTCTGCGCGAGAAATTCGCTCACGATATGCGGCGGCAGCCGCTTGCTGCCAGGCTCGATACGCAGCAACTCGGCGGCCAGCGCATTGGCGGTCAGAATGGAATAGTCGCTTTGGCGAACGATGCACAGGCCGACCGGCGTCGCGCTGACCAGAATGTGATTGATGGTTTCACTTTCCAGTGCGCGCGCGGTCTCGTCGAACGTCTTGCGCAGTAGCCGCAGCCCGAAATAGTGCGCCATCAGCGCGATCCCCAGCAGAATCAACGCCGTGAGACAGGCGATCACGGCCAGCTGCCAGCCAAGCGCGGCGGCCAGCGCACCCCACGCTATAAAGCCGACGGCGTAGCCGAAGCCCGGCTTCATCGGCTCGTGAACGGTCGCGCCGGCTAGCCCATAGTGGAGTAGATGGGAAGGCGTGGTGGCCACCACCTGTTGCAGCATCTTGCCGGTCACGCCGCTGATCGGCTTCGATGACACGACGATGCGACGGTCCGCGGCCATCAGCAGAAACACGCCATGGATGTCGGGTGGCGCGATCCGCGCCGCGAGCACATCGAGCGGAATATCGACGCTGATTAGCGTCTTGGGCGTGTCGCCCTCGAAGTAGGCGCTCACCGCCGAGACTATTTGAACACCGTCCACCGGGTCGAGGTACGGCCCCAGCCAGATGCGCTCACCTTTGCCCGGCAGCTTTTTGCCGGTTTGCGCCTGAAGTTGGCGTTCGAGCGTCGCGCGTAACGCGCTCACCCTCATCAATCGCGCCGGGGGGCCGAGCTCCGTGGCTTTGTCCGCGCCAGGTTGCGACAGCGAAGGCAGGATGACGGCATAGCCGTCCTGCAATCCGATCAGCGTCGCGCGTTGTTGCAATTCGAACGCCTGCTGGGTCGCGAGTGTCGACTGCGCGACTTCGTAGAGACGACCAAGTTGCTCGCCCAGCCGGGGCCCCCACGCGGCGCGCGTGGCTTCGTCGACCAGTATGTCGAAGTCGCCGTCCGCCTTGTCAGGCTTTCCGCGCGCGGCGCCGGTCTGGTGAATCGACTGTTGCAGGGCGTCCGGCGCCTGGCGCACTTGGGGAGCGCTGTCGAAATAGTCGAGCGTGAACTCGACACGCCGCAGGAACGACTCCTCGCGGTGCAGAAGCAGGGAAATCTCAGCCATGTTCTGCGAGGCGATGGTGCGGCCATAGTCGAGTTGCTTGAGCCCGACGACGACCACCAGAACCAGCGCGACGATCAGCACGATCAGCATCAATGCGGCGATCATCGCCAGAAAGACCCGCCGCTGACGCTTTGCGTTATGCGCGAGGGAAGCGAACGCCTGCGCTAGTGATTCTTGAGTACCGTCGAGGATCTTCTGCATCGGCTCGTGTCGTGGGCGGATTTGCGCAGGCGGACCGCTGCGCAATCGAGGAACGAGCTGCGTCTGCAACCCGCGTCTGAAACCCTTGTACGGCCGCAGTGTAGCCCTTTTGAAGGCATCGCGCGATGCACCCGGAACCGATCGGATAACCCTGTATTAACGGCCCTGCGCGGCATAAACGTGAGTGGTTTACTGGGAAACCCTCAAGCACAAGGGGTTATTTGCCGTTATGCCTTGCAACCCCGTCAGCACCGCGCCCATCGGCGCGTTCGCATCAGCAAGGAAAGCCATGCGCAACAACCAGCCTGTCACTGGGCAAGAGTACGAATTCCCCTCGTCACACATGCTTGTTTCAGCGACCGATCTGACCGGCCGCATCGAGTATTGCAATCCGGCCTTCATCGCCGTCTCGGGCTTCACGCGCGACGAACTGATTGGCCAGCCGCACAACCTGATCCGCCATCCGGACATGCCGCGCGAAGCCTTCGCCGACATGTGGGCGACGATCCGCGACGGCCGTCCGTGGACCGCGCTCGTCAAGAACCGCCGCAAGAATGGCGATCACTACTGGGTCCAGGCCAGCGTCACGCCGGTGGTCGAGAAAGGCGCCGTGGTCGGCTATCTGAGCGTGCGCGTGAAACCGGAACGCGACGCGGTGCGCGCCGCCGAGGCGCTGTACGCGCGCATGCGCTCGGGCAACTCGCGCGGCGCGCGGTTGCGCCGCGGCATAGTGGTGCGCACCGGTGTGCTCGGGCGTCTGCAGGCGCTCATGCGTCTGCCGGTGGCCACGCGCGCGGCGACCGGCTACGCGATCACGCCGCTGGCGTTGCTGCTGACCGGCCTCGCGGCATGGAACGGCGCGCCGCCCATGCCGTTCTGGATCGCGTTCGGCGTCGCCGCAGCGGTCAGCGTCATATCGTGGCTCGTGCTGGCGCGGCAGCTTGGCGCGCCGATCCGCGACATGTCGCGCGTCGCCACCCGGCTCGCCGCAGGCGATCTCACCGCCGATCTGGAGGTTGCCCGCTACGACGACCTGGGCGACGTGCTTCAGGCCTTGAACCAGTTGAAGGCGAATCTTGCGGCGATCGTCTACGACGTGCGCGCGCAGATCACCGGCATGCTCGACAACGCGCGCGAGATTTCCAGCGGCAATGTCGATCTCGCGCGGCGCACCGAAGGACAGGCGGCTTCGCTCGAGGAAACCGCCGCCACCATGGAAGAGCTGACTACCACCGTGCAGGCCAACGCCGACGCCACGGTGCGCGCGCTCGATCTGGCCCGGGACGCGCAGGCCGCGGCCGCGGTGGGCGGCAAGATCGCGGGCCAGGTCGAGCAGACCATGGCCGGCATCACGGCGGCGTCGCGGCGCATCGCGGACATTACCGGCGTGATCGACGGCATCGCCTTCCAGACCAACATCCTGGCGCTGAACGCCGCCGTCGAAGCCGCCCGCGCGGGCGAAGCGGGGCGCTCGTTCGCGGTCGTCGCGGGCGAAGTGCGGACGCTCGCGCAACGCTGCGCGGCGTCGTCGAAGGAAATCAAATCGCTGGTCGAAGCGAGCGCGACCGAAGTCGCGGCAGGCTCCGAACTGGTCGCCCGCACGTCGTCGCAGATGCGTGTCATCGACGAAGCGGTGGGCCGCGTGTCGTCGATCATCGTCGAAGTGGCGAATGCCAGCAGCGAGCAGGCGGAAGGGATTCGCCAGGTCAACCAGGCGGTCTCGCACCTGGACGGCGCCACGCAGCAGAACGCGGCGCTCGTCGAGCAGGCGGCGGCCACCGCGCAACGCCTCGCGGAACAGGCTGACGTGCTGGATGAGGCGGTGCGCCTGTTCACCGTCGCCGAGGCCGCCCCCGCGCGACGCGCCGCCAATGCGAAGCGTCAGCGGCCCGCAACGGATCTGGCGCAAGCGGCGTCACCGCGCAACAGGCATCGCGCTGCCCCGGCCGCCGCCCATGACCTCGAACCGGAAGAAGCGACATTGATCTGATAGATCGGCGTTACTCCCACCTCGACAGCGGGGTATTGACGCATCACGATGGAAACCGTCAGCGCCCAGTTGGTTGCGGGGCAGGCTGACCCGAGTAACAACGGCGTTTAGCAGCCCGTCCCCTTTCAAGGACGGGCTATTTTTTTGTACGCCACGTGCGCCGGTTTTCATTTTCCTAACCGGTGCGAGCGTCAGGAGAATGACAGTCGCGCAGAAGTGGCGCACCTCGACGGGGCACGAAAAATGCATCCGCCGTGCCGGGGAGTCGCGTTACACTGGGTGCCCGTACAATGGTTCAGTCAACAACGGAACGAGGACAACTTCGATGCGCACTACCGGGTCTTCCGGGTCAATGGCCCTGCTCACCGAATACGACGACGCAACGGCGCGCGAACTTCGCTCGCTGCGCCTCGAATCGACAGAAGACGGCAAAGGCATTCTTTTGATCGAAGTCGATGAGCGCAAGCCAGGCATACATCGCGAAGTGCGCTACGAAATCACGCCGGCCGAACTGATTGCCGCAATTCGCGCGCATGGCGCCGAATTGCCGGGTGAACAGCACAATCATCGCCAATAAAATAAGCCGCGCGGCACTGACACCCAAGTGCCGCGCCGGTAGCGCCAGCCGTTAATTGCCGGATGGCTGGGCGTTCGCCGGACACGCATCGGGCATTATTGCCACTCCGGAACGCCGCGCCGCTTTCATACTTTTTCTCGTTGTTCCAACCACGCTTCCCATGCGCGTGTTAAATCACTCAATGTGCTCGCGGTAGCGCTTTCAACTTTCGGATATCGGGCATCTTTTCACGTCGGTTGCACGTCTTGAAAATGCGTCCATAATCCTTACATTCTGGTTTGCTTTTCTACCTGCGCCGCTCCCGAAAGGGCCGCGGATGTAAGCCGATGCTACATGATCTCGTCGAGCAATATGGGCCGGCGCTCGTCTTCGTGAACGTGCTCGCCGCCTCCATCGGACTGCCGGTCCCGGCAATGCCGTCGCTCGTGCTGTTCGGGGCGATGGCCGCCATGCATCCCGGCTCCGTGGGCACGCAGCTGGCACCCGTTCTCATCCTGTCGATCTTCGCCACGCTGATCGGCGACAGCGCGTGGTATCTCGCCGGCCGTATGTACGGCGGCAATACGCTGAAAACGATTTGCCGCCTGTCGCTCTCGCGTGACACCTGCGTCAAGAAGACCGAACGCTTCTTCGGCCGCTGGGGCGTGCGCGTGCTGGCAGTGGCCAAGTTCGTTCCGGGTTTGTCGATCGTGTCGATTCCGATGGCCGGCGCGATGGGCACGCGCTACCGCACGTTTCTCACGTACGACAGCATCGGCGCCGCGTTGTGGTCCGGCACGGGTCTGATCATCGGCGCGCTGTTCGCGCGGCAGATCGACATGCTGTTTGCTCTGGCCGGCCGGCTCGGCCGCACTGCCGCGCTGGTGGCCGTCGCGCTGTTGGCGCTGTATGCCGCCTATCGCTGGGTGCGCCGGCGCCAGCTCATTTCGAAGCTCGCGTCCGCGCGGATCGAAGTCGACGAACTGGCCGAACTCGTGAAGGCGGGCAAGACGCCGGTCATGTTCGATATCCGTTCGCAGGAGAAGCGCAAGCTCGATCCGTTCGTGATTCCGGGCTCGCAATTCGCCGACGAGCGGCAACTCGACGAGATCATCGCAACCTATCCGCATGATCAGAAGTTAGTCATCTACTGTTCCTGCCCGAATGAAATCTCCGCGGCATGGATGGCCAAACAGTTGAACGAAGCCGGCTTCGCGGACGTGCTGCCCCTGCGTGGCGGCATGGAAGCCTGGCGTGATTCGGGCAAGACCGTGGACGCGCTGCCCGACGCGCCGCCCCCGGAAGTGGCGGTCGACGACGTCGCGCCAAAGGCCGTGTAGCGCGGCAGCGCACCTGCAATCGCGCCTTTGCGCGCCGCGCCGCTTTGCCTCCCGGTCAGTCCAACCATGAACACCGAAGGAGCGGTTTAATGCTTTCGTCTCAGGAAGTTCCGACTCAAGAAGCTGAAGGACAACCGCAAGCAGTCGTCGCTGACGCGCCGTTTTCGAATCTCTCGACGCGCATGCACCAGATGTTCCCCCAACTCACGAGCGTGGAGATCGATCGCCTGCGCAAGTTCGGCGAGCCCGGCCATTGGGAAACCGGTGAACTGTTGTTCGAGACGGGCCGTACCGGCCCCGGCATGTTCGTCGTGCTTGAAGGACGCGTGAAGATTTACCAGCGCGACGGTATTGGGCGCGAAGTCGTGATTGCCGAGCATGGCCCGGGGCATTTTCTGGCCGAAGTCGGGCAATTGTCGGGACGCCACGCGCTGGTGAACGGTATGGCGATGAGTCCGGTGGACGCGTTGCTGATCACGCCGGAGCGGCTGCGTGCGCTGATCGTTGCCGAGGCCGAGCTGGGCGAGCGCATCATGCGCGCGCTGATCCTGCGGCGCGTGTCGCTAATCGAAAAGGGCGCGGGGGGGCCGATCCTGATCGGCAGCAGCAATGATGCGCGGCTTGTCATGCTGCAAGGCTTCCTGTCGCGCAACGGCCATCCGCATTCCGTCATCGACGAGCGCGACGAAGACGCATTGCGTCTGATCGAACAATTCGCCGCGCAGGAAGAAGACCTGCCGCTGGTGATTTGCCCGGACGGTACGGTGCTGCGTCATCCCAGCATGCCGGAGCTTGCGACCTGCCTCGGCTTGCTGCCCGACCTCGACGACTCGCACGTGTACGACGTGGCGATTGTCGGCGCCGGCCCTGCCGGCCTGGCTACCGCCGTGTACGCGGCCTCCGAAGGCCTGTCGGTAATCGTGCTCGACAGCCGGGCGCCGGGCGGCCAGGCGGGCGCCAGCTCGCGGATCGAAAACTATCTCGGCTTCCCGACCGGTATTTCAGGGCAGGCGTTGGCGGGCCGCGCGTTCGTGCAGGCGCAGAAGTTCGGCGCGCACGTCGCGATTCCGGTCAACGTGAAGGCGCTGCATTGCGCGGAGTCGCCGCACCGGCTGGAGCTCAAGTGCGGCGGGCATATCAGCGCGCGCGCCATTGTGATCGCAAGCGGCGCGGTCTACCGGCGCCCCGCGCTCGAAGGGCTCGACCGCTACGAGGGCCGCGGCGTGTACTACTGGGCGTCGCCGGTCGAAGCCAAACTGTGCAAGCGTCAGGAAGTCGTGCTGGTGGGCGGCGGCAATTCGGCCGGCCAGGCGATCGTCTATCTGGCGACCCACGCGGCCAAGGTCCACGTGCTGATCCGGCGCAGCGGTTTCGAAGCCACCATGTCGAAATACCTGATCGACCGCATCCGCTCGCTGCCCAATGTGTTCGTGCACCCGAATTCGGAGATCGGCCGGCTGGATGCCGACGAAAGCGGCTTGGCGTCGGTTGCCCTGAAGAAGCCATTGCCCGACGGCACTGATCATTTCGACACGCGCCACTTGTTCCTATTCACCGGTGCGGATCCGAATACCGACTGGCTGCGCACCTGCGGCGTAAAACTCGACGAGAAAGGCTTCGTGCTGACCGGCACGAGCGCCGACGGCACGTCGGTCTGCGATCTCGCCACCACGGTGGAAGGGGTGTACGCAATCGGCGACGCGCGCGCCGGATCGACGAAGCGGGTTGCGGCCGCCGTCGGTGAAGGCGCGGCGGTGGTCGCGCAGATCCACCAACTGCTGGCGGTTTCCGCGGGCGAAGCGGTGGCGCTGGGCGCCTGATCGGTTCGAGCGCCTCGAATAGCTTGCCGGTCCGGGAACGGATCGGCGGGTAACCTGCTGTTACACACGCCTTCAACTGGTTGCACCTGCTTTTCTTTCTGTTTCGTAATATTGATGTCAGCCATTCGACAGCAAATGGCTGACTCTTTCGAAACAGGAGACAAGCATGGCCCTCCGCACGATCGTTTTCGCCGCCTTCAGTCTAGCCGCCGTTTGCGCATCGACTGCCGCCTCGGCCCGGGTGGATGTGGGCGTGTTCATCAACACGCCTGGCCCGGTGTATGCCGCGCCGCCGGTCTACGTGCCGCCCCCTGTCGTGTATGCGCCCCAACCGGTCTATGGTTACGGTTATGGCTACCGGGACGACTACTATCGCGAGCGCCGCTGGCATCACGATCATGGCCGCCATCGCGGTTGGGATAAGCATCGCGGGCGTGAGTGGTAAGCAGGCTTCCCGGTGCTTTCGGGCTACAGTAGCGGCTGACGTTCACGCCGGGCCTTGTGCCCGGTTTCATCGCCGTCACTCATCGCAGCAGTCCCTCATTGAAGTGAATTGCCGACCGACGCCCGCGTGAAGACTCTGCCGCTCTCCGCCGCCCGCACCCTGCATCTGGCGGCGCAAGGTTTGCTGACCCCACCGCGCCGCAAGGCCGTCAAAGCCGACGTGCTCGACGCGATCCGCCGCATGGCGCAATTGCAGATCGACACGATCCACGTCGTCGCGCGCAGTCCCTACCTCGTGCTGTTCAGCCGGCTCGGCGCCTATCCGCAGCAATGGCTCGACGAGCATCTTGCCGAAGGCAAACTGTTCGAATACTGGTCGCATGAAGCCTGTTTCGTGCCGATCGAAGACTACAGCCTGCTGCGCCACCGCATGCTCGACCCGAGCGAGATGGGCTGGAAATATGCCGCCGAGTGGCACAAGAAGCATCGCAAGGACATCGACAAACTGCTCGCGCATATTCGCGCGACGGGTCCGGTGCGCTCGGCGGACTTCTCCCGCGAGGCGGGCAAAGGCAACGGCTGGTGGGACTGGAAGCCGGAGAAGCGCCACCTGGAAGTGCTATTCGCAATCGGGCAGTTGATGGTGGCCGAGCGGCGCAATTTTCACCGCGTCTATGACCTGGCCGAGCGCGTGCTGCCGGATTGGGACGACGCGCGCGATCTGCAGCCCGCGCACACGGTGACTGAAACCGCACTGCGCCGCACCTGCCGTGCGCTGGGCATTGCGCGCGCCGATTGGGTCGCTGATTACTACCGGCTGCCGCGCCGTCCGTATCGTGACGAACTGCGTGCACTCGCCGACCGGGGCGAACTGATTCCCGTGCAGGTGGAGGGGTGGAAACAGGACACTTATGTCCATCAAGACTTCGCCGCGATACTCGACGATGCCGCCAGCGGCAAGCTCGTCTCGACGGTCACCACGGTGTTGTCGCCGTTCGATCCGGTGGTGTGGGACCGCAAGCGCGCCGCCGCGCTGTTCGATTTCGACTATGCCATTGAATGCTATACGCCCGCGGCTAAACGCAAGTACGGCTACTTTGTGCTACCGCTTCTGAGCCGGGGACGTCTGGTTGGCCGCGTGGATGCGAAAGCGCATCGGACCCAAGGCGTATTCGAATTGAAGTCGCTGCACATCGAACCGGGCGTGCGCCTGAGCGCACGTCTTGCCGGCGATCTGCGCCGTGCGTTGCAGCGCTGCGCAGATTGGCACGGAACGCCGCAACTGGAAATCACCACCGCACCGCTAGAATGGCTCGACGCATTGAGCGCCGCTGAAGCCCCAAATGAAGTCCCCTCGGGGGACGGCGCCGTCGCATAAAGCTCAGCTCAACGGAGCACGCCCCACGCGAGCGACAAGGAAAACACGCCCAGCACGATCGACGCGCCGCGCTGCATCTTCACCGGACTGAGCCAGGCGAGCTTGCCACCGGCCAGCGCCGCGCCGAGCGCAATCCAGGCGAGCGCAATCGGCACCAGCAGACACGCGAATATCAGCATCGCGAAGGCGTAGGCCGACAGGGACGCGAAGGCGGCAGCCGGAAAAATCGTACCGGCGAACAGCAAGCCCTTCGGATTGAGCAGCGTCGCCACGAACAGCGTTCGCATGCCGCTTGCGCGCTGTGTCGAGCCGGGCAAGGCAACCGCCGCACGCCACATGTCGACGGCCAGATAGGCGATGTACACGCCGGCCGCCACGCGCAACATGGAAGGCAACCAGGGTAGCGCTTGCGCCGCTTGCGCGAGAAAACGACCCCACACGGAGATCGAGACGAGATAGCCGGCCAGTTCCGCCGCGATCAATGGCAGAGACCGCCGTATGCCCTGCCGTAGGCCCGCCGACGCCAGCAGCGTATTGGTGGGCCCCGGCGTAATCAGCACGACGACTATGCCGACGGCCAGCAACGCGATTGCAGACGCGGAGAACATAAAAAAAGGCGCCATGTTGGAAACAGTGCGCCTTTTTACCATAGACAGAAGCGCCGTCGAAATGTGGCGGCGCAATGCGAACCGTGCCGCCCGCGGGCGGCACGCCACCGGCTTCAGCGATCCAGCTTGGCGCGCAATTCGCGGGCGGCTTCCAGCAGCCCTTCGTAACCCGAACGCGCGTGCTCCGGAAGATCCGGATCGCCAACAAACGCGCCGAGCGTTTCGATCAGGCTGTACAGAATGCCCTTCGCAGCACCGGATGCAATGCTGCCTGAAGTGACCTGCTGATCGACGTGACTGAGCGCGGCGTCGAGGTGCTCCAGATCGGGCCGGTCGCCTTCGGGCGGGTTTGGCGAAACGTCTTTCGTCATGATGAAACTGCGCTCCTGTTGATGATTCGGTAAATACGCCATCCTTTCACGTTGTTATATACCGATCGTGCGTTGCCGTCTATTCGTGGCAATGTCGCACCGGACGTACGCACTTTCATCGACAGGTTCGTTGGGATATTTAAAAGCGTGCCTCGAATGATTAGCAGGACTATCGCACCTCGAGTCCCGAAAAATCTCACCTTAAGCGTTTTCGATCGTTTTTATGCTCCCGAAAACGCTCACCTTGAAGAGCGGCGCCGCTCAGGACGTCCTCACCCGCCGCACAAAAACCCGCCGCGTAATATCAAACGCCACCAGATTACCGGCCACCACCAGCACCAATCCAACCACTGCCAGCGCGGACCACTGATAGCCCTCGAATATCGTCGACGCCGCCAGCGCCACGATCGGGAACAGCACCGTGCAATAAGCCGCCCGCTCCGGCCCGATGCGTCCGACCAGCATCAGGTAGGCGGTAAATCCGATCACCGAACCAAATATCGCGAGATAGGCGAGCGCACCGAGATAACGCGCGGACGGTTCGACCGTGAAGGAAAAGCCGGCCAGCGCGCTGCCCACCGTCAGAACGCCCGCGCCGATCATCATCGCCCAGCTATTCGTGGCGAACGGGTGCAAACCCATCGACTGCATCCGGCTCGACAGCAGATTGCCGGCCGAAAAGCACAGCGTTCCAAGAAACGCGATGCCAAGGCCCAGCCACGCACCGTGATCGCCGAGATGTCCGGCCATCTGCTGGACGAACAGGCACACGATGCCGACCAGCCCCAATAACGCCCCGGCAATCGCCGTGGGTTGCAGCGGCCGACCCATGAACAGGCGCCCGTTGATCGAGTTGAGCAGCGGCGCGGTGGAAAACACCACCGCCACGAGGCCGCTCGGCACGACCTGTTCGGCGTAGTAGAAGCACAGAAAGTTGACGCAGAAGAGCGCCAGCCCTTGCGCGACGAGGAATCGCCACGCGGCGCGCGGCGGCCAGATCGGGCGGCGCATGATGCGCAGCAGCGCGAACAGCACCAGCGCCGCGATCCAGAAGCGCCAGGCAATGGACACCGGTGGCGGAACCGCCCCAAGTTGCCATTTGATGGCGATCCAGGTGGTGCCCCAGATCAGAACGGTGACGGCATAAAGAGCCAGATTCATGGTCAAGCCTGCAACAGCGAATACGGGCGTTCACTATGCCGCAGCGCGACCGGCCGCACTTGTCCAGGATTGCGCACTTTTTCGGGGCCGCGAGCCGACACGTACGGCTCACCGTATACTGGCGCTTATCCAGCCATTAGATGATCGTCGCCCGTTTCGTGAACGCCAACCCGCCCGCCCCCGTGACCCACGCTACTGAAACGCCGTTCGGCCTTCAGTCGGTGTGTCACACGCTGAGCAGCGCCAATGCGAACCTGGACCGGTTCGCGTGGCTCGGCGACCGGCTGGCCATCGCCGTCTGGACGCGCGACACGGAAGAAGCGGAAACCGTCTATGACCGGCCCGGCCATCACACGCTGTCGTGCTATCTGGATGGCGGCTATCGCACGGAGCGCCAGAAAATGCCGGGGCGCTACGGCGCGCCGTCCCGGCTTTGCGCGCTGCCTGGCGATCATGAATCGCGCTGGTGGGTGCGCGGCCACATGCATTTCATGCATCTGTACTTCCTGCCTGAGCACTTCACGCAGCGCGCCGTTCAGGAGCTCGACCGCGAGCCACGCGAACTGACGCTCGCCGATCGCACGTATTTCGAAGACCCGCGCATCGCCAGCCTGTGCCAATCGCTTGTCAACGAAGACTGGCAGGACCCCGACGGCCTGTTGCGCACCAATGAGGCCGCGCATCAGGTGCTGAGCCTGCTGCTGCGCGGGCAGGGCGTGCGCCGCACCGATGCGTCGCTCAAAGGCGGTTTGTCGGTCGCGACCAGACGGCGCTTGCACGACTATATCGAGAACCATCTCTCGCAAACGCTCACGCTCGGCGAGCTTGCCGGCGTAGCGGCGTTGTCGGAGTTTCATCTCGCGCGCATGTTCCGGACGTCGTTCGGGCTGCCGCCTGCTGCGTGGATCGCCCAGCAGCGTCTCGAACGCGCCCGCACGCTATTGCGCACCACGGCGCTGCCGCTCGCGCAAGTTGCCGAACAATGCGGCTATGCGAACGCCAGCCATTTCAGCCACCGTTTCCGCGAGAGCGTCGGCGTCGCGCCGACCGCGTATCGACAGGCTGTCGCCGCCTGAGTGCGAGCCGGCGCGCTTCTTTGTTTTACTGCAACGCCATCGCCAGCACGCGCGCCACGTGAATCGCCTCGACGCCGGCGCCGTCATGGATCTGATGCCGGCAACTCGTGCCGTCTGCCACCATCAGCGTGTTGCCATCCATCTTGCGCACCGCCGGCAGCAGCGACAGTTCCGCCATGGCCTGCGACGTCGCGTAATGCTCGGCTTCGTAGCCGAAGCTGCCCGCCATGCCACAGCACGACGATTCCACGGTCGACACCTTCAGGTCGGGAATCCACTTCAACACGGTTTGCACGGGTGTGAAAGCGTCGAAGGCCTTCTGGTGGCAATGGCCGTGCACGAGCGCCTGCGGTTTGGCCAACGGCTTCAACGCGAGTTGCAGACGTCCTGCCTTTTGCTCGTTCACGAGAAACTCTTCGAATAGAAACGCCTGCTTCGACAGACGCTGCGCTTCATCGCCGAAGCCGTACTGCAAGAACTCATCGCGCAACGACAGCAGGCACGACGGCTCCAACCCGACTATCGGCACACCGCGCTCCACGAACGGCTTGAACAGATCGAGCATGCGCCGCGCTTCCTGCTTCGCTTCATCGACGAGACCCGCTGCGAGGAAGGTCCGGCCGCAGCACACGGGCCGTTCGCCCTGGCGCGTATTGAAGTGCACCGTGTAACCGGCGGCCTCCAGCACCTGCTGCGCGGCACGCGCGTTCTCCGGCTCCATGTTGTTGTTGAACGTATCGACGAACAACATCACCTCTTTCAGCGCACCACCCGGTTTCGTTTTGCCCGGCACGGCATTGGCCAGAAACGATTTCCTGAAGCGCGGCAGGCTGCGCTCAGGCGCAAAGCCCACGGACCGCTTGAACCATGCCGACAACACCGGCATGTTGTCGGCCAGCGCCATCAAACCCGGCATGCGGCTCGCCGTGGCGGCGTAGCGCGGCATGAAGGCCACCAGCTTGTCGCGCAACCGCAGTCCATGATGCTTGACCCGCGCCGCGCGCGCCTCGATCTTGAACTTCGCCATGTCGACGCCAGTCGGGCAATCGCGCTTGCAGCCTTTGCACGACACGCACAGATCGAGCGTGTCCTTGACGTCGTCGCTCGCGAGCCCCGCTTCGCCGAGTTGACCGGATATCGCGAGGCGCAAGGTGTTCGCGCGTCCGCGTGTGACATGCTGTTCGTCCTTCGTCACGCGATAGCTCGGACACATGGTGCCCGCGTCGAACTTGCGGCAATGGCCGTTGTTATTGCACATCTCGACGGCTTTCGCGAGACCGCCGGACAGGTCGTTGCCGCTGCCCGGCAAGGTCTTCTTTCCCGTCAGCGGATCGCGCCCGACATTCCACGCCGACCAGTCGAGCGCCGTGTCCATACGGCGTTCCTGGTAGCCAGGCGCGAAGCGGAAATTGCGCGCGTCGTCCATCTTCGGCGGACGCACGATCTTGTCGGGATTGAAGCGGTTCTCCGGATCGAACAGCGCCTTGATCTCGGTGAACGCCTGATTCAGGCGCGGACCGTATTGCCACGCCACCCATTCGCCACGGCACAGTCCATCGCCGTGCTCGCCTGAATACGCGCCTTTGTATTCGCGCACGAGGGCCGCCGCTTCGTCCGCGATCGCGCGCATTTTCGCCGCGCCGTCACGCCGCATGTCCAGAATCGGCCGCACATGCAGCGTGCCGACACTCGCATGCGCATACCACGTGCCTTCCGTGCCGTGCCGATGAAACACTTCGGTCAGGCGGCTCGTATATTCGGCCAGGTGTTCGAGCGGCACCGCGCAATCTTCAATGAAAGACACCGGCTTGCCGTCGCCCTTCATGCTCATCATGATGTTGAGCCCGGCTTTGCGGACTTCCCACAGCGCTTTCTGCTCGCTCGCGTCGGGCATCTCGACGACCGAATCGGGCAAACCGAGATCGCCCATCAACTCCGCGAGTTGCCTGAGCGACGCAACTTGCGCATCGCGATCCTCACCCGCGAACTCCACCAGCAGAATGGCTTGCGGCTCGCCGACCAGCGCTTTGCTAATCACCGGACGGAACGCGGGATTGCTCATCGCAAGATCGATCATCGTGCGATCGACCAGTTCCACCGCAACCGGTTTCAGCTTGACGATGTGCTGCGTCAGATCCATCGACTGCCAGAAGGTCGGGAAGTTGACCACGCCCAGCGTCTTATGCACGGGCAGCGGCGCGAGCTTGAGCGTCAGCTGGCGGCTGAACGCGAGCGTGCCCTCCGAGCCGACCAGCAGATGAGCGAGGTTCGCGATACCGTCGTCGGTATAGGCGCGGGGATTCTGACAATCGAACAGGTCGATGTTGTAGCCCGCCACGCGGCGCAAGACCTTTGGCACGCGCTCCACGATTTCTTCGCGCTCGCGTTGCGCGATCTGCTTCACGCCTTCGAGAATCTGCTGCAGGCGAGCGCCTTGCGGCGCCTCCCGCAGCGAGGCGAAGTGCGCTTCGCTGCCGTCGGCGAGGATCGCGTCGATCGCTTCGACGTTGTGCACCATGTTGCCGTACTCGATCGAGCGCGAGCCGCACGAATTGTTGCCGGCCATGCCGCCGATCGTGCATTGCGCGGCCGTCGACACATCGACCGGAAACCAGAGACCGTGCGGCTTGAGCCACGCGTTCAGATGATCCAGCACGACGCCCGGCTCGACCGTCACCGTGCGCGCTTTGGCGTCGAAGGCAACGATGTTGTTCAACCACTTGCTCGTGTCGATCACGAGTGCTTCGCCGACCGTCTGACCACACTGGCTCGTCCCCGCACCGCGCGCGAGCAGCGGCACGCGCTCGCTACGCGCGATATCCAGCGCAATACGCAGGTCGTCCTGATCGCGCGGCACCACCACGCCGATCGGCGTGATCTGATAAATCGAAGCGTCGGTCGCGTAACGGCCGCGGCTCGCCGCGTCGAACAGCACGTCGCCGCGCAACGACTTGCGCAGATGCTGAGCAAGCGGGCTCGTCAAGCGCGCGGCCGAGGGAACCAGATGGATCGGCTTGACGAGTAAAGCGGAGTTGGAGTTCGTCATATCGTCGGCCTATAGCGGGATCTGTCAAACCGGTTAGTAGAGCGTGACGCTGATCGGCGCGAGCCCTTCAATGCGGCCGGTCGCCGTGCCCGCCTTCTGAGGAAAAAACATGCCGGAGTACGAACCAGTCGTAACGACCATTTCCGGCGTCATCGCGATGCCGCGCGAGGTGGCGTGATTGACGAGCCACGTGAGCAAGCGCCGTGGATCGCCGGCCGGATTCGCGGGCGTGGTTTTAACCACATCATGTCCGTCGAAACTGAAATGCAGCGGCGGCGTCATGAACGGAAAATCCTCGCGGTACGGCGTGAATTCGCCGACGATCAGCGCGCCGTGGTTCTGCAAGTCAGCGAGTTGCGCCAGCTTGTCGACGGTGGGCCACGCGGCGTAGCGGCTCGCTACGATTTCGATCGTCGCGCCGAATGAGCCGATGCCCGCCAGCACTTCCGCTTCGCTATAAGGCGTGGTGGACACGTCAAAGCGGCGCCCGAAGCGAAACGCGACTTCCAGTTCGAGCCCTAACGGTGCAAAGATTTCGCGCGGCAGGCGCGCGCCGTCGGCATGCAAGTCGATGTCGGGCAATGGCGCGCCCTGGATCGGACCACTATCGGACTTCGCACCGATTTTCCAGCCGCCGATCCGCGCGCGGCGTGCAGCGAGGATTTCGTGCTGAATCGCATACGCCGCGGCGGCGTCGGCCGGTATGTGCTCCTCTGGCACCGTGTCGAGCGCCACGTGATCGCGGCGCGCATCGGCGAGAAGGTGGCTCAATTCTGTCGTCATGTCGTGAAAGGCAAAGAGGGATAGGACAGTGCCGTGCGCTTACGCGCCCATGCGGGTGGGAACGGGCGTTGTGTCGGCCGCGTTGAGCGCGAATTTGCTTTCCGGCTGCATGCGGAATGCGAGCACCACGCCGATCGCCATCAACACCATGCTGCCGACGAACGGCAACTCCCAACTACCGAAGTAATCGATCAGGAAGCCGCCAACCACCGGCGAGATGATCGCGTCCAGAGCCGAGCCGGTGTTCATCATGCCGCTCGCGGTGCCCGAGTATTCCGGCGCGATATCCATCGGAATTGCCCACATCGGACCAATCGTCATTTCGGCGAAGAAGAAGCCGGCGGCGAGGCACGCCATGGACAGATACAGACTGTGGGTGAACATCAACGGAATGAGCGAGAGCAGGCAGAACAGCATGCAGACCGACACCATCCAGCTGCGTGCGCGCTTCAGACTGGCGGTGCGCTTGAAGATCCAGTCGGTAACGATGCCGCCGAGCGTATCGCCGAGCACGCCGGCAAAGAACACCACTGAAGCGAAGATCGCCGACTTCTGCAATTGCAGGTGATAGCTGTGCAGAAAGTATTGCGGAATCCAGCTCAGGAACAGCCACAGCGTCCAGCCGTAGCAGAAGTACACGATCGTGACCGGCCACATGCGGCGAAACAGTTTCCCCCACGGCACGCCGGCGGCTTTCGGTTTCGGCGCGGGCAGCACGGCGAGTTCTTCACTCGTGATACGCGGATGATCTTTCGGATGTTCGGTGAAGGTGAACGCCCACACGGCAACCCACAACAGGCTGAACACGCCGCAAATGTAGAACGATTCGCGCCAGCCCCACGTCGCCATAACCAGCACGATCAGGCCGGGCGCCACCGCGTTGCCGATACGCGAGGCCGCATGCGTAATGCCCTGCGCGAAACCGCGTTGCTCCTTCGCGACCCAACGCGCCATGGCGGAGGTGGCCGCGGGAAACGTCGCGCCCTCGCCGAAGCCGAGCAGCACGCGCGCGGCCAGCAACGAGACCAGGCCGCCGGCAAAGCCAGTCAGCAAAGTCGCTACGCCCCAAATGGCGCCGCAAAAAATCAGCGTGCGTTTCGCGCCGAAGCGATCGCTCACCCAGCCGCCGATAATTTGAAAAATCAGATACGGATAAGCGAAGGCCGAGAACACGAGGCCGACTTCCGTATGCGAGAGATGAAACTCCTTGCCGAAACCCGCGGCCGCTGTGCTGACGTTGACGCGGTCGAGGTAGGTGATGAAGTACATGATGCATAGCATCACTAGAACGATACTGGGTGCACTGGTCACACGAAACCGCTTCATCGTCTCTCTCCATTGCATGTGCCGACGGCGCGCGCGATAGGGCGCGCTGCGCCGTTGCCCGGCAGCGGCTCGCGCCGCCGGGCCCTTGCATGTTGTTCGGGGCGGCGTGCTCAGGCGGCAGCTTTCAGTCCCGATGCCTGGGCCGGCTGGCTCAACCATTCCATAGCGGCAGGCATGCCGCTTTCCTTGAGCGGCACGCCCGCCAGCCGCAGACCCATTTCGCAGCCGGCCAGCGTGGCCAGCAACATCAGGTCGTTGCAGTCGCCCAAATGCCCGATGCGGAACATGCGTCCTTTCATCTTGCCGAGGCCCGTGCCGAGCGACATGTCGAAGCGTTCGTAGATGACTTTGCGCACCGCGTCGGCATCGACACCGTCAGGCATCATCACGCCGGTGAGCACCGGGCTATACACCGACGGATCGGCGCATTGAATCTCCAGGCCCCAAGCTCGTACGGCGCGACGGGTCGCTTCGGCGAGACGCTCGTGACGGGCAAACACGTTGTCGAGTCCTTCGCCGAGAATCATCTCGAGCGCTTCATGCAAGCCGTACAACAGATTCGTGTTCGGCGTGTACGGCCAATAGCCGGCCTTGTTCATTTCGACAATGTCGCTCCAGTCCCAGAAGCTGCGCGGCAACTTGGCCTGTTTGCTGGCGGCCATGGCCTTCGGCGAAATCGCGTTGAAGCTGATGCCCGGCGGCAACATCAAACCCTTCTGCGAGCCCGAAACGGTGACGTCCACGCCCCATTCGTCGTGACGGTAGTCGGCGCACGCGAGACCCGAGATCGTGTCGACCAGCAGCAGTGCCGGGTGACCCGCGGCGTCGATTGCCCGACGCACGGCGGCGATATCGGAAGTCACGCCCGTGGAGGTTTCGTTGTGCACCACGCACACCGCCTTGATGGCGTGCTGCGTGTCGGCACGCAGACGCTCTTCGATCATGTGCGGCTGCACGCCGCGCCGCCAGCCTTCAATACCAGGCAGGCCGAGAAACTCCGGCTTCAGCCCGAGGTTTTCCGCCATCTTTTTCCACAGCGTCGCGAAGTGGCCGGTTTCGAACATCAGCACGTGGTCGCCAGGACTCAGCGTGTTGGACAGCGCCGCTTCCCAGGCGCCGGTGCCCGAAGCCGGATAGATCACCACAGGCTGCTGCGTCTTGAAGATTTTCTTGATGCCGTCGAGCACCTTCAAACCGAGTTCGCCGAACTCCGGGCCACGATGGTCGATGGTCGGGTAGCTCATCGCCCGGAGGATGCGGTCGGGCACGGGGCTCGGACCCGGGATCTGCAAAAAGTGACGGCCGGCGGGGTGAAAGTCTAGCTTGAGCATTGGTCTTCTCCGATTGAATTTTGCATACAAAAAACTATATCAAACCAGGAGCGGCAATCTCAAGCCGAAATTTGCTTACCTGTACCGGTGTTTACCCTTGCTATTAACTAATCTTTGAGCTTCCTATAAAATCCGACCTAGTGAGAAGCTGAGGTTTTTGTATGCAAAATTCTGATTTTGAGGCTGGCATCGCCGCTTCCCCGCTGATGCCGAAGGTCGAGCGCCAGCGCTTGCACGACACGGTGGTGGAGCACATTCGGCGCTTTATCGTTGAAGGCGTGCTGGAGCCGGGCAAGAAACTGAACGAGCGCGAGCTGTGCGAAACGCTCGGCATTTCGCGCACGCCGCTGCGCGAGGCGCTGAAGGTGCTGGCCGCCGAAGGGTTGATCGAGATTTCGCCGAATCGCGGCGCGTCGGTGTCGAAGATGTCGGAAGCGGAGTTGCGCGAGACCTTCGAACTGATGAGCGGCCTCGAGGCTTTTTCCGGCGAGCTGGCCGCTGAGCGCATGACGGCGGCGGAACTCGCCGAGATCAAGGCGCTGCATTACGCGATGCTCGCGTGCCGCACGCAAAACGATCTGGCCGGGTACTACAGCCGCAATCAGGCGATTCACGACAAGATCAACGAGGCGGCCAGAAATTCAGCACTGCGGCAGACCTATATCGCGGTGAACCGGCGCCTGCAGGCGCTCAGGTTCCGCTCGAATTTCCAGATCCCTAAGTGGGACAGCGCGATTCACGATCACGACGAGATGCTGAAAGCACTCGAGGCCCGTGACGGGAAAAAGCTGAGCGCGATTCTTCGGCAGCATCTGCTCGATAAGCGCGATGCGGTTTTGCAGGTGCAATCGCGGGAAGAGGTCGCGGCGTCGCCGTTGAAGACTTGAGGTCGCGGTGAGCGTTGGTTGCCTTGGGTGTCGGCATGGGTCGCAGGCCGGCGCCGGAGGCAAAAACTTGTCCACCTAAAATGTTGGCAAGCTTGTGGATAACGTTCTCACATCCCAGCCAAGTGGTTGATGTGATGGAAGTATCCGCTTGCGGTTCATGCGTGAGCAGGGGGGGGAGTTTTCGTGGTCGACTACGTGCGTAACGCGTTATTTCGATGCACGATCTGATGCTCTGGAATCCAAACTTCCGGTTATCCCCAGATTTTGTTGACAAGGCTGGGGACAACTTTCGCTCCGCGCCACCGAACACCTTGCCACATGGCTTCGCGAGCCATGTGCGGGGAAAACTAGCGCTCCCCTGACGCGATCCAACAGCCATTTCTACAAGTCACTTGTTGGCTGGTCCGTATCCGCACGTTCTCCAGCCGTTCTATCCTGCCGACATCATCAAGGTTGAGCGGCAGTAGTTGGCGAGGATGCAGGATAAGCGCCGCAGGTTTGCAGCCATGTAGCTTCGTGTACTTCTCGATGCCGTCCACAATCCTCAACCCGGTAACAGCGGGGCTTTCTGGTCGTTTTCATGGAAATCACACCCTGTGATTCGCTTTCGTAAATATCATATCCTTCGATTTTTCCTGCGCCGCAGGTATTCCGCCTTCATCGCCCGTTGATAGGCCTCCATGCGCTGCCACGCATCGACAAACCGCACGTGCGGGCGATCACGGTACGGGCTGATCCACCATGGCCTGCCCTGCTTCTCGTACCAGCGCCACACTGCGGCTTCGCAGATTTCCTGTTCAGTGTCGGGACAGGTCCCGTCAATCACGTCCTCGAAGTGCAGCGCATGAGCCACACCATCCCGCCAGTGCCACCACAGGTCATCCGCGATGAATCCCACCGTGAAACCTAGCTGGATCAACGGGAATTGCACCCATGCCGGATCGCCCAGGTCCTGTGCCGCCAACCATCCCACCACGTTCGTGTAGACGGCCAGGATGAACATGGCAGCCCACAGGAACCGGATGAAGGGGGGAACCCGCAGGATGCGGTGACTGCGCAGTCGTCGTGGGATCACGACGAACTTTCATGGAGTACTCGCCAGTATTCAAGCAGAAGCTGTTCGCGCCTGAAGTATCTCGCAGCGAAGAACCCGGCACTTCCGAGCACCGCGACCACAACGGATGCTGTATCAAGCCCGTTCCACCCCTCGGTGGTATCCAGCAGGCCTATTCCAAGCGCGAACAGGCAGACAAACAGCGCTTCGGCAAAGGGGACAATGGTGTAGCCGTAGCTGTGCTTCCACGGCAGGTCCACCCCCTGCGGCTCCTTGATCGCCAGATTGAGCATTACGCCTTTCCCACCCGGCAGCGCCACAAGCTGCGCACCTTGTCCAAAGTGCACCATCTTCGCCGCCAGCGCATACACCAGCCAGCGTGACGCCGCGGCCTGCGGACCGATGGCTGCGTCGAGCGCGTGTGTGGAAACCTTCAGTTCACTGTCCCTGACCGCACCCAGCGTCGCATGCTGCGCAAGGCCCTTGAGGCGGCTGTGCCAGAAGTTGCGGATGCGCTTCGACTCCACCTGTTCAGCCTTGAGTAGCTGCGTCAGCGCAACCTCCACCCGGTCGGCTTCTGTCTCGATCCCTCGCAGCAGCCACGCCTGCCCCCGGAGCTTGTCTCGCTTTTCCCACATGAGTTGGTGCGAGCCTAGCAGCAGGGCAACCCCGAATTCTGAGTACTCCTGGGGTGCGTTGGGGCCGCCGTCGTTCAGGTGCCATGCGAGAACCAGCCGGTATCGCGGATCGGCGTCGGCCTGGAACCACTTCTCTGCGAACTTCGGCATGGTGTCGGGCTGCATGCGGATGATACGCGGAAATCCTGGCAGCTCCAGCTTCTTCCACACCTCGTTAATCACGTCGGACGAGTCATCTCGATCCCCCTGCATCATGAGCTGGAACGACTCACTGCGCATGGCTACCGCCAGCTTTGGGGCAATGGGGCCAAGGAGCATTTCCAGCAGGAGATGCAGCCTCGATTCGCTGCCGTCCAACTCCTGCAGCGCCATCACCTTGCCTGGGTTCTCGGGCGGTGTGCCTTCGAGTGCCAGCATGCGCTCGGCAAGGTCCGGCTCGGGCGCGAGTACGACGCTATCGAGCACACCTACACCGGAACGGCTCGCGCTTAGCCACGACCGCTTCCGCTGCCAGGCTTCCTGATTTGTCACGGCTGTCTCGAAGGCGTATTGTCCATGGGCACTGTGGTAGATGAATGCGCACAGTGCTCCCCAGAAAGCCGGCCCGATCAACAGCAAACCGCGCGCGAACTCCCACGAGTTAATGGACTTGCCCTTGGGCCAGTTAACCACGGTCAACCCGAAAGCAACACGTTCCACAACAACGAGCAGCACAACATATAGCCAGAGAGACGGTGGTTCCCCAGCCTTCCGCTCCTCCAGCATCGGCTCGTCCCATCGAAAAGTCATCGTTTCCCCGCCTCAGCTCTCGTAGGTCCAGTCACGCTGCGAGGCGATGAGCTGGGGCATGGGCGAACACTCGCAGCGGCAGAAGTCACCCTCAAGTGCGGGCAGCTTGCCGTCCACGGCGTCATCTTCCGAGCACGGTCCAATCGCGACAATGAACCCGATAGCACCGCAGGCGGGACACTGCACCCGTGCGCCGAGGTAGCTCATGCCGCGATCATTCATCCCGGTGTCCTCGATGCCATCGAGGACAGTGCCCTGCGCCGTGGTCCGGTCGAACTGGAGAATGCAGGCGCGTTCAGCCATGTGCAGCCCCCACCCATTCCCAATGCGGGTAGGTGCCATCGATGGCGGGCATCGGCTCCCCCCGGCGAAGCGTCACCATCTTCGCGAGCTGGTAGCGAGTTTCCTGTGAAGTCATCGAGTCGCCGACCGTCACTCGCGGCACCCAGCGCCCGCTGCGTGGACAGGCCACGCCGGGTTCACAGAACTGCTGTGTGCCATCGATGAGATCGAACGACCACTGCTTGACCGGTGTGGGCGGGCTCGCTTCCCACACCCATTGCACCTGCCCGTTCAGTTCCGTGCCGCTGGCGGCTTCCGTGTACATGCGCACGTCATCCGTGGTCGCCACCTCGCCCGCCTTGAATGGCTTCAGCATCAGGCTACGAGAGGTGCCGCTGGTGCGCACGGCGCGATACAGGCCGTCCTCCGCGAACGTTGCGCCAGGCTTGATCGGGAAATACGACATTTCGGCACGATGGTTCTTCTCCCACTGCTCGCGTTCCTGCGGCGTCGAGGGATAGTCGCGGTCAACGGTGATGCGGGTTTTGATTGGCCTGAAATCTACCTGTGTTTGCTGATTCCAGAAATTTCCCTCACATGCGATTCTCATAAAAGCGACTCCGGAGAAATCGTACTCACCCTTGGCGATCTTGTTGTCCGGAATTGCCTCGAATTTAAGCATCTTGCTATCACCGGGATTTAAATGAATTTCCCCATCTTGAAAATCATTCCGGTTTATTAATTTTTTCCCCGCCAATGCGAATCCCCAATCATCACGTGGATTCATTTTCCCGATTTTACTAAAGGGAGCGACACCTAATCCCCCTCCGGTCGTATTGCCCGACCACTGATCCGGAGTTTTAAATTTAATCCACTCATCGCCGGAATTAATAAACCGCACAGAAACAACGTAGTGAGTGCTTTTATGCTCCACGCTGATAGTGGTGAAGTCCAGTTTGACGAGCTTTTTGCCCTCTGACCACGCCTGATCCGACAGTCTCAAAGGCGCATTAAAAACCGCTTCCCTGAACTTCTCAGGTATAAGGCGCAGCGAGCCATCTCTCGCCACGGCCTTGCCTTCTTCAAGGCATACAACGTTGAATCTCGCAGGAGGATCATAGGTTTCTGGTCCTCCGGTCTGGATATCCTTGTCGCACAAGGTCTGCGCTACTCCTTTCAGTTCTTCGATGTCCCGATTTTGCAGACTCAACACAAAAACTCCCACGCCGGTTTGTATGTCATCGTTTATGGTGTCTCCTTTAGCGAAATAAAACTTGTCCTGACCGTCGAAGGTCATTTCTCTTGAACCGTATTCAAGTCCACCAGACTGCGACAGGGAAAACGCACCGGGTCGCAGGACACCACTATTCAAATCGTTTGCCATCGCGCACCTACCTCCTATCCAAAGCACCATCAGGGACCAAAAGGCCACCCTCAATATCTTCCAAGATTTCGTGTCATTATTTCTTCTTTGCATGAGTCGCTCCCATCTTTGCAGTCGAGCTTCCATTACTTGCTTCGGCTTTCTTGGTCGCCACGCCAGGAGCGTTGTAACCAACACGCCACAATTTGTTGGTGTATTCCGAAAACCACCTCCGAATATATTCAAGGTAGTAAGGCGAGGTAGTGGCCGTTGGCTCACCGCAACCCCCACCCATAAGGTTGTGTTCCGTTTCAATTACCCAAACCTTATTCGTCGTCTTGTTTGCGTCAGCGAGCGCAAAGTCTATGTCTCTGCCGCCCCTGACATACATCGAATGTACGAATCCACCTTGCTCCCAATATTCATCAGGAAAATTGAATAAATGCCCAGTCTCGTGCGCTTTCGTTTGGGTCACTTTTTTTATAAATCTGCCAGCGACCGCCACATATTCTGCTTCGGGCCAATTGTTGGCATCGGCCCGATCAGTAGTCGGATACAGATTAATAGTGATGTTCGGGTTGAGCGCCAGGGTGTCTGCCTCCCTGACTACATGCACATCTACGCAGAATTTCACTGCAACCCGGCAACCACAAGCCCCGCCTTTGCTGCAACCATCGAGAATCAGTTTGTAATTCCCCTGATTCAAGGTCTTTTCAATCATGTTCTTGTACGTAGATGCATCGACTTCGCTTAGGTCGCGCTCAATCAACATCAAACCCTGTTGGGCAAATGACTTGTGGGAATTTGCTCCGTTGCCGAAAGTTTCATACTGCACAACCACGTAGTTGTTCTGAGCATCTCGCAGCGGTTCCCCGGTGGATAGATTTTTCTTCACCAGCAATTTCGGTACCAATGCGGTAACGACCTTCGCCGTTAATGTCTTGCTGTTGGAGTCGTAAGTGAACTGGCACGTAGTTGGCGCAGGCCCGGAGCACATTACCGGCCTTCCGCCCTCTACGAGCCGGTCAGTCCTTGTCCAGCCGTATTTCTGGTAAGTAGGCGTCTCCCGCTCCATCGTTGCCGACTCTGCGAAATCTGAAAGCTGCCAGTTGCATGGTGCAGGGCTTTCAAGCTTGATCGGGTCTGGATTCCCTGCCGGCTCCTCAGTTGGCGCATTATCTGGATCGTTCACCACCAGAACGCCGGGCCTTCCTTTGACCAGCGTGTTTCTTCCCGTTTGGGCAACACCTTCGCCCCACGGACTCCCTCCATCACTTGACATGCCGCCCGCCGATGCCATCGACCTCGCATCGAGCGACGGGGCAGGCGCCACCACACCGGTATTCACCATCTCCGCCCATTGCGCCGGGTCCGGGGCGGGCGCGGGCGTGACTTCCTTGATGAAGTTGGCATTGGTGCGCCACACTTCACAATCCGTCGTGAAGGGCACCATCTTCGGTGCGAACGCTGCCCCGCCCAGGTCCATCTGTGCAGGGCCGATCTTCTTCAGGCCACTGGTCCTGAACACCGCGCCGCCACGCGAGCCGAACTCGATCCCGCCCGGTGCGATGCGGATATATGAGCCACCCGCGTTCAGCACGATCTCCTTCGGGGACTTCACGTGCACGACGCCCTCCACCGTCTCCACCGTCATGTCGCCCTGCGACGCGAGCTGCATGCGGCCACGCTGGGCCTGCGCCACGAAGTCACCCGCCGACGTGATGAGGCTCATGCCCTTCTGCGAGAAGAGCGACACCAGATCGCGCGCCGTCGCCGTGAAGCGCTTGAGCGTGCTGAAGTGGATGCCCTTCTTCGTGGTCGCGATGAGCGAGCCATCGGCGGCCACGTGCACGCCGTCGCCCGACGCAATGCCCACCGGCCCCGGACCAGTGACCAGCACACCCGGCTTCTTCAGTTCGTGCAGGCCGTCATTGATCGCCTTCTGCGCGTCCGTGTCGGCAGGCGTTGCCTTCGATGCTTCGGCGGACCCGCCAAGTGACTTGCTGAGTGCCTGGTGGTCCCTGAACTGCGCGTGCGTCTCGTCCATGGCGAGCACCTTGCCGCTGCCCCCACCCTGGTTGTACGCCGTGACCATCACGCCCTTGCCGCCCCGGTCCACGAGATGCCCCCCGGTGCGCAACTCCGCGCCCGTTCCTCTTTCCCTCAGATCACCATCGGGGATGAAGCCAAGATTCAGTTGCGAGCGGCCCGCTTCCTCGGTGCCCAGTTCGATGCCGCGCTGGCCTTCCCAATCATCCATCCACATCTTGTTGCCGCCACGCGTGCGGATTTCGCTGCGCGAGATGCGGCGGCGCGAACTGTTGATGAGGTCCGGGTTCTCGGAATTGGGCAGGAACGCCAGCGCGAACGGCTTGTTCGGGTTGCCTTCATAGAATCCCGCCACGCCGTGGTCACCATCCACGGGCGGCATGTTCAGGCCCGAGTGATCCTTGCTGGCGAACGGCTTCGCCAGGCGCAGCGGCACGCTCTCGCCCCCCTTCGGCCAGTTGCCAAAGTCACAATGGAAGCGCACGACGATCCGCCCCTCCGCATCCAGATACGGGTACGTGTATCTGTCCGGTGAGGTCACCGTGAACCCCAGCGTGTGCACGCGGGGCCACTTCGATTCATCAATGGGCATGCGATAAGGACGGCTCGCCGGAATCGCATGGAACGTGTTCCGGTAGTTCTGGTTGCGCGCGCCACGGTGCACGACCCTGAAGACGAACACGCCATCCTTCGCGTCAAACTCGGTCCCGTTTTCCGTCGCATACGCTTCCAGTGCATCCGGCTTCACGATGCACCCCGGCCGGACCGACGGCATCGTGGACTTCGCCTTGCAGATAACCTGTTGCGCCCGCGCCGCCTCATGCCGCAACACCGCTTCGCGTTTTGCGCCTTCCGCGTCCCCGTGCTGCGTGCCCCACACGTAGGGCGTGCTGAACGTGGTCCCGTCGTGCTGTTCCCGGCTGAACTCGTCGCGAGCCCTGCCTTCCTCGCGAAAGAGCGTCAACGCGTTTTCGGGGCTGTAGTCCGCCACGATGAACGAGTCCGCCACGGCCTGCGTCCTCACCTTCAACGAGTAGACCGACTCCTCGAAGGTATGCAGTCCTGCGCCTGGCCGTGCCTTCAGTTCGATGGCTGGACGCGTATAGCCGTCGATGTCATCGGCAATCACCAGCACTTCGCCGTGCTGGTCATCCTCGATGAACCAGAACAGGCCACCCTGCTCCATTTCAAGCCTGCAATAGGCCAGGTCGCCCATGTTGTACTGGAAGCGGAACGCATGCTTCGGATGCTGCCGCCGCAGCCGCTGCGTCACCCGTATCCACGGGCGCATGTCGTTGCGCTCGATGACTGCCTGGACGATATCGGCCGACGTCCGGTTCTGGTACGTCACGCAGTTGCTCGGGCCGTCCAGCATCGCCAGACGCTGGCGGATCACGACACGGTACGTGCAGCCATCAGGTGAGCGTGACACGGAGTGAAAGCGCGAGATGAAGCCCCGGAACGCCCTAACTGGTGCGCCTTCCTCGGTCTGGAATGAAAACTTCGCCCACTGGCCCAAGATGTCCTTGCGCGACATCGGTCCTGAGGTCGAGACCAGCGCCCTGATCCTGTACGGCTGGCAGACTTCTTCCCGCACCTCCCACTCAACAACCGACACCAGGGGCATCGGTTGCGGCTTGTGTTCGCCCGCCGGTGCCTTGTCCCCTGGATAACGCCGGATTATCTCCATGTGGGCCGACTGCCGGCCTGTTATCAACCTTGCAACGCGATCAGATTCCGCCATAGTTTTCCGATTAATTCCGAGTCCTATTTATTACACATAAGAATGCGCACTTTTATTCATCTGCTCGAAGGCCAGTTTCGTAAACTAGCCGACGGCAAAGGACAGAAATCGTCAAAGGCGTCGCATTGACGAAATTTGACAGGTACAAGGCTGTTAGCCCGTCCGGCAGAAGAACAGTCACGCGAGCCTTGCGTCGTGCCAGACAGCGCAAAACCGAGTCGAGCCTATGCGATCCGGCCTGCCGCAGGCGCTATTGGCCCAAGCCGATCGACTTCATACCGTTGAAGCCCGAGGTACGGGGCGTAGCCCGCGTGCCGGAATCCGACGAACCCGCGTGCGGTAGCCCTCATCGGCACGGATACGCGGAGGCAGTAGTCACGACGCGGAATGAACTTATCCCCACAAAATGTCCATAAGCCTGTGGACAACCTGCGCACAGCCCACCCAAGTGACTGATGCAGCAGACCTATCCCGTCCCGGTTCAACCACAGGCAGTCCACCCGCTCTGTGATAAAAAGTAGTTCCCCAGCCATTCGCCGAGGCCGCGCATGTCGTCCGTCATGGGCTTCAAAGTCGTCCTGCTCTCGCTCGCCGCGATCATCGGTCTCGAACTGCTTGCCAAACGGCTGAGGCTGCCGCCGGCCGCGGCGCTGCTGGTGGGCGGCGCCGCGATGGCCTTCGTACCCGGGCTGCCGCGCTTCAACCTCGACCCCGAACTGGTCCTGATTGTGTTCCTGCCGCCACTCCTCATGGACGGCGCGTATTTCTTCGTGTGGGACGAGTTCAAGCGCGATCTCGGAGGCATCCTG
>DASVNP010000188.1:0-125519 GCA_036383775.1 Paraburkholderia sp. | reverse complement strand
GACTGAGCAGGGAGACGCGGAACGAGCCGCCGCGGAACAAGCAGCAGCGGAGCGCGCGGCGGCTGATCAGGCCGAGGCGGAACGAGCCACCTCGGAGCAGGCAACTGCGGAGACAGCAGCGGCCGAACAGGCGGCAGCGGAACGTGCGGCGGCTGAGCGGGCAGAGGCAGAGAGAGCCGCTGCGGCGCGTGCTGCAACTGAGCGAGCAGAGACGGAGCAGGCCGCCGCAGAGCGAGCAGCAGCGGACCAGGCGGCAGCGGAGCATGCTGCAGCTGAGCAGGCCGAAGCGGGACGTACCGCCGCAGAACAGGCTGCGGCAGAGCATGCAGCGGCGGAACGCGCGGAAGCGGAACACGCGGCATCGAAACAATCCACAACCGGCCGCGAAACCGCGTCTCACCCAACTTTCCCTGCGCCCGACCTCACCTTACCCCAGCACGTCTGGGAGGAGCGCACGGCAACACCCGCTCCATTCGACCCTGCGCAAGCGGAGCCGAACCTCGCCGAGTCCACGCCGAGCGCGTTCGCGCCCGAACCGCTTTCCCCCGCCCATCACGACAACCTCGAAGGAGCGACCACGGCGGCCAGCCTTGCCGCCGCCGCCGAGCTCGGCGCCGAAGCGCTACCGCTGACACCGCTCGAACCCGTCGATGAACCCGCGCCGCACGAGGCGCCCGCGCATCGCCTGCAGTGGGATGACGAGCCGGCCGCGCGCTTGGAACCGTCGATCGAGCCGCAAGATCATTTGCGCACACTGCAGCACCTCGAGCCGCCACCGGTAGCAAACGTCCCGGCCGCGCCGACCGAATTCCCGCGCGATGCCGTCGATGCCTTCGGCAGCCTGGATATGCCGCTGCCGCCGCGCATGGAGTCGCCCGCCGATTTCGTGCATGCTCCCACCTCGCTGTCGACGCAGCCGGTGGCATCGTCGGAAGCGACCGCGCAGCATAGCGTCGCGCTGCCTCACCCAGACGAGGAACCGCATATCGCCGACGAAATCGCCGCCGGCACCGCGGGCCACGCGGCCGTCGCCGGCCTGGGCGCAGGCTTCGGCGCGTCTGGCTTCGGCGCGCTGAAGCTCGATTTCGACCTCGAATTGCCGCCAAGCCCGGCTCAGCCGTTGCCGGCCTTTACCCAGGCCGATCTCGGCCGTATCGCCCGCAACAAGCTTGATCTGGCGGCCGAGTACATCGAACTCGGCGATCTGTCGGGTGCGCGTGCGCTCATCAACGAAGTGATCGAGACGAACGATCCCGCAACGCGCACCGAGGCTCGCGCGTTGCTGTCGACGCTCGCCCCGTTGTCGTGAAGCGTATCGCGTTAGGCGTCCAGTACGACGGCTCGGCGTTTTGCGGTTGGCAGTCGCAACCGCATGGCAACACCGTGCAGGACGAGCTCGAGCGGGCATTGCGCGAATTCGCGCAAACGCCAGTACACACCGTCGTCGCGGGCCGCACGGACACCGGCGTGCATGGTCTCGGACAAGTCGTTCATTTCGACACGGAACTCGAACGCGCGGACATTTCGTGGGTTCGCGGCACCAACTCGTTCCTGCCGAAGACGGTCTCGGTGCAGTGGGCCAAGCCGATGCCCGGCGAATTCCACGCGCGTTTCTCGGCGTTCGAGCGGACCTATTACTACGTGCTCTATGTCCATCCAATACGTTCGCCGATGCTCGCGACACGGGCCGGCTGGGTGCACGCCACGCTCGACCTCGATGCGATGCGGGCGGCCGCCGCGCTTCTGATTGGCGAGCACGACTTTTCGGCGTTCCGGTCGTCGCAGTGTCAGGCGAAAACGCCGATCAAGCATCTGTATCAGATCGACATCCAGCAGCAAGGCGACTTCGTCCATTTCCGCTTTCGGGCGAACGCGTTCCTGCACCATATGGTGCGTAACGTGATGGGCTGTCTGGTGTATATCGGCCGTGGCCGTCGCCCGGTCGAATGGATGGCCGAAGTGCTCGCGGGCCGCGATCGCGAGTGTGCCGCGCCGACTTTCATGCCGGACGGGTTGTATCTGGCGCAGGTGGGCTATCCTGAGCAATTCGCCGTGCCCGCGCCGCAGACGGGTAGCGTGCCTTGGAGTACTGTATGGACCGAGCAAGCCCCAACATGAAATCTCCGGAATCCCTCGTGAACGAAACCCCAACCGGCATGCAGCAGCAAGCCGCGCCGCATCGCACGCGCATCAAGCTGTGCGGCCTGTCGAAGCCGGAAGACGTCGCGCACGCGATCGATCTCGGCGCCGACGCAATCGGGCTGGTGTTCTATCCGCCCAGCCCGCGTTCGGTCAGCGTCGCGCAGGCGGTTGAACTGGTGCACGACGTGCCGCCGTTCGTTTCGGTGGTCGGCCTGTTTGTCAACGCCACGCCGGACTGGATCCGCGAAGTCGTGAGCAACGTCGGCCTCACGCTGTTGCAGTTCCATGGCGACGAGACCGCGGAGCAGTGCGAAACCCTTGCCGGGGTTGCGGGTTTGCCTTGGTTGCGTGCATTGCGAGTCGCGGCGGATACTCAACCGCCAGATTTGGTAAAATCGGCGCTTAACTATTCAGCAGCCAGCGGCCTCCTGTTCGACACCCATGTCGAAGGCTATGGCGGTGGCGGGAAGGTTTTCGATTGGTCACTTATTCCTTCAGAGCTCGCGCGTCGGGCCGTTTTGAGTGGTGGGTTGAACGCGCAAAACGTCAGTGATGCGATCCATCGCTTGCGCCCGTACGCGGTCGATGTCTCGAGCGGCATCGAAACGCCGGGCGCCAAGGGCGTGAAAGATCACGCCCGGATGGCGGCGTTCGTACGCGCGGTGCGCGCGGCCGACGCCGAATAATTCCGGTGCCGCGGTTGTCTCGCACGAGAGCCGCGCGCCACACTGAGAAGAGTGATCACCATGTATAACTTGCCTGACGAAAGAGGCCATTTCGGCCAATTTGGCGGCGTGTTCGTCGCTGAAACGCTGGTTCACGCGCTCGACGAGCTGCGTGTCGCATACGAGAAATATCAGAAAGACCCCGAATTCGTCGCTGAATACGAGCGCGAGTTGAAGCACTTTGTCGGCCGTCCGTCGCCGATTTATCACGCACAGCGCTGGAGCGAAATGCTCGGCGGCGCGCAGGTGTACCTCAAGCGTGAGGATCTGAATCACACCGGCGCGCACAAGGTCAACAACGTGATCGGCCAGGCGCTGCTGGCGAAGCGCATGGGTAAGCCGCGCGTGATCGCGGAAACCGGTGCCGGCCAGCACGGCGTGGCCACCGCCACCATTGCCGCGCGTTTCGGCATGGAGTGCGTGGTCTACATGGGCGCGGAAGACGTGCGCCGCCAGGCTGCCAACGTGTATCGCATGAAGCTGCTCGGCGCGACCGTCGTGCCGGTCGAATCGGGCTCGCGCACGCTGAAAGACGCGCTGAACGAAGCCATGCGCGACTGGGTGACCAATGTTGAGAACACGTTCTACATTATCGGCACGGTGGCAGGGCCGCATCCGTACCCGATGATGGTCCGCGATTTCCAGCGCGTGATCGGTGACGAATGCAAGGTGCAGATGCCCGAGTTGGTCGGCCGTCAGCCGGATGCTGTGATTGCGTGTGTTGGCGGTGGTTCGAATGCAATGGGTATCTTTTATCCGTACATTGACGACACTTCGGTGAAATTGATTGGTGTTGAAGCAGCCGGCGACGGTCTTGAAACTGGCCGCCATGCCGCCTCGCTGATCGGCGGCAGTCCCGGCGTGCTGCATGGCAACCGCACGTATCTGCTGCAGGACGAAAATGGTCAGATCATCGAGACGCACTCGGTGTCGGCGGGCCTCGACTATCCGGGTGTCGGCCCTGAGCACGCGTGGCTAAAAGACAGCAAGCGTGCCGAATACGTCGGCATTACCGACGAAGAGGCGCTCAAGGCGTTTCACGATTGCTGTCGCATCGAGGGCATCATTCCGGCACTGGAATCCAGTCATGCGCTGGCCTATGCCGCGAAACTCGCGCCGACGCTGCCGAAGGACAAGGTCCTTCTGGTCAATTTGTCGGGCCGCGGCGACAAGGACATGCATACGGTCGCTGAGCGATCGGGCATTCAGTTCTGAGCGCCGCGACGATGCGTGACGAGTTCGACGAGCCGCAGCCGGCGGTTGAGGCCAACGTGGCCGCCGGAGCAACGACGGCCGAGGTGCCTGCATCGCTGTTGCCGCAGGTGCCCGCCGGCATTCGGCTGTTGAACCGCGATTTTCTGACCGATGTGGCGAACATTCCCGACGGGTCGATCGACCTGATCGTCTGCGATCCGCCTTACGGGCTGGGCAAGGACTACGGCAACGACTCCGACATGCGCACCGGCGAGGAATTTCTCGCCTGGACGCGTGGCTGGCTCGAACTGGCGATTCCCAAGCTCAAGCCGTCGGGTTCGCTGTACATTTTCTGCACGTGGCAGTACGCACCGGAAATCTTCAGCTTCCTGAAGACAAAACTCACGATGATCAACGAAATCATCTGGGACCGCCGCGTGCCGAGCATGGGCGGCACCGTGCGCCGTTTTACTTCGGTGCACGACAACATCGGTTTTTTCGCGGTGTCGAAGGATTACTTCTTCGATCTCGATCCCGTCCGCATCCCGTACGATGCCGTCACGAAGAAGGCGCGTTCGCGCAAATTGTTTGAAGGCAGCAAGTGGCTGGAGCTTGGCTATAATCCCAAGGACGTCTGGTCGGTATCGCGGCTGCATCGGCAACATGCCGAGCGGGTCGCGCACCCCACCCAGAAGCCTCTGGAAATTGTCGAGCGGATGGTGCTGGCAAGTTGTCCGAAGGGCGGGCGCGTGCTCGACCCGTTCATGGGCAGCGGCACCACGGCAGTCGCTTGCGCGCGTCAGCAGCGCGAATTCGTCGGCTATGAGATCAATGAAAGTTACTGCGCGATAGCGCGCGAACGCGTCAGCGCTGCTGCCGCTCCGCCCGCGCCGCGTCGGGTCAAGGCCAAAACGCAACGGCAGACCGAAGTGCAATGAGCACGCCGCGCAGTCACTCAAATCCGAGAATATTCCATGTCCCGTATTAAGAACACGTTCGCCGCGCTGTCCGCCCAAGGTAAGAAGGGTCTGATTCCGTTCATGACCGCTGGCGACCCGGACCCGGCCCGCACGGTTGAATTCATGCACGCGCTCGCCGCCGGCGGCGCGGATGTGATCGAACTCGGCGTGCCGTTCTCCGACCCGATGGCCGACGGCCCGGTGATCCAGCAATCGTCCGAGCGCGCGTTGGCGCAAGGTGTGTCGCTGCGTCATGTGATTGCCGACGTCAAGCGCTTCCGTGAAACCAACGACACGACCCCCGTCGTGTTGATGGGCTACGCCAATCCGATCGAACGCATGGGCGCCGAAGCGTTCGCGAAAGCGGCGAAAGAAGCCGGCGTGGATGGCGTGCTGGTGGTCGACTATCCGCCGGAAGAGTGTGTCAACTTCGCCGAACAGATGCGATCTGCCGGCATCGATCCGATTTTTCTGCTTGCGCCAACCTCGACGGATGAGCGCATCGCGGAAGTCGGCAAGATTGCCAGCGGCTACGTCTATTATGTGTCGTTGAAAGGCGTGACCGGCGCCGCGAATCTAGACGTTTCCAGCATCGCGAGTAAAATCCCGGCCATCAAGTCGCGCGTGCCCCTGCCGGTAGGCGTCGGTTTCGGTATTCGCGACGCGCAAACCGCGCGCGCGGTTGCCGAGGTGTCCGATGCCGTCGTGATCGGCAGCCGTATCGTGCAATTGCTCGAACAGGCGGCGCCCGAAACCGCCGCCGAGACGCTCACGCGTTTCGTCGCCGAAGTGCGCGAGGCGCTCGATAGCGTCGCGACTGCCCGATAACAGTTATTTTTTGTCTTCTGTAGTGTGAGCGGCGGGCTTGTCCCGCCGTTTGCGCGACTGTCGACCCTGAAGGATTCAATATGAGCTGGCTCGATAAACTGCTGCCGCCGAAAATCAAACAAACCGACCCGAAGAGCCGCAAGGGGATTCCGGAAGGCTTGTGGATCAAGTGCCCGTCGTGCGAAGCGGTGCTGTACCGCAGCGACGTCGAGGCCAATCTGCACGTTTGCCCGAAGTGCGATCACCACATGCGCATCGGCGCGCGTGAGCGGCTCGACGGCCTGCTCGATCCGGAAGGCCGCTACGAAATCGGCCAGGAAATCGTCCCGGTCGACGCGCTGAAGTTCAAGGATAGCCGCAAGTACCCGGATCGCCTGAAAGAGGCGATGGACGACACCGACGAAACCGACGCAATGGTCGTCATGGGCGGCGCTATCCATACGCTGCCGGTGGTGGTGGCCTGCTTCGAGTTCTCGTTCATGGGCGGCTCGATGGGTTCGGTGGTCGGCGAGCGCTTCGCGCGCGGCGCGCAAAACGCGCTCGAACAGAAAGTGCCGTTTATCTGCTTCACCGCTTCGGGCGGCGCGCGAATGCAGGAAAGCCTGCTGTCGCTGATGCAGATGGCCAAGACCACGGCCATGCTGACCAAGCTCTCCGAAGCCAAGCTGCCGTTCATCTCCGTGCTGACCGATCCGACCATGGGCGGCGTATCGGCGAGCTTTGCGTTCCTCGGCGACGTGGTGATCGCTGAGCCGAAGGCGCTGATCGGCTTTGCCGGCCCGCGCGTGATCGAACAAACCGTGCGCGAGAAGCTGCCGGAAGGTTTCCAGCGAGCCGAGTTCCTGCTGACAAAGGGCGCGATCGACATGATCGTCGACCGTCGCAAACTGCGTGAAGAGATTGCGCAGCTGATGGCGCTGTTGGGCCAGCAGCCAGCCGACGCCGTCGCGTAAGCCCAACGGCAGGGCGGAGCCGCCGCGTCTTCCCGAGCGCGGCCGCCGTCTGATAAGCGGTCAAATAAGCAGTCAAAAAATAGCGCGCCGCGTGAGCAATCAAGCGGCGCGCTGTCATTTCCAGGATAATCTCGGTCTCGTGACGCGCGAACCCGCGCACATACGTCATTGCCAGACCGATTCACTAGCGATCCACTCGCGTTTCACCCGATGACCACATTCCCCACCCTCGACGCGTGGCTCACGCACCTTGAATCCGCGCATCCGGTCGGTATCGACATGGGGCTGGCCCGCATCTCCCAGGTACGCGACGCGATGCAGCTGTCCTTCGCATGCCCGGTCATCACGGTCGGCGGCACGAACGGCAAGGGCTCCACCTGCGCGATCCTCGAAGCGATTCTGCTGAAAGCCGGCTTCACGGTCGGCTGCCACACGTCGCCGCACCTGCTGTCGTTCAACGAGCGCGCGCGGGTGAACGGCGAGATGGCTAGCGACGCGGACCTGCTGCCGCACTTCGAAGCCGTCGAGGCGGCGCGCCTGAGCCTCGCCGAACCGGTCACGCTGACCTACTTCGAATTCACGACGCTGGCGATCATGAGCCTGTTCGCTTCGCGTGGGCTGGATGCGGTGATTTTCGAGGTCGGTCTGGGCGGCCGTCTCGACGCGGTAAATATTCTCGATACGGACTGCGCGATCATCACCAGCATCGATATCGATCACACGGAATACCTTGGCGACACGCGCGAGAAGATCGCCTTCGAAAAAGCCGGCATTTTCCGTCCGGGCAAGCCGGCAATCTGCGCGGACCCGGTGCCGCCGCAAACGCTGATCGATCATGCTGAGAAGATCGGCGCCGAACTGTGGCTATTCGGCCGCGATTTCCGTTATGAAGGCCAAGCCGGCAGCGAGCGCCAGCAATGGAGCTATGTCGGCCCGACCCTGCGGCGCTCGGCGCTCGCGTATCCCGCGCTGCGCGGTGCGAACCAGTTGATCAACACGTCGGCGGCGCTCGCCGGTCTCGAGGCATTGCGCGACCGTTTGCCGGTCTCGGCGCAGGATATCCGCCTCGGCCTCGCCAACGTGGAACTGCCGGGCCGGTTCCAGGTGCTGCCGGGCAAGCCGGCCATCGTGTTGGATGTTGGCCACAATCCGCACGCCGCCGCGGTGCTGACGCAAAACCTCGGCAACATGGGCTACTTCCCCTACACCTACGCGGTGTTCGGCGCGATGCGCGACAAGGACATTGCGGGCGTGCTGGCCCACCTGAAGGGCGAGATCGACCATTGGTGCGTGACGGATTTGCCGACGCCGCGGGCCGCGTCGGCGCAAGAACTCGAAACGGCATTGCGGGAGCAGGGTGTGGGCGAGGGTGCCGACAGCAGCGTGACGCGTTACGCAACCCCGGCAGAGGCTTTCCAAGACGCGCTAAAACGTGCGTCAGAGAATGATAGAATCGTGGTTTTCGGCAGTTTCTATACGGTAGCGGGCGTCATGGCCTACCGTAAATCGCAGCAACACTGAACGGGCGCCAGGCTCGAACCAAGCGATTCATGGGAATTTTCTCGTTCGGCAAGAAAGACGACGCACCCACGCGGCGCGGCGCAAATACCAGTTCCAACCGGGCCGCCCGTAATGGCGAGCGCGTGGAGCAGCGAACCCGCCGCACGGAGCGCACCGTCGACGCAGATGCGATGCTGCTCGACCCTACGTTGCCGGAAAAGCAGCGTGCGCGGCGCCGGCTGGTCGGCGCAATCGCCATGGTCGTGGCAGCGGTGGTGATCCTGCCCATGGTGCTGGATTCGCATCCCAAGCCCGTCACGGACGACATCTCCATCGAGATTCCGAACCGCCCCGCGCCGAAGCTTGCCAAAGCTGACGAAGACACGCAGGCGGGCGTAGCCCCTGACAATCCCACGCCGGCCACGGCACTCGCCGCTTCCGGTCTCGCGCCGGCAACAACAGCTGCCACGCAGGGCCAGTCCGGCGCCGCCAAGCAATCCGACACGCAGACGAATGCAGCGCCTGCGGCCAAGCCGGCGGCGAAACCGCAGACTCCGGCTGTCGCCGCCAATACCGCGCCAGCGGCGCCTACAGCGCCGGCGAAATCGGCCAAACCGGCGGCGAAGCCGCCGGTCACGCAAAACGCCGCAACCGCTCCGGCACCGGCCACGCCGGCCCCGAGCGCGGACGACACGACAACCGCCGCCGCGGCGGACGCCAACTCCGGCACCCCGGCTTCGCCGCCGGGCAGCCGTTTCGCCGTCCAGCTCGGCGCATTTGCGAACGATGCCAACGCGCGTAATTGGGCTGCGAAGTTGAAAGCAGCGGGAGTGCCCGCATATACCGAACATCGGAAGCAGGCTGACGGTTCGACGCTCACGCTGTTGCGTGCCGGTCCATTTGCCGACCGCGCAGCGGCAAGCGCTGCCATTGCGAAGGTTCGCGAGGCCGGCTTGACGTCGGGCGCCAACAACGGCACGGCACAGTAAGCCAGCGATGTTCACTGCCTTCGACTACGCTGTAATGGCGGTGATCGGTTTGTCGGCATTGCGCGGTACATGGCGCGGTTTTTTGTCTGAGATATTCGGGCTGATTGGCTGGATTGCGGCGTTTTTTATTGCTGGCCGCTTTGTCGGTTACGTCGTGCCGTTTATCCCGTCCACATGGCCGGGCGGCGCGCTGACCCAGTGGCTGCTGGCCTTCGCGCTGGTGTGGATCGGCGTGGTGCTGGTGGCAAGCGTGCTGAACGCGCTGCTGAGCCGCATCGTGCAGGCAACCGGCTTGAGCGGCGTGGACCGCTCGCTCGGTTTGATGTTCGGCCTCGTGCGCGGGGTCGTTCTGGTGCTGATTCTGGTCGCCCTTGCTGGCTTGACCGAACTGCCCCAACAGGAATTCTGGCGCAACGCCTTGCTGCGGCCCTATGCGGTCGAGGGCGTGCACGTAATGAAACCGTTGCTTCCCGAACCGCTCGCTGCCTACGTCAAAGTGTGACGATCAGGCGAGTGGTTAGAGGAACGCGGCAGGACTCCGGCGCAAACCGGCTGCCATCACGAATTTCGTACCTTTGAAGGACATGCCATGTGCGGCATCGTAGGCGTAGTTTCCCATTCCCCGGTCAATCAGCTGATCTATGACAGCCTGCTGCTCCTGCAGCACCGCGGTCAGGACGCCGCCGGTATCGCGACAGCGAACGGCAGCAATTTCCACATGCACAAGGCTAACGGCATGGTGCGCGACGTGTTCCGCACGCGCAACATGCGCAGCCTGCCCGGCACCAGCGGGATCGGCCAGGTCCGTTACCCGACCGCCGGCTCCGCGTCGAGCGAAGAGGAAGCCCAGCCGTTCTACGTGAACGCGCCGTTCGGCATCATCCTCGCGCACAACGGCAATCTAACCAACTGGCAGCAGTTGAAAGACGAGATGTTCCGAGTCGACCGCCGCCACATCAATACCAATTCCGACACGGAAGTCATGCTGAACGTGCTCGCGCACGAATTGCAGCTGTCCAGTTCGAGCCTGCAGCTCGATCCGGCGGCGCTCTTCAAAGCGGTGTCGGGCGTGCATCGGCGGGTGCGCGGGTCGTACGCGATCGTCTCGCTGATTGCCGGTTATGGCCTGCTCGGCTTCCGTGACCCGTTCGGTATCCGCCCGCTGTGTATCGGCAAGCAGGAAACGGCCGAAGGCGTCGAGTGGATGCTGGCGTCGGAGTCGGTGGCGATCGAAGGTATCGGCTTTGAGTTCGTGCGCGACGTGGCGCCGGGCGAAGCGATTTTTATCGACATCGAAGGCAATCTGCACTCGCAGCAGTGCGCCACGAACCCGAGCCTGAACCCGTGCATTTTCGAACTCGTGTACCTCGCGCGTCCGGACTCGGTGCTCGACGGCGTGCCGGTCTACAACGTGCGTCTGCGCATGGGCGACTACCTCGCGGAGAAGATCAAGCGCGAACTGCCCGACGTCGCGATCGACGTCGTGATGCCGATTCCCGATTCGTCCCGTCCGGCCGCCATGCAGGTCGCGAAGAAGCTGGGTGTGGAGTACCGCGAAGGCTTCTTCAAGAACCGTTACGTGGGCCGCACCTTCATCATGCCGGGCCAGGCGATGCGCAAGAAGTCCGTGCGCCAGAAGTTGAACGCCATGGGCATCGAGTTCAAGGGCAAGAACGTGCTGATCGTCGACGACTCGATCGTGCGCGGCACCACCTCGCATGAAATCGTGCAGATGGCGCGCGACGCCGGCGCGAACAAGGTGATTTTCGCCTCGGCAGCGCCGCCGGTGAAATACCCGAACGTGTACGGTATCGACATGCCGACGCGCGGTGAACTCGTCGCTCACGGCCGCTCGGACGAAGAAGTCGCGCGCATGATCGGCGCGGACCATCTGGTCTACCAGGACGTCGACGCGCTGAAGCAGGCGGTGCGCGATATCAACCCGGCGCTGAAGGAATTCGAAGCGTCGTGTTTCGACGGCAACTACGTCACCGGCGACGTCACTACCGAATATCTCGACCGCATTGAAACCGCGCGTCTCGCACCGGCGTCGCAATCGGATCGCGACGCCGCGAGCGAAGCGATCGACGGCGGCCTGGCGCGTTCGCAACTGCATCTGCAGCTGTCGGTAGGTTGAGCCATTCCCGTGCGTGGCCTGGCGCGAATGCACGCCACGCCACGAGCGTGTTAGCATGAGGGCTTGCGTCGATTTGATCTCAGCTTGCGGACGCGGGGCAACCCGAAACAGCTAAAGCGACAGGTGGGGAAGCCGCACTCATCCGCCTCCGCTCCAGCTTTCCCCCGCACATGAAGCCCGCTTATGCCGACGCAAAAGCGGGCTTTTTTGTTGCTGCCGTCGGGCGGCGGTTTGGCTTCACTCGAACCGCGCCGAACGCAGCCATGGAACATTGGAAACCAGAACCAACATGGACGACTCCCTGAACTTCGACACGCTGGCAATCCGCTCGGGCACCGCGCGCAGCGACTTCAACGAACATTCGGAAGCGATTTTCCTGACCTCGAGCTTCGTTTTCGCGAGCGCCGCGGACGCCGCCGAAAAATTCAAGAACTCCGAAGACAACTACACCTACTCGCGCTTCACGAACCCGACCGTCTCGATGTTCCAGGACCGTCTGGCCGCACTCGAAGGGGGCGAAGCGTGCATGGCCACGGCGTCGGGGATGGCGGCGATCATGTCGGTGGTGATGTCCACGCTGCAGGCCGGTGACCATCTTGTCAGCTCGCAAGCGCTGTTCGGTTCGACACTCGGCATGTTCTCGCAGATTTTCAGCAAGTTCGGTATCACGACCACGTTCGTCGATCCGACCGATCTGGACGCATGGAAGAACGCCGTGCGCCCCGAAACGAAGATGTTCTTCCTCGAAACGCCGTCGAATCCGCTGACCGAAGTCGCCGATATCGAAGCGATCAGCAAGATCGCGAAGGCGTCCAATGCGATCTTCGTGGTCGACAACTGCTTCTGCAGCCCGGCGCTGCAACAACCGCTGAAGCTCGGCGCGGACGTCGTGATGCATTCGGCCACCAAGTTCCTCGATGGCCAGGGCCGGGTGCTCGGCGGCGCGCTGGTCGGCTCGAAGCAGTTCATCATGGAAAAAGTGTTCCCGTTCGTGCGTAGCGCCGGGCCGACGCTGTCCGCGTTCAACGCCTGGGTGCTGCTCAAGGGCATGGAAACGCTATCGCTGCGCGTCGATAAGCAATCGGCGAATGCGCTGGAAATCGCACGCTGGCTGGAAACGCATCCGGCTGTAAACCGCGTGTTCTATCCGGGGCTCGAATCGCATCCGCAACACGCGCTGGCCATGCGTCAGCAGAAGTCGGGCGGCGCCATTCTCTCGTTCGAACTGAAGGGCGACACGCCGGAGCAGATGCGTGCGAATGCGTGGCGCGTGATCGACAACACGAAGATCTGCTCGATCACGGGCAACCTCGGCGACACGCGTACCACCATCACGCATCCGGCTACGACCACGCACGGTCGTGTGACACCGGAAGCGCGCGCCGCGGCGGGTATTACCGAAGGCTTGATCCGTCTCGCGGTGGGACTGGAAAACGCGGGCGATATCCGCGCCGATCTGGAGCGCGGTTTGGCGGGTTGAGCGGCTTAGGCCGTCTGCATTGTCATGCGGAAAAGCGGGCCGCCAGGTCAGGCGGCTCGCGAAGTGGAGTGCAACTCAGTGGCGCAACGCGCGCCACTGGCCGGGCGCCAGCCCGAAACGCCGCGTGAACGCGTGCGTGTAGGCGCTCTGATCGCCAAAGCCGATGTCCAGCGCGATATCGGTCAGCGAACGGCGCGGATCGGCGAGAAGGGTGATCGACGTGTCGAGCCGCAGGCGCTGCAAATAGCGGTGCGGTGTTTCGCCAAAAGCGTCGACAAAAAGCTGATGAAAGCGCCGCATGCCGAAGCCGCAATGGGCGGCGAGGTCGGCGATCCGCAAAGGCTCCGACAGGTGCGCCCTCAGCCAGCGGTCGATCCGTGCAAAGTCGAGACCGGCGCCGGGCGCTTGCGCGCCCGCCGTCGTGCCTGCATCGGCCACCAACGCCGCGCCTAGGCGCGCCGCGGCGTCCCAATGGAAACGTCGGGTGTCCAGATCGTCGCCTTGTGCGCCGCCCGCGGCGCGCGCCGCGATGCGATAGACGAGCTGTGTCAGCGAGGTGTCGACGCTGACGGCCCGCGCGCGGTCGAACAGGCGTTCCGGCACGGCCAGCGACGCGGCCGGCAAATCCAGCACCAATTGCCGGTTCTCGCCGACGCCGGCGTAATCGTGCCGCGCACCGGCCGGAATGAGCCAGGCGGAGCCGGCGTCGATCTCCTGCGCGACGCCGTTCACCGCCATCACCATCGCGCCGTCGAGCCCGAGCACGACCTGATGAAAGTCGTGCACGTCCGACGCTTCGATCGCGCCGTAGCGGCGCAGCGATACGCAAGGTGCGGTAACGGCGGTATGGCTCATCGGTGCAATCCGGCTACGTCGCGCAAAGATAAAACAGCGACAACCTTATACGTCGAGCAATTCGACTTCGAACACGAGCGTCGCATTCGGCGGAATCACACCGCCCGCGCCGCGCACGCCGTAGCCGAGTTGCGGCGGGATGGTCAGCTTGCGCGTACCGCCGACCTTCATGCCTTGCACGCCTTCGTCCCAACCCTTGATGACCATGCCGCCGCCCAGCACGAAGGCGAACGGGTCGTTGCGGTCCTTGCTCGAGTCGAACTTCTGGCCATCGGTCAGCCAGCCGGTGTAGTGCACGCTGACGGTCTTGCCGGCCACCGCTTCGGCGCCGGTGCCTTCAACGATGTCTTCGTACTTCAAGCCGGATTCGGTAGTCACAGTCGACATGTGTCGCTCCTCAGGTCATAAACGTAAAAAACGACATTGTAGGCGTGTTGGCCCTGCATCGCCGAGATTGCGGAGTTTGCCGTGATTGTCATGCGGCACGCGGATTGCGTGCAAGCTGGCCATCCGGCCAGGCTGGCCGAGCCGGACGGCATGCCTATAATGGGGCTTCATTCAATCACCCTGTACTGCCTGAGAGGGTTCGATCGTGACAACGCCTTCAACCGGAACGCCTGGCGCAGAACCAGCGTCGTCCGGCTTCGCCGTCTCCGAACGCACAGCGCATCTGCGCGCGGAAACCGCACTGTTTATGCGCGACCACGTGCTGTCGCTGGTGTCGCACGATCTGCGTGGGCCGTTGAACGCCATTCATAGCTGGGCGTACGTGCTGGAGCGCAAGCTCGACGCGAACGACCCCAACTCGCAGCGCGCCGTCAGCGGCATTCGCAGCGGGGTGGACCAGCAGGTGAAGCTGCTCGAAACGCTCGTCGACGCCACGCGTGCCGAAACCCGGACGCTGGCGCTCGCCTACGCGCCGTTTCCGCTGCATCCGCTCATCGATGAAACCGTCGCGGAAGTTCGCGCGGGCCTCGCGCGTGCGCGTGGCGTGGAAGTCGCAGTCGACTCGCGCCTCGCCACGGAGCAGCTCAACGGCGACCGGGAGCGCCTCGCCGCCGCGCTGTGGGCGATGCTGACATTCGCCGTCGAAGCGAGTAACGAAGGCGCCACCGTCACACTGGCGGCGCATGCGGACGCGACGGCATGGCACGCCACCGTCACGTACGAAGCGAACGGCGCCGCGTTAGAGAATCCCGCGTTGCCTCATGTGCTGGAAGCATTTGCCCGCAAGCAGGCAGGCGAGCCGCGCGAAGCGAAACGGATCGCGTGGGTGCTGGCGCTGTGCAAGCGTGTTGCGGAGGCTCACGGCGGCAGCTTCGAGCAGGTCGATGCAACCGGCAGCGACGCGGCTACGCTGGCGCTGCGTGTACCGCTGAGCGCGGCGGCTCCACAGTGATCGGTCCGCCGAAGCCGCCTCCTTTGCCCGATTAAGTTTTCACCCAGCTTTCACCCTCTATACTGACAACTTTTGTTGCCGGAGCCTTTCGCTTTGATCCAGGTCGTCGCCCTTATCGGTGCGTTGTTTCTCGTTGCCCTCAACGGTTTTTTTGTGGCCGCTGAATTCGGTCTGGTCAAACTGCGGCAGACGCGCGTGCAAAGCCTTGCCAACCAGCACGGCGTGCGCGGAAAACTGCTGGCAAAGGTGCATGGCCGTCTCGACGCCTATCTCTCCGCCTGCCAGCTCGGCATTACGCTGGCCTCGCTCGGGCTCGGCTGGATCGGCGAGCCGGCGTTCGCGGAACTGCTCAACCCGGTCTTCAAGCTGCTTGGCGTGGAGTCGGAGAAACTGATCCACGGCATTTCGCTGTTCTTCGCGTTCTCGTGCATTTCGTTCCTGCACATCGTGGTGGGCGAACTCGCGCCGAAGTCGCTGGCGATTCGCGAAGCGGAGAAGGTTTCGTTGTGGGCCGCCACACCGCTGTACGGTTTTTACTGGGCCATGTATCCGGCCATCTGGGTGCTCAATACAAGCGCTAACGCCGTGCTCAAACTCGCGGGCCTCGACGCCGACCACGGCCACGACTCGCACTATTCGACCGACGAACTCAAACTGATCCTGCGCGGCCGCCGCGCCAACGTCGCGACTGAACTGGGGGTTCCCGGCGGCGCGTACAGCCAGGACGAGTGGAACACGATTGCGCATTCGCTGGATTTTTCGCACATGACCGTGTCGGACCTCATGCGTCCGGCTCATGAAATGGTCGGCCTGCGGCGCGATCTGCCGTTGCGCGACAACATGAGTGTGGTGGCGCGGCATCGCTTCAGCCGCTACCCGCTGTTCGAAGACGCAGCCGGCGAACGCGTGGCCGGCATGATCCACTTGAAGGATCTGCTGCTGGCGCGCCATGCCGGCAGCACGCTCGACGACCTGTCCAAATACGTGCGGCCCGTGCAGTACGTCAAGCCGGAGATGCCGGCGCTCGAACTGTTTCGCCGCTTTCGCAAGGGCGCGCCGCACTTCGCGCTGGTCGGCCGCAAGCATTCGAAGCCGATAGGCTTTCTCACGCTCGATAATCTGCTCGGCGCGCTGGTCGGCCAGATTCACGACGAGTTCCGTCAGGGCGACGCCGACTGGACGCGCATGGACGACGGCACATTGATGGGCAAGGGCAGCTTGCCGGTGGTGTCGCTGGAGCGTGCACTGGGCATTGATATCGACGAAGGCAAGGCCGAATCGGTCGGCGGCCTCGTGATTCATGCGCTGAACGATCTGCCAACCGAAGGGCAGAGAGTCGAGTTCGACCGCTTCGACGTGGTGGTGAAGAAGATGAAGGGGCCGCGGATCGTGCTTGTGCGCGTCTATCCGAAAACGTTCGATGACGAAGGCGGCTAAGTTGCAGCTAAGCCGCGGTTTTCACGTCACCGCGGCTCACCACGCAACCCCAGCCGTCAACTCCGCGGCACGCCTTCCTCCACCAGCACGGCTACCGGCATCGAGCCCAACGCGTCGCGCAAATAGAGCAGGCCGTTCTCATCGATCTTCGGTGCCGCGGGACTCAGCCAGTCGAACAACGCTCTGGCCGACAGATCCGCGGGCATTTCCACCGCGGTGTCCCCCCAGGCCTGCGGATCGACCATCGGCACATCGCGGTTCCCGTCGAGCAGACCGGCAGCCAGCCGGCTCGCCACCACCACCGCCCAAGCATTGCCGTGCCGCCGCGCGAACGCGATGGCATGCGACGCATGGGCGCCGCGCACGACAAGCGGCAAATACATGCTCTGACTCAGCAACTCCGGCAAATACGTTCGCAGCGCAAGCACGCGCTGGATGACCGCGAGCTTCACGCGGCCGTCGCGCCAGCCCGGCAGATAATCCGACGGCGGCGTTTGCACGAGCCACGCGTCGCGTTTCGCGAAATCGACGGGGCGGCGATTGTCCGGATCGACCAGGCTGAAGTCCCACAATTCGGTGCCTTGATAAAGATCGGGAATCCCAGGCGATGCCAGTCGCAACACCGTCTGCTGCAAGCTATTGAGCGCACCGGCCGGGCCAATCCGCGCGACGAACGCGGACAATGCCTCCAAGAACCCGTCGCGCCGCTGCGGCGCCAGGATGTCGAACAGGAAGTCGCGGCAGCCGGCCTCATACGCTTCGTCGGGCGTGAGCCAGTTGGTTTGCAGTTTGGCTTCGCGCAGCGCCTTTAACTGCCATTGCGCGACGCGCTCGGCCAGGTCCTTCACGCCCGCTGCGTCGTCCGGTTTCAGATCCGGCGGCCAGCAGCCCACCAGTGTCTGATACAGCATGGCTTCGGCGGCGGGACCGGGTGCCCAGTCGTAGCCCCTGTCCTGACCGATGCTGCTGACCGGCTTGCCGTCGAGCGTACGGCGATGCGGCGCGTTCAACGTGGACCACGCGCGCAAGGTCGCGCTCCAGTCCCGTGCGATCTCGCTCAACACGGCGAGCCGCGCGCGCACGTCTTCGCCACGTTTGTGATCGTGCGTGGCCGTGGCGAGCATGGCGTGCGGAAAGTGTTGCGATCGCTCCAGATTCGCGGCATGAAACTGTTCGACGGAGAGCGCGAATTCGCCGGGGTCCGAGCCGACTTCATTGCGCGACAGCAGCCGGCCGTAGCGATAGCACGCGGTGTCCTCGATCGCTTTCGCTGCGACTGGCGCGGTCAACTGGGAAAACAGCGTTTGTGCCGTGCGTCGCGAGGAACCCGCATGATTCGGCAGCGCGCTATTCTGGCCTTGCTGTGCCGGCGCGCCGTTTCGTCCGGCCGGCGCTTCTTCGGCGCTGTCGCCGAGCCACGCGTTCACGAGATCGAGCGTGGCATGGTCCGCGCGCGAGAGCGATTGACGTGCGCCAGCCAGCGCCTGGTCGAAGTAGAGGTTATCAGTGGTGCTGCGCAAACCGTTCTGCGGATAGATCCGATACACCGGAAAATGCACGACCAGTTCGGTCAGCACACGCCGCAGCGTGGTGAAGGTGAAATCGCGCGTGGTTAGCGAGTCGCGCGCGATGCGATGCAACGCACGCGCCGCGCGGTCCAGTTCCGCGGGGAAGTTTTCCGCGAGCATCTTGCGGCGCGCGGCAAGGCGTTCGTCTTCGAAGCGCGGGCTGCGGCCGGTGAGTTCGGTCCACGTTTGCGCGAGCGGCTCGGCGCCGGCCGGATCGTGCAGCAGCGCGCCCACGTCGTTCATGAAATCGTAGCCGGTCGTGCCGTCCACGGGCCAATCGTCGCGCAGTGGTTCGTCGCGGCCAAGAATCTTTTCCACCACGACATACGGCGCGGTGTCGCGCAGTTCGGTGAGACGCTGCCGCAAGCGCTGACAGTATTCGCGCGGCTCGGCGAGGCCGTCGATGTGATCGATCCGCAAGCCGTCCACCACGCCCTCCTGATACAGACGGAAAGGCAGCGCATGCACGGCCTCGAACACTTCGGGCCGTTCCACGCGCACGCCCGCGAGCGCTGCAATGTCAAAGAAACGCCGCCAGTTCACTTCGTCCGACGCGGTGCGCCACCATGCCAGGCGGAAATGCTGCCGCTCGATCAGCCGATGCAGGCGGTCACGCGTCACCGGCTCCTCGGGCGAATAAGCCTGCAGCGCGAGCTCGATTGCCGAGCCGCCATTTTGCGCGACGAACTCGTGCAGCATCTCGCGTCCTTCCGCGGCGCGCGGCTGATCGGCAGGCTGCGTCGTGACCCCTTGAAAGCGCTCGGCGAGCGCGTTGAGATCGGCACGGTCGGCGCTTTGCAGAATCGACGCGTAGTCGATTGGGCACACCGGAAACACATGTGGCCCGTAGCCAATATAAAAACGCCCGGTATCGCCGGCGAAATGCAGCGCGATGCGGCCCGCCGCGAGTTCCTCGCCGTACGGCGCGCCGAGTTCCGGCTGCAGCACCTTGCCGCGCAAGGCCGGATCGGGCGAATGCCAGTCGACGTCGAAATGCCGCGCATATGCGCTGTGACGGCCCCATTCGAGGATATCGAGCCACCACGCGTTGCTCGATCCGCCGACGCCCATATGGTTTGGGACGATGTCGATGATCAAGCCCATGCCGTGCGCGCGCAGCTGATCGGCGAGGCGCTTCAGGCCCGCCTCGCCGCCGCATTCGGCGCTGACCTGGGTGTAGTCGACGGTATCGTAGCCGTGCGTGGAACCCGGCGCGGCGGTGGTGATGGGCGACGTGTACAGATGGCTGATGCCGAGCGCAGCGAAATAGCCGACGTGCTTCGCGGCGTCGTCGAACGTGAAGCCTCGATGGAACTGGAGGCGCAGCGTGGAGCGTGGGACGGTCATGGCGTATCAGGCTCAGAAGAAGCGTTGGAAGCTGCCGATGCGGCAGCGCGGCGCGCGCGATCGACCGCGAGCAGGCGGTCGCAGAAGCTGTCGTTATCGAACAGCTCGCCGACCGGCAAGGCCACGCGGCGCCGCCAGTTTGGATGCTCGTCGATCGAGCCGGGCAGATTGGGCTGCTCGACCTGGGCGAGCAGATCCTCGAGCGGAAACGTCACCAGCGGTCCAGGCGTGGCGGCGACGAAGGCCAGCGCCTCGTCCACGGGCGCGCTCTCAGGCGGCGGCGCGCCGACGTCCGGCGCAGCCACGCCGGCCTGCTGGAATGCGCGCCATAGCTCGACACGGTCCCGCGCGCGTTCCTGCTGTGCAACTTCTTCGGGATCGCGGCCGTCGGCGCGCGCCATGGTCTGGCCGATCCTGTTGCGCCAGGTAATGTCGCTGCCGCGCCACCATCCGGTCACGGTGGGCAGATCGTGGGTGGTCGTGGTGCCGACCGCATGGCGGTCCCATTGTTGCGGCGGCTTGAAACCGCTGCCGCCGTGCGCGCCCTCGAACCACAGCACGCGAATCCCGGCGAGGCCGTGGTCGTCGAGCCGCTCGCGAAAGCCAGGCGGCACGGTGCCGAGGTCTTCGCCGATCACGATCGCACGATGCCGCCACGACTCGAGCGCGATCAGCCGCAGCAGGTCTTCGAGTGGATAGCGCAGGTAGGCGCCATGCCGTGCGCTTTGCCCCTCGGGCACGAGCCATAGCCGCCGCAAGCCGAGAATGTGGTCGATGCGCACGCCGCCCGCATGCGCGAACGCCGCCCTCAGCATGTCGATGAAGGCGGAAAAGCCCTGCGTGCGCATGGCGCGCGGCGAGAAGGTGGTGAGCCCCCACGCCTGTCCGGCCTGATTGAACAGATCCGGCGGCGCGCCGACCGACACGCCTTGCAGCATGTCGTCGCGATACGACCACGCATGACTGCCGGCGCTGTCGCAGCCCACCGCGAGATCGGCGATCAGGCCGACGGCCATGCCGGCATCGCGCGCCGCATACTGCGCGTGCGACAGCCCCTTGGCGGCGAGCCATTGCAGAAACAGATGGAAGGCGACCTCGTGGCCGTTAGCTTCCGCAAAAGCTTCGACTTCCGGGCTGCGTGGATCGCGCAACGCCTCGGGCCAGTTGCGCCAGTGTCCGTTGCCGCCTTGTGCGAGTTGTGCGGCCTGTAGCGCTTCGAAACGCGCGTGGTCTTCGAGCGCGCGGCCGGCGCGTTCACAGAAGCCGTGAAATTCCAGCGCGCGTGGCGTGTCCTGCGCGCGTTCCTGGGTGCAGAAGCGTTCGTACAGCGCGCGCAAGACCTTCAGTTTCAACACGACGGCGTTCGGCCAGTCGATCAGCGGCAAGTCTTCGAGTGCCGACCAGGCGCGAGTGGCCTGCGAGGCATCGAGCGCCGCGTGCAGCGCATTAGCGCCGAACACGGCGGCGGGATCGATATGCGTGACGTTCAGCCACAAACGCGACGACGGCGAATACGGACTGAAGCGGTTCGGCTCAGCGCTGAACATGGCGTGGGTCGGACTGACGGCGAGCGCATGCGCGCCACGCTTCGCGCTTTCGATCGCGAATTGTGCGAGCGCCGAGTAATCGCCGATCCCGCCGTCGCCGTTGCGGCGCAAGCCGTACAACTGCGTGGCGATGCCCCACAGCGGCGGCGCGGGCTCGGCATTGCCCGCATCGCTATCGTTACCGTGCAGCGTGCGCCACGCATCGGCGATGGTGTAGCAGCGCGACGGCGCTACTGCCAGAGTCACATGCTGGTCGTTGAGCACGAGCGTGTGATAGCCGGGTTCGTCGATCGGCGCGAGCAGCGCTTCCTCACCTTTAGGCGCGGTAAAGCGGCCGTCGATGATCGAGCCGCTTTCGAGGTCGATCCGATAATGGCTGCCCGACTTGATCGCGGCGGCCGGCAAGGCGATACCGCGCCCGACTTCCGCGGTCATCAGCGGCGGCAGTTTTCGGCCCGATAGTTCGGCATCCAAAGCGGCGGCACTGTGCCGGATTTGCGTAGCGTTGCCGCAGGGCAAATCCAGCCGTTCGAGCAGCACGGAAAGCGTGCTCTCAGGCACATGCTGCGTCGTGTGGTGAGCGTCCTGCCACTCCACCTCGAAGCCGGCGCGCGCGGCGAGCGTGACGATCGTGTCATTGGAGTGTCGGGTAGTCACGCGCGGTGCTCCTGGTGTCCCACGATGCGGGCATCGTGGCCGATGGCATAGTCGCAGACATCGCCGGTCAGCCACGCGATGAACGCATACGGCGGCAAGGTTTTGCGCTCGGTCTGATCGCGCGCGCGCGGCGGCGTTTCGAAAATCACTTTGCCAGCAGGCATCTCGGCGAGCATGACGCTCTCCTTCGAGAGATTCAGCGCGGCCGACAACGTCTCGCCGTCGCCCAGTTTCCAGCGGGCGATCAGCGCGTTGGCGTCGCCGCCGTTTGCGGCGGTCAGCACCGTCACGCCGCAGGCCTTGCCATGTTTCAGGCGCGGCGTAATCAGCTTGGCGCGCACGGCCAGTGCGGACTTGTAGAAGTGCATCCAGTCGAGGCGGTCTTTCGCTTCATCGTCGTTGTGCGTGAGCGCGTCATCCGGCCCAGGCGGCGATGATGCGGCGAACGTCTTCACGTCGTTAGGATCGGGAATCCGCGCGCGCTGCTTCTCGTCGCTGAACGCCGAAAAGCGTGCGAATTCGCGCCGCCGTCCTTCGCGTACCGCATCGGCGAGATCGCCGGTGTAGTCCGTGAAAAACAGGAAGGGCTGCGTCGAGCCATATTCCTCGTCCATGAACAGCAGCGGAATTTGCGGCGACAGCAAAAGCAGGGCGGTGGCGGCGCGCAACGCATCATCCGACGTTAGCTTGCGAAGGCGCTCGCCGAGCGCGCGATTGCCAATCTGATCGTGGTTCTGCAGGAACATCACGAACGAAGCAGGCGGTAAATGCCCACTCGATTCTCCGCGTGGCTGGCCGTCATGAATCGGTGATGGGTCGCCCTGATACGCAAAACCTTCAGACAGCACGCGCGCGAGGCGCCGGATCGGCTGCTCCTCGTACGCGTGGTAATAGCCCTCCGTTTCGCCGGTGAGCAGCACGTGCAGCGTGTTGTGCGCGTCGTCGTTCCATTGCGCGTCGAAATGCGTGTCCAGCAGGCTCGCGCTGTTGTGCTCGTTTTCCAGCACCAGATGCACATGCCGCCCATGCTGCACCCGCGCGCGAATATGGTCGGACAATTCGCGCAGCCACGCATGATTGCCGATGGCGTGCACCGCGTCGAAGCGCAGTCCGTCGAGACGATATTCGTTGATCCAGTAGACGGCGTTATCCGTGAAGAAGTCGCTGACTTCACTGCGCTCGAAATCGATCGCCTGGCCCCACGGCGTGTGCGTGCCTTCGCGGAAAAACGGGCGCGCGTACTGGTAAAGATAATTGCCGTCCGGGCCGAAGTGGTTGTAGACCACGTCGAGAAACACCATCAGGCCGAGACCGTGGGCGGCGTCGACGAGCGCTTTCAGTTCTTCGGGGCGGCCGTATGCGGCGTCGGGTGCAAATGGCAGCACGCCGTCGTAGCCCCAATTGTGCCGGCCCGGGAAATCGGCCAGCGGCATGAGCTCGATGGCGGTCACGCCGAGCGCGGCGAGCGCCGGCAAGCGCTTCTGCACGCCCGCATAGCCGCCCATCGCGCCCACGTGAAGTTCGTACAGCACCGTTTCTTCCCAAGGCCGGCCGTGCCAGGTGGTCTGCTCCCAACGGTACGCGCGCGGGTTGATCACTTCACTCGGTCCATGCACGTCCTCGGGCTGAAAGCGCGACGCCGGGTCGGGCACCGCCTGCCCGCCGTCCAGCCGGTAGCGGTACAGCGTGCCCGCGCCCGTGTCGACGGCGGCTTCGAACCAGCCGTTGCCGGTGGGCGTCATGCCGTGCGCGCCTTGGGCCGGTCCGTTTTCGATTACCACTTCGACCTGCTTGCAAGACGGCGCCCAGAAGCGAAACCGCGTGCACGGACTCGCGCCTGCCGCGCCGAGCAGTTGCGCGCCGAAGGGCAGACAATGCGCGTGATGATGCGCATGAGGATCAATCGGGCTTTCGGACATGTTTCGTGCCCCCTTCAGTTTCGCTTTCGAGCCGTGCCTTGCATGCTGTCTCGCCGCGGTGCCGTGCCCGCATGAGTGGTCACCTGAGTGCTCACCTATGTGGACGGTGATGTGTCGCTGCTGGGCGGATGCTCGCCGGGATCGGGTGGCAGCGCGGTCAGGAGCCGCGGCCCGTGCTGCGCACCGGCCTTCCAGCCGGCCTGCCAGTCTGCTTCGCCCACCGGCTGCGCGGCCAGCATCACGAGGCCGTGCGCGGCCACTTCGACCTCGGGAACCGCCAGCGCATGCGGCGCGCTTTCCGGTTCAGCCGTGTCCAAAAGCACGTGCCATTCCAGATGCGGCGCGGGCGGCGTAAAGCGCAGCGTTTCCTCGTTGGCGTTGAGCATCATTAACAATACTTCGGTTTCGCCGTTTAAGCCTGGACCGGCGCGCCGCAGCGTGAACGCGCGGCCTTCCGGGTCCTGCCAGGCTTCGATGGTGAGCGGGTCGCCGTTTTCGTCGAACCAGCCCACGTCGAACAGGCCCGGCAACACTTCGCGGTCGCCGAACAGAAAGCGCGTTTCGCGCAGCAGAGGATGGCCTTTGCGCAGCGCGATCACACGTGCGACGAACTCGGTCATCTGGCGGCTGTCTGGCGATTCCGCGTGCTCCCAGTCGAGCCATGACAGTTCGTTGTCCTGGCAATACGCATTGTTGTTGCCGTTCTGCGTGCGCAGCGATTCGTCGCCTGCCAGGATCATCGGCGTGCCGAGCGCCATCAGCAGCGTGGCGATCAGCGAACGGGCCACGCGTTGGCGGGTGGCGAGAATCGCGCGGTCGTCGCTCGGGCCTTCGGCGCCCCAGTTGCGGCTGCAATTTTCATTGTGGCCGTCGTTGTTGTCCTCACCGTTGCTTTCGTTGTGTTTTTGCTCATACGCCGTCATGTCGGCGAGCGTAAAACCGTCATGTGACGTCACAAAATTGACGGAGGCCCACGGCTTCCTGAAGCGCCGGTTGAACAGATCGGCCGAACCCGTCAGACGCGCGGCGAGGTCGGGGCGCAAGCCCGCGTCGCCACGCCAGAAGCGGCGCACGGTGTCGCGGAAACGGTCGTTCCATTCGGCGAAGCCCGGTGGATGATTACCCAGCTGATAGCCGCCGGGCCCGATATCCCACGGCTCGGAGATCAGCTTGCGCTGCGACAGGATCGGGTCCTGGCGGATCGCGTCGAAGAAGCCGGAACCCGGATCGAAACCATGCTGCTCGCGGCCGAGCGTCACGCCGAGATCGAACCGGAAGCCGTCGATATTGAATGCCGTCGACCAGTAGCGCAGCGAATCCATCACCATCTGCAATACGCGAGGATGCTGCAGATTCACGGTGTTGCCGCAGCCGGTGTCGTTGATATGGTGGCGCTCGTCACCGGGAATCAGGCGGTAATAGCTGGCGTTGTCGAGGCCGCGCCACGAGACCGTCGGTCCCATCTCGTTGCCTTCGCAGGTGTGGTTGTAGACCACGTCGAGAATGACTTCGATGCCCGCGGCGTGCAACTGGCGCACGGCAATGCGCATTTCGTCGAGCCGGTGCGTGCTCAGGTACGAGGGCTCCGGTGCAAAAAACGCCGCCGTGTTGTAACCCCAGTAGTTGCGCAGGCCGCGCTCCACCAGAAAGCGGTCGTTGAGAAACGCATGCACGGGCAGCAATTCGACAGCGGTGACGCCGAGCTTCAACAGGCGTTCGATGAACTCCGGCGAGGCCAGCGCCGCGAAAGTGCCGCGTTCGTGCTGGCGCAAATCGGTGCGCAACATCGAGGCGCCCCGCACATGCGTCTCGTAGATGATGGTGTCGCCCCACGGCACGTTCGGGCGTCTGTCGTGCGTCCAGTCGAACGCTTCGTCGACCACTACGCACTTCGGCATGGCCGGCGCCGAGTCGCGCCGGTCGATGGACAGGTCCGCGCGATTCGAGTGCACGCGATAACCGAACAGCGCGTCCGACCAGCGAAACTGCCCGACAAGTTTGCGCGCATATGGATCGAGCAGCAGCTTGTGCGGATTGAAGCGCTGCCCGTGCTGTGGCTGATACGGTCCGTGTGCGCGAAAGCCATACGCGGTGCCCGGATGCGCGTTGGGCAGGTAGCCGTGCCAGACTTCGTCGGTGCATTCTGGCAGCGTGAAACGGCGAATTTCCTTGCGTCCGGCGGGATCGAACAGGCAGAGTTCGATTTTTTGCGCGTTCGCCGAGAACACCGCGAAGTTGACACCGAGGCCGTCCCAGCTCGCACCGAGTGGATAGGGCGAGCCGGGCAGAAGCCGGTCGGGCATTGCATGCGACATGATTCCCCTTCCTTGTTCTGATTGTCGAACGCTATCGGGGCTGTTCACGCGATGCGGGCGTGGCCTGAAGACCACGCCCGCCGGGCTCGCCTGACAGCACGCCGATCATTCCGCGCGCAATACGATCGTCGCCAGCGGCGGCAGCGTCAGCGAAGCGGAATGCGGCCAGCCATGACTCGACATGGGTTCGGTATGGATCAAGCCGCCGTTGCCCATATTCGAGCCGCCGTACACACTGGCGTCCGTGTTCAGCACCTCGGCCCAGCGTCCGCCGCGCGGCATGCCGATCCGATACCCCACTCTCGGCACCGGCGTCATGTTGCAGACCACGACCAGTTCGCGGCCGGCGCCGTCGGTGCGGCGGTAGGCGAATACGCTGTTACCGTTGTCGTCGCCGATCAGCCAGTCGAAGCCGCCCGGTTCGCAATCGAGCAGATAGAGCGCGGGCTCTTCGTTGTACAGACGGTTCAAATCGCGCACCAGTTTCTGCACGCCGTGATGGTTCGAATCGTCGAGCAGATGCCAATGCGGCGAGGCGTCGTGGTCGAACTCGGCCATCTGGCCGAATTCTCCGCCCATGAACAGCAGCTTCTTGCCAGGATGCGTCCACATGAAACCGAAGTAGGCGCGCAGATTAGCAAAGCGCTGCCAGGTGTCGCCGGGCATCTTGCCGAGCAGCGAGCCTTTGCCGTGCACCACTTCGTCGTGCGAAAGCGGCAGCACGAAACGCTCCGAGTACGCGTACACCATCCCGAACGTCATGTTGTGGTGATGGTACTGGCGGTGGATCGGATTTTCTTCCACGTAGTGCAGCGTGTCGTGCATCCAGCCCATGTTCCATTTGAACTGGAAGCCGAGGCCGCCGTTTTCGAGGCGCGCCGTCACGCCCGGCCACGCGGTCGATTCCTCCGCGATCGTGATCGCGCCCGGCACGCCGGGCACATAGCCCACTTCGTGATTCAGGCGCTTCAGGAACTCGATTGATTCGAGGTTCTCACGGCCGCCGTAGATGTTCGGCACCCACTCGCCGGCGGCGCGCGAATAGTCGCGATACAGCATCGACGCCACCGCGTCCACGCGCAAGCCGTCGACGTGATAGCGTTTCAGCCACGCCAGCCCCGAGGCGATCAGGAACGCGCTCACCTCGTGGCGGCCGAGGTTGTAGATCATCGTGTTCCAATCCTGGTGATAGCCTTCGCGCGGGTCCGCGTGTTCATAGAGCGGCGTGCCGTCGAAGTCGACCAGGCCATGCGCGTCGTTCGGAAAGTGCGCGGGCACCCAGTCGAGAATCACGCCGAGTCCGGCTTCGTGCGCGCGGTCGACGAACCGCGCGAACTGCTCGGGTTTGCCGAAGCGCGCGGACGGCGCGAACTGTCCAAGCGGCTGATATCCCCACGATCCGCCGAACGGATGCTCCGCGATCGGCATGAACTCCACGTGCGTGAAGCCCATCCCTTTCACGTACGGAATCAGCCGCTCCGCGAGCTCTTCCCAGTCGAGTCCGCGTTGCCCTTCCTCCGCGATACGCAGCCAGGATTCGGCGTGCACCTCGTAGATCGAGATCGGCGCGCGCGCGGTTTGCTTTTCGGCGCGCGACTCGATCCACGCGTGATCGCTCCACGGAAACTGCTCGACTTCGTCGACATGCGCCACCACCGATGCCGTGCCCGGCGGCTTTTCCGTCTGCATCGCACAGGGATCGGCCTTCAGCGGCAGCGGATGACCATCGCGCGAAAGCAGTTCGTATTTGTAGCGCGTGCCCGGACCGACACGCGGCACGAACAACTCCCACACGCCGGCTTGATGACGCAGGCGCATGGGATGACGGCGGCCGTCCCACGCGTTGAAGTCGCCCACGACCGACACGCGCCGCGCATTCGGTGCCCACACGGCGAAGCGCACGCCGGGGATGCCGTCCACGTCCATTGGGCGCGCACCGAGGCATTCGAGCACCGCATACGGATCGCCGCTCGCGAGACGGCCGAGCGGTTCGTCGCCGAGTACGGGGCCGAACGAATAGGTATCCTCGATTTCCTGCACGACGCCATGCCAGTCGATGCGCAAGCGATACGGCGCCGCGGACGTGACGCGGCCTGCAAAGAGGTCGGGGCGCAACTGGTCGAGTTCGCCGAGCGTCGAACCGTTGGCGCGCGAAATCACGCTGACGTGCGTGGCGTTCGGCAATAGCGCGCGCACCACCGGACCTGCGTCGGTCTGATGGAGCCCGAGCTGCGAAAAGGGATCGGGGTGACGCGCTTCGACGAGGGCGTCGATCTCGACCGGTTGAAGGCCGATGGCCGGATCTTGCTCACTCATAGTCGCCCTCCGCCGGATCGGGTGGCGTGGCCGCGCCTGGCGCATGGACGTGAGCGTGGGCGTGGGCGTGCTCGCTCGTGTCGCCAAGCAAACGGCTTGTGAGCGCTGCAAGGCCGCGTACCGGCAAGCCAAGCCATGTCGGACGGTTGGCCGCCTCATAGCGAATCTCGTAGGCGGCCTTCTCGATCAGGAACAGATCGAGCAGCGCCTGCTCGGCCTCGGGCGCGACAAGCGGCGCCGACGCTTCAGCCGCGGCCGTTCGGTACTCGGTGAGGAACGTCTCGGTGGCATGCGCGCGGAAACGCTCGAACAATATGCGCTTGCGATCCGCGGTCTGTTGCGGCGCGCTTTCCATGGTGGACTGCGCGGCCGCGGCCGCATACGACAACGAACGCATCAGGCCGGCCACGTCGCGCAGCGGACTCGACTTCTGGCGCCGCTCTTCGAGCGTGCGTGCCGGTTCGCCTTCGAAGTCGATCAGATACGCGTCGCCTTGCGCAACCAGCACCTGGCCGAGATGGAAGTCGCCGTGAATGCGGATGCGCAGGGCGGACACGTCGGCGGGAACCAGCTTGTCGACGGCGGCAACCAGCGCCGCGCGGCGCTGGATCAGGCTCTGGGCGAGCGCCTGGGTCTCGGGTTCGCTCATCTGTTCGATACGCGACGCGAGCAGATCGAGCGCGCCGGCGAGCATTGCCTGCGTGCCGTCCACCCATGCCTTCACCTGCGCCTGGCTGACGGGCTCCGGCGTGAACGCCGGATCGTCGGTTGGCGAGGCGAGCGCCACGTGCAGTTCACCCAGCCGCTTGCCGATGATGCCGGCCAATTCGCTATAGCCCTCCATAAAAATGGCTTCGTTGTCCCGATCTGTTGGAGACGGCGTCTCCGTATCGGCGGTGATGGCGAGTTCGTCCACCGAACGGCGCAGATAGTCGAGCGACCAGTTCCAGGCATCGCCCTGATTGTCGATATAGCCCTGCACGATGGCGAGCGTATGCGGCACGCCTTCCGGATCGACGCGCACCACTTCGCCATACAGCGGCGCCGTGTTCGCATAGCCGAGCTGGGTCAGATAGCGGCTGATTTCCGCTTCCGGATGGATGCCGCTCACCAGGCGCCGCACCAGTTTCAGCACCGCGGCATCCGCGACGATGAGCGAGCTGTTGCTCTGCTCGGCAGCGAGCCAGCGAATCTCCGGCTGTTCGCCGAGATGGTCGAGTTCGGCGAAGCGCTCGGTGGGCAGGAAACGGATCTCGCTCTTCTGCACGGTCGGCACCACGGCGCGTTCGCGCAGCTTGCGCATCACGCCGTGGGCGAAGATCGGCAGCGAGAACGCGTCCGTCAGGTGGCCGACATTGCGGCCGCGCCGCACGCGCGCCAGCGCCAGTTGCATGAAGAGCGGCGTGGTGGTCTCGCCGCCCCACGTAATCGCGATCGGCACCACGTAGCGTTCGGTATGGTTGCCCACATCGGCTTCGATCTCGGTAAACGCGAAGCCGCCGTTAGGGATCGTGGTCAAGGCGGCGAGGTGCACCGCATGCATCTTCTGATCCTTCGACGCGAACCAGCGGCGCCGGCTGAGCCACGAGGGCAGCACTTCCGATTCGAGCAGGCGCACGTTCTCCGGCGTCGGACCGGCCTGTCCTTCGCGGATCACGATGGTGACGAATTCCGGCAACGGCTCCGAATGTGCCTGCGCCCACGTGGGGCGCTGGTCGCCCGAGCACAGCATGAACCACAAGAAACCGTACGGTGGGAACGTCAGCAGATAAGTCAGTTGGCCGATGCCAGGGAACACGGAATCGGCGGTCATTTCGATCGGCACGGAACCATTGAACTCGGACAGATCGAGTTCGACGGCCTGCGGTGCGCGCGACAGATTCGCCACGCACAGAATCGGCGGCTCGTCCGGCATCTCCCGCAGATACGCGAGAATCTTGCGGTTCGCCGGTTTCAGGAAACGGATCGTGCCGCGCCCGAAAGTCTGCTTGGCGCGCCGCGTGGCAAGCATGCGCCGGGTCCAGTTGAGCAGCGAATGCGGGTCGCGGCTTTGCGCTTCCACGTTGACCGCGTCGAAGCCGTACAGCGAGCCCATGACCGGCGGCAGCACGAGTTGTTCAGGGTCGGCGCGCGAGAAACCGCCGTTGCGATCGGACGACCACTGCATCGGCGTGCGCACGCCGTCGCGGTCGCCGAGGTGAATGTTGTCGCCCATGCCGAGTTCGTCGCCGTAATAGATCACGGGTGTGCCGGGCATGGACAGCAACAGCGAGTTGATCAACTCGATGCGGCGCCGGTCGCGCTCCATCAGCGGCGCGAGGCGGCGGCGTATGCCGAGGTTCAGGCGCGCGCGGCGGTCGCTCGCATAGGTATTCCACAGATAGTCGCGTTCGGAGTCAGTGACCATTTCGAGCGTGAGCTCGTCGTGATTGCGCAGGAAGATCGCCCACTGGTTCGTCTCGGCGAGATCTGGCGTTTGCCGCATGATGTCGGTGATCGGAAAGCGGTCCTCGCTCGCAATCGACATGTAGATGCGCGGCATCAGCGGGAAGTGAAACGCCATGTGGCATTCGTCTTCGTCGCCGAAGTATTCCTGCACGTCTTCCGGCCACTGGTTCGCTTCCGCGAGCAGCATCCGGTTCGGATACTCGGCGTCGATGGTGGCGCGGATTTTCTTCAGCACCGCATGCGTTTCCGGCAGGTTCTCGTTGTTCGTGCCTTCGCGCTCGACCAGATAGGGCACCGCGTCGAGCCGTAACCCGTCGATGCCCATGTCGAGCCAGAAGCGCATGACCTGCAGCACCTCCTTCAGCACGGCAGGATTGTCGAAATTCAAATCGGGCTGATGCGAATAGAAACGATGCCAGTAATAGGCGCCCGCCACCGGATCGTGCGTCCAGTTCGACGGCTCCGAGTCGATGAAGATGATCCGCGTTTCCTGGTATTTCTGATCGGTATCGGACCACACGTAGTAGTTGCGGTGGTTCGAACCCGGCTTCGCGCGGCGTGCGCGCTGAAACCACGGGTGCTGATCCGACGTGTGGTTGATCACCAGCTCGGTGATCACGCGAATGCCGCGTGCGTGCGCTTCCTGAATGAAGCGCTTCACATCGGCAATCTGACCGTAGTCGGGGTGCACGCTGCGGTAATCGGCGATGTCGTATCCGTCGTCGCGTCGCGGCGACGGATAGAACGGCAGCAGCCAGATCGCGTTCACCCCCAGTTCGGCGATGTAGTCGAGCTTCGCGATCAGGCCGGGGAAATCGCCCACGCCGTCGTTGTTCGCATCGAAGAACGACTTGATGTGCACCTGATAGATGATCGCGTCCTTGTACCAGAGCGGATCGTCGCTCAGGGCTGCGGGTTTGCCGCGCCGATTCGAGCGCGCTTTCGTGGCGCTGCCGGTAGCTGTGCTCATATGGGCCTGCGAAGTCGGTTGAGCTGGATCGTCACGCTTCATGTCCCACCTTCCATTGGGGTTTGGTAGCGAGCGTCTGCGAGAGGGGCGCTTTCGGAGTCGTCGGCTTCGTCCGGCCGTTCGGCGAGCAGGCCGCCGAGCGGCGCGAGGCGCCAGATCGAGAACGGCTGGTCCGAAGCGAGCTGTATGTGCTGCCAGCGGCCATGCCATTCGAAGCGCGCACCGGTCATCTGGTCGGTGACTTCCAGCGCGCTATGATCGTGCAGATTCCAGCGCTGGAATGTGTCCCACGATAGTTCGATATCCGCACCCTGCTCGTTGAACGGGTCGAGATTGATGGCGACGACGATCACGTTGTCGCGCGATTCGGTCGCCTTTTCGAAGAACAGAATGTGGTCGTTATGCGCGGGCAGAAACGTCAGGCCGAGATGCGTTTGCAGCGCCGGATTCGCGCGGCGAATCCGGTTCAGCGCACTGATCTCGCCGACAATATTGCCGGGCCGGTTCCAGTCCCACGCGCGCAACTGATACTTCTCGGAGTCGAGATACTCCTCGCTGTTGGGCAGCGCGGCCGCTTCGCACAACTCGAAACCGCTATACACGCCCCACAAGCCGGCCAGTGTCGAGGCGAGCGCCGCGCGAATCAGAAAGCCTGAGCGCCCCTGCGACTGCAAATGACGCGGATTGATATCCGGCGTATTGACGAAGAAGTTCGGGCGATAGAAATCACGCGCGCTGGTCTGCGTGAGTTCGTTCATATATTCGATGAAGTCGCGCTTCGACTCGCGCCACGTGAAATACGTGTAGGACTGCGAGAAGCCGATCTTGCCGAGGCGGTTCATCATGCGCGGGCGCGTGAACGCTTCGGCGAGAAAAATCGTCTCGGGGTGGCGCGCGCGCACATCGGCGATCACCCATTCCCAGAATGGCAGAGGCTTGGTGTGCGGGTTGTCGATACGGAAAATATGCACGCCCGCTGCGATCCAGAACAGAAATACGTCGCGTAGCGCGAGCCACAAACCGGGCTTGGCGTCGTGCGCGTAAAAGTCGGGATTGACGATGTCCTGGTACTTCTTCGGTGGATTTTCCGCATAGCGCAGCGTGCCGTCGGGGCGCCACGCAAACCACGTCGGATGCTCCTTGAGCCACGGGTGATCCGGCGAGCACTGCACGGCGAAGTCGAGGGCGATTTCGAGGCCGTGCGCGTGCGCGGCGGCGAGCATCGCCTTGAAATCGTCGAGCGTGCCTAGTTGCGGATGGACGGCTGTGTGGCCGCCTTCCGCCCCACCGATCGCGTACGGACTGCCGACCTCGCCCGGCTGCGCGTTCAGCGCATTGTTGCGGCCTTTGCGATTCGCGAGGCCGATCGGGTGAATCGGCGGGAAATACAGCACGTCAAATCCCATGTCGCGGATGCGCGGCAACTTCGTCGTGACATCCGCGAAGGTGCCGTGGCGCGTTTCGTCGTCGCTCATCGAACGGGGGAAGATCTCGTACCAGCTCGCAAAGCGCCCGGCGGTACGATCGACGTCGAGCTTGTAGATGACCGGATCGCGGCTCAGGGAGGGCCGGTGGCGCGCGGCCGTCATCGCGTTGGCCGTGGCGGGTGCGAGCAGGGTGGCGAGCTTGGCTTGCGCGTCGGACTTGGTGAACGTCTTGACGATCTGTTCGAGCGGTTTCGTCACGGCGCCGTCGGCGGTCTCTACTTCGGCGAGCACGAGCGCGAACAGATGCGCGGCTTCTTCGAGTTCGAGCTCGACGGTCTGATTCGCCTTCAGCTTCTTCTGGATATGCTCGACCAGCGAGGCGAAGTCGTCGCGCCATGCGATCACGGTGAACTCGTGACGGCCCACGCGTTCGAGCGGAATGCGCGCATGCCAGAGGTCGAGGCCGGCGGGCGGCGCCGGCGTCATTAGCACTTCGTGCCAGGCGGTTTCGTCGGCGGCACGCCAGATCACGGCGGCGGCGATTTTGTCGTGACCTTCGGCAAAGATCGCGGCGCTGATCTCGACCCGCTCGCCCACGGCACGCTTGGCCGGGAAAGCACCGTGATCGACGGAAGGCGCCACGCTTTCGATTGCCACGCGCGGCGCGTTAATCGCGTCGAGCACGCTCTTGTGACCGCTGCGCGTGCTGTTCGTTTTGTCGATAGGTGGGGCAAGGCAGACAGCCTTCTCCGCGGACGCATGGAACAGGCCGATGGCGCCAGGCGCGAGCGTGAACGGTGCGAGGGAGGCTGGCTCGGCGTGGGCCGGCGCGTCGAGCGGCACGAAGCGCGTGAAATTGCCGGGCACGCCCGCAAGGAAGCGTGCGGGATCGACGCGCACCGGCGTGCCGAGCTCAGGGTTGATGGCGATCAGGAGCGCTTGGTCGGCGTTACGCAAGTCGGGCTGATTGGCGCGCAGCAGGACCGCCACGGGGGTGCCCGGCCCACTGAGCGAGCGCAATTCACCGGTGGCGTGCAGCACGTTGCTGCTGCGCGCGGCGGCGTTCGCCTGCTTGACGGGCTCCGAGAGATCGAATCGCTTCGCTTGAGCGGCAAGCGCGAACTGCGATGCGTCGCCGCGCGTTTGCGACATCGGCTCGGTAATGCCGTATTCGAAACCCATCGGCATCATCCAGCCCGTACCGATGGCGGCGGATGTGAAGAGCGCGCGCCGGTAAGCCCGTTCGACGACGGCGGCGTCGTGAGCATCGCTTAGCTCGGCGGCGAGGCGCGTGCCGTAAGGCGCTTCGGGAAACGCGATTGGCGCGCCGATGCGCGCGAGCGTGGCGTGCTCTTCGGCCATCCAGGTCGCGCGGAAGTCCCACCAGCGCACCGAGGAGAACACACTGTCGAAGCCCGCGCCTTCCAGCCCGGGCAGGTCGCCACGTGCGAGGCCGGGGGTGGCGGCAAGCAGGCGCACGCCGGGGTGCTTTGCGCGCACGGCGCCGCCCAGCTGCCGCCAGACGGCCGCGGGCACGCGATGCGGTGAATCGAACCGGAAGCCGCCCACGCCGGCCTCGGCGAGCGCCAGCAGGTGTTGCGTCCACCAGCCGGTCAGCGCGGCGCGGGGGCCAGCATCATTGAAGTTCGCATACGCGACGTTGTCTTCGCGATGCACGTGGCGCGGATCGAGCCGCGCCTCGTCCGATTCGAAGGGATGGAACCAGTCGGCGTGCTCGGCATAGAGCGCGCCGTCGGCGGCTATCCGGTCGATCACCAGATCGACCAGCAAGGTCAAGCCATGCTGACGGGCGGCGCTCGCAAGCGTGCGTATCGTGTCCGCAGCCGGTTGCCGGGCTCCGAACACCGGATGCAGCCGGGCATGGTTGCCGACCACCTGGCCGTGGCCCGCCTGCCCGGGCTCGAACAGGTTGCCGATCAGCGCGTGATCGAAGCCCAGCGCGGCGGCGTGCGCGAACTGCGCAGGCCATGCGTCGAGCGGCCCAACCAGAAGTGAATGAAGAAAGTAAATCCGCGGCGCGTACCCGTTTGGAGATTCCATCGGTCGTTTCCAGATTCGTCCTGCTGCGGTGTGGATGCAGTTGGCATGCGATCACAGCGCTCATTGAGCTTCCAGAGCCGGCTATCGCGCCATGCACGAAGCAAAGGCGCGTACTGGTCAATGTAGTGCAAAGATCGTCGCCCCGCTGGCCAGTAAGGGGTGATTTGACGCCATGCGTTGCTGGAACGGGCTGATCAGATCGACTCACCAGCCGCAGCAAACGCTGTGCCAGTGCGGCTCGGCATGGCGCGACGCCGGATTGAGCAGGCGCGCTGGGCAGCGTTTGGCGGACAACGTCGAGGGAAGGACGCGCCGGCATGCACGAGGAGAGGATGCGCGGCGGTAGGCGGCGCGGCATGTAAAACCGGCTGGCAGCGTCCGGGTTTTACATGCCGCGCGGCAAGAGTGGGGCGGTGATGGCGATAATCGGCGCTTTATGCGCCCAGGATCATGATGTCAGTCGTGTTACGAGCCTACGAGACCCGCCGCGATATTCACGCATAAGCCGAGCACGGCGACGTTGAAGTAGAACGAGAGAATGGATTGAGCGAGCGCGGCGCGGCGAATCGAGCGCGAGCGCAGCACCACGTCCGATGTTTGCGAGGCGACCGCGATGGTGAACGAGAAGTACAGGAAATCCCAGTAGTTCGGCTGGAGCTTGTGGTCGGGAAACAGCAACGGTGTTTCCTTGGCATCGGTGTCGTAGTACAGCCGGGCGTAGTGCTGCGTGAAGATGGTCGGGATCATGAACCAGGCGCCGATCATCGTGAGCCCGGTGAGCGTGTAGTGCCACACGGTGGAAGCGCCGGCCGTACCCTTTGCCGAAGCCAGTTCCAGCACGATCGCGGCAAGACTCGCCACGGTTGCCACGCAGATCAGCATGAGCACCACGCCTGCGTTCTCGTCGTCGCGGATGGCGAATGCACGCACGCGGCTTTCGTCGGCGGTGGCCATGTGCACCCAGATCAGAACCAGAAAACTCCACACGGCGGCGTCCCAGCCGACCAGTCCGCGGACCATCGGACGCGTGTGCTCCGGCACGGCGAGAGCAGCGACAAGGCCAAATACCAGGCCGATCACCATGCGCGGCCGGTTGCGAAGAATCTGCGGAAAATATTTTGTGAGCATGGTTTGTCGTGTGGAGAACTCTCAGTGTCGCGGATTCTACCCGCGCCTCGACCACCATTTGTCGAATCGGGTGGTCACAGGCTATAGTCTTTCGCAACGCCCTTGCGTGCCGCTTTCAGTTGAAAGGCGATTGGCAGGCGGCAGGTATTTTTCGCAGTGCGTGCCATGCGGCACATGCGATTTCATATGAATGTCATCGGCACAATATAAGGCGGCGCGCACCCGTATCGCGCCGGCTCACAAGACCGCTCAAGCGGCGTCAGACCAGGTTTGGGGTAGAGATCCATGCAATGCGAACAGCGCTACGCCGCCGCATTGCAAGTTGAGAATGACTCACCATCTGGAGTCCCCATGACAGAGGTTCGAGAGAACAGCCATGCGCACCACGAAGTGACGCATTCGGCGGAGTCGCCGCCGTTTGCTTCATTCTCCTCATCGCGCAGAACCTGGGTGCTTGGCGCATGCGCTGCCGCCGCGGCGCTCGCGTTTGCCGGAACCGGCCGCACGCTTTCATGGATCGCTCCCGCATTCGCCGATGCACCCGCCGGCGGCGGACTCGACGCGTTCCTTGCACTCTCGCAGCGCCTCACCGGCCGCACGGGCTTCGACGCCACACTCGGCAAGCGTGTCTATACGGCCCTCGCCAAATCCGACAGCCAGTTCACGCAGAACGTCGCCGCGCTCAACACGTGGCTGCAAGGTCATGGCGGCGTGCCGTCCGATACCGTCACGCAGGCCTTGCAGGTTGACCAGCCCGCGCTCGCGAAGTCGGTGAGCGCGATCATGCGCGCGTGGTATCTCGGCCTCGTGGGCGACATGCCGCACGTGGAAGTGGTCGCGTATGAAAAGGCGCTGATGTTCGAACCCGTCAAGGACGTGCTGACGATTCCGTCCTATTGCCGCGACGCGCCGTTCTACTGGACGAAGAAACCGGTGAGCGCGTGAACGGCGTGCCTCTCGCGCGTGCCGCATCGCTCGCTTGAATGACCTGGCGAGGCATCGACACACGAGTACCGCAAGCAACGATAAGCCAGTCGAAGAGGGCAACAATGGCAAACTCAAATTCCGCCGATATCGTCGTGGTCGGGTCGGGCGTGGCAGGCGGACTGGTCGCGCATCAGATGGCGCTGGCCGGCGCGTCGGTGATCCTGCTCGAAGCCGGACCGCGCATTCCGCGCTGGCAGATCGTCGAGAACTTCCGCAATTCGCCGGCCAAGTCGGACTTCGCGACGCCGTATCCGTCGACCTCTTATGCGCCGCATCCCGAGTATGCCCCGGCCAACAACTATCTGATCCAGAAGGGCGACTATCCGTACAACTCACAGTACGTGAGACTGGTGGGCGGCACGACCTGGCATTGGGCTGCCGCCGCGTGGCGCCTGCTGCCGTCGGACTTCCAGTTGCACAAGCTGTATGGCGTGGGACGCGATTGGCCGTATCCGTATGAAACGCTGGAGCCGTGGTATTTCGCGGCTGAAGTGCAGCTTGGCGTATCGGGTCCCGACAGTTCGGTCGACCTCGGCTCGCCGCGCTCGCGGCCCTATCCGATGAGCGCGCTGCCGCTGTCGTACATGGATCAGCGCTTTAGTGAGGTGCTCAACGCACAGGGCTTCAAGGTGGTGCCCGAGCCGGTGGCGCGCAACAGCCGTCCTTACGATGCGCGGCCGACCTGTTGCGGCAACAACAATTGCATGCCGATCTGCCCGATCGCCGCGATGTACAACGGCGTGGTGCACGCGGAAAAAGCCGAACAGGCCGGCGCGAAGCTGATTCCCGAAGCCGTGGTGTACCGCGTCGAAGCGGACAACAAAGGGCTGATCACGGCGGTCCACTACAAGGATCCGAGCGGCAACAGCACACGCGTGACCGGCAAGCTGTTCGTGCTCGCCGCCAACGGCATCGAAACACCCAAGCTGATGCTGATGTCGACCTCGGATAAATTTCCGCATGGCGTGGGTAACAGCTCCGATCAGGTGGGCCGCAATCTGATGGACCATCCCGGCACCGGCGTCACGTTTCTTGCCAATGAACAGCTGTGGCCCGGTCGCGGGCCGATGGAGATGACCTCGATCGTCAATTTCCGCGACGGCGCGTTCCGCTCCGATTACTCGTCGAAAAAGCTGCACCTGTCGAACGGCGTGCCGACCATGAGCGTGACCGCCGACCTGCTGAAAAAAGGTCTCACCGGCGCCGAGCTCGACCGGCAGATTCGCGATCGCGCGGCGCGCACGCTGAACATCAACAGCTTTCACGAGCACCTGCCGGAGCCACAGAATCGCGTGGTGCCCTCGGCGGATCACAAGGACGCGCTGGGCATTCCGCAGCCCGAGATCTACTACTCGATCAACGACTACGTGAAGAAAAGCGCGGCCAATACGCACGAGCTGTATGCACAGATCGCCGCGCTATTCGGCGGCGCCGAGGTGTCGTTCGACGACACCTTCGCGCCCAACAATCACATCATGGGCACCACGATCATGGGCGGCGACCCGGCGGACTCGGTGGTCGATGCGGATTGCCGCACGCACGACCACTCCAATCTGTTCATCGCCAGCAGCGGCGTGATGCCGACCGCGGCATCGGTGAATTGCACGCTGACGATCGCCGCCTTGTCGCTGAAACTGGCCGACAAGCTCAAGCGCGAAATCTGAGCCGCCACGGAGAGCCACCATGACGAAGAACACCTCTCGCGTGCAACCGGCCGATGCGCTCATGCGGCAAGCGCGCCGCCATCCCTTCAGGGTCGCGACGCTGGCGGCGGCTTTTTCGCTGTTCGCGCTTTATGTCGCGTGGCACGAGGCGCACGGCCCCGGCGCGCGGCATAACGACGAACTGCCCATCCTTCAGGCGCGGGCGGACGACAATGCCCAACCAGCCGATGGCGCGGCAATGCCCGCTGCCGCAGCCGGCGGCGATCTGGTCAAGCGCGGCGAATACCTTGCCCGCGCTGGCGATTGCGTGGCCTGCCACACGGCCGACAAAGCCCGCCCTTACGCGGGCGGTCTGCAGATCAACACGCCGTTCGGCACCATCGTGACGCCGAACATCACGCCTGATCCCGACACCGGCATCGGCCGATGGACCGATGCCGATTTTCTGCGCGCGATGCATGAAGGCATCGGCAAGAGCGGCGAGCGGCTTTATCCGGCGTTTCCGTATGCGGAATACACCAAGGTCACCGACCAGGATGTGCTGGCCATTCGCGCATACCTGAACACGCTCACGCCGATCCACTACGCGCCGCCGGCCAACAGCCTGAAATTCCCATTCAACCAGCGCTGGCTGATGGTGTTCTGGAATCTGTTCAATTTCACCGAAGGCCGCTTTGTGCCCGATCCCAAGCAAAGCGCCGAGTGGAATCGCGGCGCGTATCTGGTGCAGGGACTCGCGCATTGCGAGGAGTGCCATACGCCGAGTAATTTCATGCAGGGGCTGAAGTCGAGTTCGCGCTTTTCAGGCGAAGTGCAGGCCGGCTGGCACGCCTACAACATCACACCGGACAAGAACAGCGGCGTGGGCAACTGGAGCGACGACGAACTGGTGTCGTATCTGTCGACCGGCGCCGCGCATGGCCGAGCTAATGCAGCCGGTCCGATGGCCGAAGTGGTGAGCGACAGCACGCAATATCTGGCACGTGAGGACCTCATCTCGATCGTTACGTATTTGCGCACGGTGCCGCCCGTCAGCGGCGGTGAAGTGCGTCCGCGCGATCAATGGGGCCATCCCGCCGACGACGTCACGGCTTTGCGCGGCACCGCGATCAACGGGGTGAACGGTGCGCAACTGTTCGTGGCCAATTGCGCGACGTGCCACAACTGGACGGGCCAGGGCGTGGGCGCGAGCGCGCCAGGTGCGTATCCCTCGCTGATTCACAACTCGGCGGTGGGCGCGGGCGACGCCAACAATCTGACGATGGTGATCCTGCACGGCGTCAGCCGTACAACTAAAGATGCGGACGTGTTGATGCCCGCATTCGGCAACGAACTCACCGACGAGCAGGTCGCCGCCCTCACCAACTACGTGACCCAGCAGTTCGGCAATCCGCAGTCGACCGTGACAGCCGACCAGGTTGCCAAATTGCGGACTCAGCAATAGTGACCGCGCAGAGGAGGGATTTTCGGTAAGGGCTGCCGAAAATCCCCTGCTTTCGCGTGAATTTCGGTCATCTTCGCTCTCCGGAACGCCAGGATACGATAGGCAACGCGCACACACGGTCGTGCGTGCGGCATTATCATGATCCAATGGCTTCCGTACTCGTCAATTCCGTTCAGCATCACGCGACCAACCTGCGCGGGCGCGACTTCGTGGTCGGCGATCTGCATGGCTGCGTCGATGCGTTGCGCTATCTGCTGCGCGTGATCACGTTCGACCCGGAGAATGACCGGCTCTTTTCGGTCGGCGATCTGGTCGATCGCGGTGAGCATTCCGAACAGGCCCTGGCGCTGCTCGACAAGCCGTGGTTCTTCGCCGTGCTTGGCAATCACGAGGACACGCTGTGCGGCGTCGCCGATGGGCGCGTGCGCCGCCAGTGGTGGTATGGCATCGGCGGCCTATGGGCGACGGCCTTGTCCGACGAACGCTTGCAGCATTACGCGGAAATCCTGCAGACGTTGCCGCTGGCACGTGTAGTCGGCAGTGGCAAAGAGCGCTTCAATATTGTGCATGCCGAATTTTTCGGCTCGGACGCCGAACTCGACGCCGGGAATTATTCCGACGAAACCCGCCAGCGCTTGCTCTGGGGACGCGACCTCGCGCTGGGCAATGGCGATCCGCAACGGCAGCGCGGCCTCTCGCTGACCTATTGCGGCCACACACCGATGCGCGACATCAAGCAGGTCGGCTCGCAGGTATTCATCGACACCGGGGCGTTCGGGCCGGGCGGCAAGCTCACCATCGTCGAGCCGCTGGCGTTGCGGCGCTGGTCGATCTCGGTTGATGAGGCTCGCGCGGAAGGGGCGGCGGCGCTGGCGCTGCCGTGACACGTGGCACGGCAACGCCAGCGCGCCGCGCCGTCAGCCGACCTGGTTGAGTTCGAACACGATATCCACACTCGTGCCGTTCCAGTTGTATTCCAGATACGCCGCGTGATGGCAATCGCGCAGCAGCGTCGTGCTGAACGCCGCGAGGCATTCCCCACCATCATCCCGCACGGACGGATACGCGATGCCTGGTGCGCCGGCTTCGCGCACCGCTCGGCCGAGCGATTGTCCCGGCAGATAATCATCCGGCGACAGCACCGCAAGATCGAGCGATGCGTCGTCGCGGATGTCCACCACCAGGCCTTGCGCGAGGACCGTGTAGAGCCGCATCTGCTGGCGCATGGGCGGCTCGGCGGTCGCTGCGAGAAATTTTCCCGAGTGATAACGCGTTTCGGCGATTGCGGTGGCGCGTGAGCGGGCGCAATAGAACACGCCGTAGGAGCCGTCGGAGAAGCGGCTGCCGAGCGGATTCAGATGCGTCAGCGCGGCCATGATCGGTCCGTAACCCGGCCCGAAGCGGCGCTCTTCGCGCGGCACCAGATCGAGCTCGCCGACCTCGGTGCGCAAACGGTCGTTGGTCATGGCCTCGAGCGCGTACAGGGCGTCGAAATCTTCCGGCGAAGCCACCCGGTCGAATAGATTGATGGCCGGAAAGCGTGTTGGAATCACGCGGTACGCGGGCGACCAGTCGAGCGGCGCGGTGCGCCAGCGGTCCTGCCAATGCGGTTGTGTCACGCCCAGCCGCCTCGCATTGCGTCGAGATACTGGCGCACGGCCACGAGATCGCTGATATTGCCGGCCAGCATGCGGTCCAGCGCACGGCGGCCGCCGAACGGCGGCGCGCTGTTGGGGCGCTTGATCCAGGCGTCCGCGGCGCTGGCTTGCGGCAGCAGGATTTGCAGCGCTTTGTAGATGCCGAGCAGCAGCGACAGGCGTTCCAGCGTGTCGCGCCCGAGGCGGGCGGTTTCCGGCGTGGCCTTCCATTTGAAGTAGGTGGAGCGGCCGGGCGAGCCGAGCAGCACGATTTGCTCCTCGGCGCTCAGGTCCCAGTCGCGCGCAATGTTGAAGAACGCGCGCAGACCCGCCGCGGACATTTCCGTTAGCGAGGGCGCCGAAGCGGGCCGGCGAATCGGCGCTTCGGGCTGAGTGGCACGGGCAGCGTGAGCCATGAGCGGGTAAGTCCTTATGTGTACTTGAAATTGATAATAGTCTAAATATGGATTTTTGCAAGGGAATATAATCGCGGCTCGTCATGCAAGCCGAAAATCAGGAGAAGCAGGAGATGCGGGTTCGAGCAGTAGCAGTTGCCGCGGCGTTTGCCGCGTGGTGTGTATCGGGCGCGGCCATGGCCGCGGGTTATGCCGAAGTATGGAATCCGCCTGAGTCGACCGGGCATGTCGCGAAACAGTCGAAGAAAAAGACGGGGGCGGCCAAGGTCAAGCCCGCCGCCGGTTCAAAAGCCGGTGCGAAGCACGTGGCGGGTGTGAAGCACTCGGCGTCGCACGTGGTGGCTGCATCGGCGTCGGGACACGGCAACAAGGCGGCGCAGGGGCATGTAAAGCCCGTGGCGGCCAAAGGCGTAACGAAGAGCGGGGCCAAGACGGCAGGTGCGCGCAAGACGCCATCGAAAGCGGCCCTGATGGTGCAGGGTGACAAGCCACATGCGAAGCAACACGCGGCGCCGCATGCGCAACTCGCTCAGGCGAAACCGGGGCAAGGCAAGATCGTGCGAGCCAATCTGGTCCAAGGCCACACGGCTCGTCCTCATGTGGTGAAGGTCGCGGCCAAAACCGGCGCGGCGAAACCGGTGGCATCTCATGCGAATGCGCCGGCTCAAAGCGCAAACGTTAGCGCCAGCCCGTCATCAAACGTAACGAGCAATCCGGCGACCGCCAGCAGCGGTTCGTTGCCGCCGATTTTGCATTGATATTGTGTTCGGGCCGTCTCACGCCGCTTTACGTGGACGGCCGCCTTTCTTGCCGTTCTCGCGGGCAGCCGCCGACTTCGCCTCGGATTTGACGCTGCCGCCGCTGCGCCCGATATCGCGCATCCAGGCTTTCGAGCCGAAAACGCCGTCGATCAATCCGTGTACCGACACCACGACGTCGAGCGCCGGAAACACAAGCGCCGAACCGAGGCCGAAGAGCTGGATCTCGCGAAGATCCGCCGCAGTCGCATTGTGCAGACCTTCGATATAGGCGACCGGCACTAGCAGCGATATACCGTTGGTCAGCATGATGTCGAGGCGTTTGGTGCGCGGCTTATAGCATGCGCTGCGTGCGGCGGGCCGCCTGGCAGTCTCGGCGCCGCGCTCCTGCGCAAGCCGCCATTCTTCGCTGCTGTTCATGAGTGGATTCCTTTCCAGGCGGAGCACAGGAACGGCACCATATCGTTTATGCGTTTTGCCAGCCGACGCGCTTCGCGTTCCGAATACCCTCGAGCTTCGCGGATTGAGACCGGGCCCTCGGGACAATTCAAGATAAAGATGATTTCACCGCCCGGACCGAGAACATGAACGTGAGGCGGTGCATGATCGTGAGGGTAGATCACCACGATCAGCCCGTCGATCCTGGCAATGATGGGCATGGCCACCATTATATACCCTAGTCGCTTGGGTTTTTAGGATGGCACGTCCGAATGCCTCAAGCACTCGCCAGCCCACTCGCCACCAACCGCAGCGTCTCCACCGACCGCTTGTCCCGCACACGCGAATGCAGCGTCACGCGCGACTCCGGCAGTGGCGGCAAACCCAGCCGCGCGCCGACGTCGACCAGTCCGCGCGGCGCCACTCTGCGCGCCAGCGGTGACACCGCCAGCCCCGCCGCCACCGCGGCGCCCACGGCGGCCACGCCGCCGCCCACGAACACTTCCTGCCAGCCAATGCCGGCCTCCACGAGAGTTCGCAGCGCCACGTCGCGCACATTGCACGGCGGACTCAATAGCGCCAGCGCCAGCGGCTCACCGACGCGCGGCAACCACGCCGGCGTGGCGAGCCAGCCAAGCGGTTCGCTGAACAAAGCCTGGGCGTCGTCGCGCGGCGGCTCGTCGGCGCCGTAGCGGACGATCGCGGCGTCGAGACGGCGTTCGTCGAATTGAGCCAGCAGCGCGGCCGACGTGCCCAGATGCAATTCGACCACCAGACCCGGATCGTGAGCATTGAGCCGCCCGAGCAGCAGTGGCAGGTCCGGCCCCGCGACGTGCTCGCTCAGCCCCAGCACAAGCCGCCGACGCTCGATCGACAGCGAGCCCAGCGCGCGTTCATGGGCGTTCAACAGGTCGCGGGCCGCGCCGAGAAACGCGTTGCCGTCCGCGGAGAGGCGCACCACACGGGGCGTGCGCTCCAGCAATTGCTTGCCCAGATGCGCTTCGAGCCGCTTGAGCTTCAGGCTGACGGCCGATTGCGTGGTGTCGAGCGCGTCTGCGGCACGCGTGAAACTGTGCAGGTCGGCGACCAGAACGAACGCCCGAACCGCATCGAGATCGAGTACTTTCATTTTCAGTGAAAATGGATGAAATAATCAATGATGTCTGTTTATTATGACTGAGCGCGCGTAAAGTGTGTTTACCCAAGCAACACAACATCAACGCAACCAAGGAGATTCATCATGCCGCTCACACGAATCGCATTGCGCACCGGCAAGTCCGTCGAATACCGGAAGGCGGTGTCGGACAGCATCCAGCGCTCGCTGGTGGACACCTTCAATGTGCCGAAGGACGACATCTTCATGCTGATCACCGAGCACGAGGCCGGCAATTTTGTGTACGACAACCAGTATCTGAACGTCGAGCGCAGCGACGATCTGGTGATGATCCAGATCACACTGAACAACACCCGCACGCTCGAGCAGAAAAAGGCGTTGTACGCGCGCATGGCGGACGAACTGGCGAAGTCGCCAGGGCTGCGGCGAGAGGATGTGCTCATCAACCTCGTCGAGGTGCTGAAGGAGAACTGGTCGTTCGGTAACGGCATTGCGCAGTACGCGCTGTGACGGCAGCCGTTGCGTTGTAGCGCGGGCGCGGTGGCGCGGGTTGGCGTCGTTATAATGATTCGTCGCCTTTTCCCGGCCATCGGCCGCTCTACGCCATGACGTCCGACCACACCGATCCTCGCCACGAACCTCTCGAACTAGGCGGTTCGGTCTGGTTTCAGGCGGGCGCGCAAACGCTCGGCGGCGCGTCGCGCATCGCGCTGCTCGCGGCGATCGGCGACACCGGCTCGATCACCAGTGCGGCGAAAGCCGTCGGGATAAGCTACAAAGGCGCGTGGGATGCCGTCGACACCATGAACAATCTCGCCGGCGAGCCGCTCGTCGTGCGGCTGACCGGTGGCAAAGGCGGGGGCGGCACCACGCTCACGCCGCGCGCCGTGAAGCTGATCGAGACGTTTCGCGCGGTTGAGCGCGAGCATCGGCGCTTTCTCGAACGCGCGGGTCAGGTGATCGAAGGGTTCGCGAACGATTGGGATCTGATTGGCCGCATCGGCGTGAAGACGAGCGCGCGCAATCAGCTCTATGGCACGGTGTCGGCGATCTCGCGCGGCACTGTCAACGATGAGGTCACGCTGGCGTTGCCCGGCGGTCATGCGATCGTCGCTGTCATCACACATGAAAGCACCGAGACGCTGGGCCTCGTCGAGGGCGCGGCGGCGTTCGCGCTGATCAAGGCGTCGTGGGTCGTGCTGCTGGTCGATAACGACAGCGGGGCGCCGCTCAAGCTGTCGGCGCGCAATCAGTTGCGCGGCACGGTGCAGAGCGTGAAGCGCGGCGCGGTCAATGCCGAGGTGTCGCTCGCCCTGGAAGGCGGCGCGGTGATCACCGCGGTCGTCACCAATGGAAGCGCCGACACGCTTGGCCTCGCGGAAGGCGGCAGCGCGGTCGCGGCATTCAAGGCGTCGAGCGTGATACTCGGTGTGAAGGATTGAGCGTGCGCTGCGCTCGCGCCTGATCGCGCCTGAGTCAGGGTTCGCTGCGCGCGTAGCCGGCGAACGGAAGATTTTCGCGCACGCGGCCGTCGCCGATCTGGACGACCTGATCGCCGAAGGCGGCGACATCGTCGGGATCGTGCGTGATCAACACCATCGGAATATCGAGCCGCGTTTGCAGGTCGGACAACTCGCGCCGCATGCGCTGACGCAGCGCGCTGTCGAGTGCAGAAAACGGTTCGTCGAGCAACAGCACTTGGGGTTGCGCAACGAGCGCTCGCGCCAGCGCCACGCGTTGCTTCTGTCCACCCGAAAGCTGCACCGGGTGATGACCCGCCACACTCCTCAATTCCAGCGCGTCGAGCCAATAATCGACTTGCGGATGCGCGAGTCGCGCGCGCGCATTGAACCAGCCTTGCTGCAATCCAAAGCCGATGTTTTGCCGCACGTTCAGATGCGGAAATAGCGCGTAGTCCTGAAACAGATAACCGATCTTGCGCGCTTGCGGTTTCAGATCGACGCCGCTCGCACTGTCGAATAGCGCCTTGCCATGCAGCGTGATCGTCCCCTGGTCGGGACGCAACAGGCCGGCTACAGCCTGCAACGTCAGGCTCTTGCCGGCGCCCGACGGCCCGAACAGCACGACGCGCTGCGAGGTGGCTTGGAAAGCGACGTCGAGCGTAAAGCGGCGCTCGGCGCTCTGGAAGGTCTTGCGGATGTCGACCGTGAGCGGCATATCAGCGGGACGTCAAAATCGAGTGCTGCGGCACGAGACGCCCGGCGAGCAGCAGGATCGCGACGCACGTCACCGAGGTCACGAGCACGAGAAAATTCGCGGTGCTGTCGTCGCCGGCTTGCACGGCGGCGTAGACGGCTACCGAAAGCGTCTGCGTGCGTCCCGGCAGATTGCCCGCGATCATCAGCGTCGCGCCGAATTCGCCTAGCGCCCGGGCGAACGCCAGCAGACCGCCGGCAAGAATGCCACGCGCGGCGAGCGGCAGCGTCACGCGAAAGAACACGGCCGTCTCGCTGACGCCGAGCGTGCGCGCGGCCCGTTCGAGTTGCGGGTCGACGGCCTCGAAAGCTGCGCGCGCCGATTTCAGCACGAGCGGAAAAGCCACGACCGTCGACGCAATCACCGCGCCCTGCCAGGTGAACACCAACTGGATATCGAAGCGGTCGAGCCAGCCGCCAATCACGCCGCGCCGCCCGAGCAGCACGAGCAGGTAGTAGCCGAGCACGGTGGGCGGCATGACGAGCGGCAGCGTCAGCAGCGAATCGACCACGTCGCGCGCGCCGGAGCGCCAGCGCGACAAACCGAAGCCGGCCGCGACGCCAAACACCAGATTGAGCGCGGTGGCCCAGCCCGCCACTTTCAGCGACAGCAAGAGCGGAATCCAGGCCTGTTGCATGAGCGTGCGTTATTCCAGGAGGTGCGATGCGGGCTTAATGCGCGGGCTTGAAACCGTACTTCGCCAGCACGGCCTGGCCGGCCGGCGACAGCACGAAACTCATGAACGCTTGGGCATCCGCGGCGTGGTGGCTGCCTTCGACTTGCGCGATCGGATAGGTGATCGGCGTTTGCGTCGGCACGTTCAGCGCCACTTTGACCTTGTCGGGCATGACCGCGGCGTCGGTGCTGAACACGAAGCCGGCGTCGACTTCGCCGCGCGAAACGTAGTCGAGGCTCTGACGCACGTTCGTGGCCAGCACGGCCTTCGCGCTCACCGCATCCCACACGCCCGCGGCCTGCAGCGCGCCTTGTGTGTATCGGCCGACCGGCACGGAGGCCGGATCGCCGTACGCGACGCGTTTCACATTCGCCGACGTCAGATCGTTCAACCCGGCCGGCGTGAAATGGCTGTCAGCCGGCACGATCAGCACCAGCGAATTGGCAGCGAAATCCTTGCGGGTGGCCGGCACGATGACTTTTTCGGCGGCCGCCTTGTCCATGGCTTTCTGATCCGCGGACGCGAACACGTCGGCGGGTGCGCCCTTGACGATCTGCTGCATCAGCACGTCGGAGGCGCCGAAGTTCAGCAGCACCTTGGTGCCAGGATGCTGCTGTTCGAACACTTCGCTGACTGCCTTGAACGCGTTGGTCAGGCTGGCGGCAGCGGAGACCACCAGTTCGTCGGCCCGCGCCTCCCCGCTAACCACGACGGAGACAGTGCTGGCGACGAACAACGCGTGCTTCAGAAGGCGGCGGGAGAGTGTCATGAAGGTCTTGAAGTCCGGCATGAGCCGGAGCGATGGGTTAAAACGCTATCGTAATATATGAAAGGTTATAGCGGTAACCCATGACAATTATTCAGCCGCGCGCATAACGCGGCTCGTCAAGCGGGAGGCGAGGGTTCAAACGTCGGACGATTGCAGCGGCGCCAGCGTATTGCGCGTTTGCGACAGCGGCGCCGTGGCCGGGCGCACATCGCGCACGGAGCGCCACTTGGCGCGAATGAACGGCCGCTCATGGCCGGACACTTTCAAGGCGATATGCGTGACCCAGCGCTGGGTCGGCACATGCACGCCGTGCATCAATACCGCCAGCGCCATCATGCTGACGGCGACCGGCAGTGCCGAGAGCCGGCCCGGCTCGGCATGCCACGCGAGACGCACGAATAGCAGCGCGGCCAGAGCGCCGACCAGACAGCCGGTGACGGCTTCGGACGGCGAGTGCGCGCTCAGCACGACCCGCGACAAGCCCACCGCGATCCCCGCGGCCAGGCCGGCCAGCACGCCAAGCAGACGAACGGCCGGACGCGCGGGCAACAGCATGAGGAACAGAACGACCGGATAAACAGCGGTGGACAGCATGGCGTGGCCGCTGACGCCGGTGAAATCCAGCTCGCGTACACCCACACCCCAGCCGAGGAACGCCAGCTTGGTCACCGTCACCACGCCGATTGCACCGCCCAGCAGGAGCAGCCAGCCCGCGGCCATGCGCCACGAATAACCGGCGGCCAGCCACAGCGCGATCGCGAGCGCCAGCGGCAGCGTGATGCCGGCGCCGCCGAGGTTGGTGATCGAATACCACAGGTGAGCAGGTAAATCGGGCATGGCAAAAAGTGCGACCCGGGCCGCGTAGAATCGGATTGGTAATGACTTAACGCATGAGCGGCTTGAATCGCCGACGTGACACAGGCGCTTAAGTCAAAGATTTAACCGTCAGTATAGACGGGTGCTGCAAGGCGGTTGCGCCGTGCGCCTGGCTTTTTGCCGCCGAACGCCGGTTGGCGAACAAGAGGCCGGCAAAGCCTTGTGGGGGTTGGACGCCGGCTGCGCGACAAGGTTCGCCGAGCGGCAATTTCAAGCCTGGATAACGCGGAGGGTTCCAGCATCGCATGAGGAATGGTGTTATTGTGCATTGCACAAGAAAGCATCGTTTATCGAACGGACCCTGTCCCTTTTTGCGAGGTTATCCACCGATGGCAAAAAGTCTATCGAAAATCTGGCTGGGCGGTCTCAAGCGGCTCCTCGCGATCCAAACCGAGCACACCAGCAAAACCGCCAAGCGGACGACGGCGCGACCTGCCAAGGCCGCCACCAGCAAGCCGTCCGCCAAGGTTCGCCCGCTCAAGCAGGTCGCCGCGCTGCGGGCGCCTGCCAAGCGGGAAGCGCCGCACCCCGCCGCCCGCGAGTCGCGTGTGCGCCCGCGTGCGTCCGCGTGGGCGAGCGGTTCGTGGACGCGCTCGTTTCACTCGGCGCCGGCTTCCCCCGGGCGCCTCGTCAATCATCTTCAGTACGGTTTGTATGTACCGGCAGGTCATGCGCGCGAGGCGCTGCCGCTGGTGGTGATGCTGCACGGCTGCACCCAGTCGATCGACGAATTTGCCGAGGGCACACGGATGAACGTGCTGGCCGACCGCTTTGGCTTTGCAGTGGTCTATCCCGAGCAGTCGAAGCACGCGCACTCGCATCGCTGCTGGCACTGGTACGACGCGAGCGAACACGCGGGTGGGGGCGAGGCGCGCGCAGTGGTGTCGCTGGTCGATGCGCTGGTCGCTCAGCATGGTTTTGACAGCGAGCGCGTGTATGTTGCTGGAATCTCGGCCGGAGCCGGCCTGACGGCGCTTCTGGCCGCCACCTATCCGGATCGGTTCGCGGCGGTCGCGCTGCACTCCGGCCCCGCGTTCGGCGAGGCGCGCTCCGGCATTACAGCCATGGACGTGATGAGGCGCGGCGCACGCGGTGAACCGGCCGAACTGGTCGACGAGACCGTCGATGTGGCGCATTACCCAGGCATGCCGGCCATCGTCATCCACGGCGACGCCGACCATGTGGTCTCGCCGGTCAACGCGGATCAGCTGGCGGAGCAGTTTCTTCGCCTGAATCGTATGGTCGACGAAAGCGGCGCGCGTAAATCGGGCGAAGTGCGCGAGGAGCGCAAGAGCGGCGTGGTGATGCGCGACTACGTGCGCAGCGGGCGGCGCGTGGTGCGGCTCTGCCGCGTGCAAGGGCTCGCCCATGCCTGGAGCGGCGGCGACGATGCCGTGCCGTTTCATTCCGCCAAAGGTCCGGACGCGAGCGCCATGGTGTGGGAGTTTTTCAGACATCAGCGCCGCACGGGCGCCGGTCGCGTGGTGGAAAGCACCGCCACAGCGGCCTCAGCCGGAGCCCGGTGAGGTTGGAGCAACACTTCGAAATGAGTATTGGCGCTTTCCTAGGGTTTTCCCTATAATACGGGTTATCCCTTAGGCGTTAACGCCAAACTCATTTCCGAGGTTAGCCATGTATCTGCTCAGCCGCCTGTTTCTGTTTCTGACCAAGTCGCCCGATCAACTCGCGAAAGAACGCGCTGACGCATTCCTCGCTGAAGCAACCGATCTGTACGATCTGGAATTCCGTATGCGCAAGCTAGATCGTGAAGCGAACCTGCGTCAGCCGTCGTGGATGAGCCAGCACTAAGCACCGCCTACGCTGCGCAGGTTAAAGCCGCGCAACGCGTGAAATAGGGCATCAGTAGTTCGCTTGCCCTGCGGTTCAGCCGTCAGATTTGCCGAAACGGATCAATGTGCGCGCCCGCGCTTCGGCATGGTCCACAATCGGCGCCGGGTAGTCCCTGCCTAGCTCCACGCCCGCTTCCGCGAGCCGCTCCGCGCCCGCGAGCCATGGCGCGTGAATCCATTTCGCCGGCAGCTTCGCAAGCTGAGGCAGATAGCGTTTGATAAAGCGGCCATCCGCATCGAATTTTTCGGATTGCGTGACCGGATTGAAGATCCGGAAGTACGGCTGTGCGTCGCACCCCGTCGACGCCGCCCATTGCCAGCCGCCGTTATTGGCCGAGAAATCGAAGTCGTTCAGCTGTTCGGCGAAATAACGCTCGCCGCGCCGCCAGTCCACGCCTAGATCCTTCACCAGGAAACTCGCCGTCACCATTCGCAAGCGGTTGTGCATATAGCCGGTGCGGTTCAGTTGCAGCATGGCCGCATCGACCAGCGGATAACCGGTGCGGCCGTCGCACCACGCGGCGAAAGCCTTGTCCGCTTCCGGACCCTGTTCCCAGCGCAGCCGGTCGTACTCTTCCTTGAACGACACGCCGCTCGCCAGCCGCGGATGATGCGCCAGGATCATGAAGTAAAAATCTCGCCAGATCAGTTCTGACAGCCACGTGGCCGAACCTTGGCCCTCGGGTTGCAGCGACATCTCGTGGGCGAGCCGCGCAAGCGTGCGGATCGACACCGTGCCGAAGCGCAGATGCGTCGATAGATAGCTTGGGCCTTTGGCAGCCGGGAAGTCGCGCCGGTCCGCGTAACTGTCGATACGGGTTGTGAAGTCGTCGAGCAGCCGCTGCGCGCCGCTCATGCCGGTCGGCAAATTCAATTCAGCCAGGTTGCTCGGTGCAAAGCCGAGTTGGTCGAGCGCCGGCAACTGGCGATCCAGCTTCGGCGGCAGTGCGGCCAGATGTTTCGCGTAGGTTTCCACGGGATACGGCTTCAGATTGAAGGCCGTCAACTGCTTGAGCCACGCGTTCTTATAGGGCGTGAACACCGTGAACGGCTTGTTTTGGCCGGTGAGCACCTCATCGAGCTCGAAAATCACCTGATCCTTGAACGTTAGCCATTGGCGTCCGGCGTCGTTGAGACGCTCGCGCACGGCCTCGTCCCGTTCGATCGCGACCGGTTCGTAGTCGTGATTTGCAAATACGGCGTCCACGCCGAGCTCGCCGGCGAGCCTCGGAACCAGCTCGGTCGGATCGCCGTACAGCACGATCAGGCCGCCACCGCCGGCACGTAACGCCTCATCGAGTTCGCCTAGCGCCGCAAGAATGAACTCGACGCGGCGGTCCTGCGGCTGCGCGCCGGGATTGCGTGTTTGCCACGCCTCCACCAGCGGATTCAGGATCGTCGTATCGAACACGAACACGCACCAGACCCGTTCGCAATGCTTGAGCGCGTAGTAGAGCGCGGCATGGTCCGTGCTGCGCAGGTCGCGGCGAAACCAGACAAGACCGGTGTTGAAAGCGGCGTTCAGTCGTCGGGCTAGTGTCATCAGGAACGGGGGTCATGGAATCCGGGTGAGCAGTCGGGCTGTCGCCAACCGCAAAGTGCGGCACATACCCGCGTCGCACAACGCATGCCGCGTTCACAAAACGGGACAACGCCCGCCCCTATTGTGCAGGGTGCGGGCGCTGTTCGTGACGCGCGGCGCGGTTTTCCGCGCCGCTTGGCCGCCTAGCCGATTTGCCGGCGTACGCCGGGGTCGCAGCTTACGCGACTTGCAGGCGGACCGCGACGTTGTTGCGCGTGGCGTTCGAGTACGGGCACACCTGATGCGCCGCGTCGACCAGTTCCTTGGCCGCGTTCGCGTCGAGGCCCGGCAGCGACACGCGCAGATCGATGTCCAGCGCGAAACCGCCCTTGTCGTTCGGGCCGATGCCGACTTCCGCCGTGACTTGCGTGTCCGCCGGCAGCGCCTGCTTTTTCTGGCCGGCCACGAACTTCATCGCGCTCAGGAAGCACGCCGAGTAGCCGGCTGCAAACAGTTGCTCCGGATTCGTGCCTGCCGCGCCGTTGCCACCCAGTTCACGCGGTGCGGCCAGCTTGACGTCCAAAGCGTTGTCCGACGAAACGGCGCGGCCGTCGCGGCCACCGGTGCTCGTTGCGCTTGCCTTATAAAGGATGTTCATGGTGTTGCTCCTATGTCTGGTTTGTTGGGATCTGCATGTTTGCCGCTCCGTCTTGCCCGCCGTTCTGTCGGAGCGCTATCGAAGCGGCATGTGATAAAGATAGCGCACAAATCATTTGTGCACAAATTAAATTTTTTGCATCGTCGCGATAGCGTGCGTTTGCAACGCTCCGGCTAGTGGTCCATGTAATCGTTGAGGGTGGTGCGCAGGCGGGTCAGGTCGTCGCGCAGTTGCAGCAGGAAATCGGGCGTCTGCTGGGTCGCACAGAGGATTTCCGCGGGCACTTCGCGCGCCTGGCGCTTAAGCGCCGAGCCGGCCTTGGTGAGGCGGATATACACGAGGCGTTCATCGTCCACGCCGCGAACCCGCTCCAGCAGCCCTTGTGTCTCGAGGCGCTTGAGGAGTGGCGTGACCGTCGCCGGATCGAGGTTCAGGCGCGCGGCCATGTCTTTGACCGTGATGTCGTCGCTCTCCCAGAGCGCCAGCATGGCGAGATATTGCGGGTAGGTCAGGCCCAGCTTGTCGAGCAGCGGCTTATACGCCTTCGTCATGGCGAGCGAGGTCGAATAGAGGGCGAAGCAGAGTTGCTCGTCGAGCGTGAAGGGTAAAGCCAGGCGCTGGGTCATAATGCCTCCCGTGCAAAAAGAGTGTGCAAATCGATTGCGTGCAAACTATTGTGCCGCAAATCGGCGTGCCGTGACGCGTACGGCAGGAGACTTTGGGAAGTGGCGAAGGCCTGGAAGCAGCGAAGGTAAGCCGCAAAGATGAGCCGCAAAGACGAGCACCGCGGCGAGGGCGGCGCGAGGGCGGGCGCCAGAACAGCGCCCGCGCCGGAATGTTGCTCAGGCCGCCGGCTTGTTGGTCGGCAGATCGGGTGTTTCGGGCGCCTGCACGCCGAAGCAGCCGCGATAGGTCGCGTAAAACGAGCAATACAGCATGGTCGTGACGATCATCGTGGCGGGCATCAGGATCGCGAAGGCGAAGTCGCCCGCGCCCAGCGCCTGCATGAGCGCGGACAAACCGAGCGACACGGTCATGGCCACGGCGAACCACAGCGCGCCGAACACAATGAACGCCCCACGGTTGCGCCAGCAACTGACGATGCTGAAGAACATGGCCTTGACGGGCGGCACGTCATGCCAGGCGGCGAGGATCGGCGAGAACCAGAAGATCATCGCCACCGGCACGTAAAACGCGAAAGCCGTGATGACCGCTAGCGGGATATTGCTGTTGGCGATCGCGTCCTGATCGAGCGCGGCGCCGCCGAGCATCACCTTCAGCAGCATGCCGCCGTCGGCGAGCGCGGAACCTGCCAGCACCAGCGCCATGGCGACGACGTAAAGCACGCCGAGCACCAGCAGCCGTTTGGCGACCACCGGACCGTAAGAGTGGAAGCCGTCCACCAGGATGGTCGGGAACACCGGCTTGCCCGCAATCGTGTTGCGGCACGCCGCCATGAACCCGACCGCGACGCCCGGAATGAAGGCCAGCGGCAGCACACCGCCGATCACCGGGATCTGCGAGACGAGCGTCATCACCAGCAGATAGGTGAAGAACAGCGTCAGGAACGCGAGCGGGTTCTTGCGGAACAGCCAGATACCCTGCCGGAACCATACATAGCCGGCTTTCGCGGGGACTTCGATCAGTTGCATGGGATATGAATGCCTGGAAGTGCTACGCCGGACAGGCGTTCGCGCAGAATGCGCTCGAAATGGCCGGGATCGTGCGGTTTGAGCAGCTCGGCCGCGCGCGGCAAATGAAAATCATACAGGCGCGAGACCCAGAAACGGTACGCGCCCGCGCGCAGCATGTCGCCCCAATGGCGGTTTTCTTCAGCGGTGAACGGGCGCACGGTCTGGTAGGACCGCAGCAGGGCCTCGGTGCGCGCGTCGTCCAGTTTGCCGGTGGCGAGGTCGACGCACCAGTCGTTGACCGTAACCGCGACGTCGAACAGCCACTTGTCGCAGCCCGCGAAATAGAAGTCGAAGAAGCCGCCGAGGCGTACTTCGTGGCCGGTTTCCGGCGCGGCGTGCGCGAACATCGCGTTGTCGCGGAACAGGTCGGCGTGGCACGGGCCGCCGGGCAGCGCGGCGTAATCGGCGGAGGCGAAGAAGGCCTCCTGATGCGCCAGTTCGGACGACAGCAACTCGCGTTGCGCGTCGTCGAGGAACGGCAGGACGGTCGGCACGGTTTCCTGCCACCACGGCAGGCTGCGCAGGTTCGGCTGATAGCGGGGGTAATCACGGCCAGCCAGGTGCATGCGCGCCAGCATGTGGCCGACTTCCGCGCAGTGCTCGACGCCCGGCGCCAGCTCCGGCGCGCCCTCGAGCTTGGTCACGATGGCGGCGGGCTTGCCGTGCAAGGTGCCGAACAGCGCGCCGTCTTCGCGTGGCATGGGGTCCGGCACCGGCACGTGGTGCGCGGCCAGGTGCCGCATGAGTTCGAGGTAGAACGGCAGTTGTTCGGCCGTCAGCTTTTCGAAAATCGTGAGGACGTATTCGCCGCGCGTCGTCGTCAGAAAGAAGTTGCTGTTTTCAATACCGGAGGAAATGCCGCGAAAATCGACGACATCGCCGAGATCGTAGTGGCCCATCCATTCTGCGAGTTGGGATTCGGTGACAGCGGTGAAGACAGCCATGCGGGAAACGTCAGATCAGGTTGGTCGGGCTGGCGCGGTGAAGGCCAGTGCGATGTGAGGCAAATGCGATGTCGACAACGCGCGCTTGCGGAGCCGCGAAGCGCTGCGGCAGATCGACACCGTACGGCCAGGGTAAGGCTCGGCAAGCAGGCTGAAGGCCCAGGGGGCGCCTCGTGAGCGTCCGGATCCAGGGCGGCGGCCTACACCGAGGCGCCGCCCCGGCTTGGCAATCAATAAGTCAATAGGTTAGGTTCACCGACGGCAAACGCGTGCTCGCGCGGCCGTTATCGCGCACGGTGGGCGACGTGTCGAGCGGCGCGCTCATCTGGTAGTGCGTGCCGAAATTCGAACGCACGTTGATTTCGACGGGCTTGCCTTTGTCGCGGTATTCGGTGATTTCGGTGCCGTTGGCGCTGCGCTCGTGGAAGCTGGGCGTACGCGGGACGTTGATTTCGACCTTCGAGCTGACCTCGGCGGCCGGACGATTGATCTTCGCCAGGTCCGGCAGACCCGCCCGTTCGTTGGCGGACTGGGCTACTTCGGCGGGCGGAGTCTCATCGACAGGCTGGGCAGCCATCGCGGCGTTGCCAAAGGCGAGGGCCAGTGCAACGGCGACGGGGAGGAGCGGCTTCATGGTGATTCTCCAATATGGTGCCCCGATTCTAGCAAATCCAGCCTGGCCTTCGGGCGCGACCGCCTTATTTTGCGCCGCTTTCGCGCAGTATGCCGGCAATCTTGCGGGCCGAGTGGCGGCAGGTGCCGCAAGGGTCGCCGGGACATATGGCGATCATAAGTTCCGTGGTAATGTGGTCTCATCAATCGAGGCGAATGAAGATGAACAACGATACCAATCAACGCGCGGTGCAGGCTCCCGCCAACAGCTTCCCAACCGAATCCTTTGCCGACGCCGCCGAGGCCGTTACCCGCCTCGCGGCGATCTACGAAGCGAACACGTCGTTCCTGCGTGATGCCTTCGCGCGCTACCGCCGCAACGAGTTGTTCGAGCGCCGGGTGCGGGCCTGCTACCCCTTCGTGCGAGTCCGCACTGAAATCAACACACATATCGACTCGCGCCGCTCGTACGGCTTTGTCGCGGGTCCGGGTGTGTTCGAAACGACCGTCACGCGGCCTGATCTGTTCGGCAATTACTATCGCGAGCAATTGCGCCTGCTGGCCAAGAACCATCATGTAGAGATCGAAGTCGGCGTGTCGGAGCAGCCGATTCCAATTCATTTCGCTTTCGCCGAGGGCATTCACCTCGAGGGCGATCTGGACCGCGAGCGCCTGTTCCTGATGCGCGACATATTCGACACGCCGGACCTCGCGCTGCTCGACGACCGCATCGTCAACGGCACGTATGAGCCGCCGCCGGGCGACCCGCATCCGCTCGCGCTGTTCACGGCGGCGCGGGTCGATTTCTCGCTGCATCGGCTGAAGCACTATACGGCGACGTCGCCCACGCATTGCCAGAACTACGTGCTGTACACGAACTACCAGTTCTATATCGACGAGTTCGTCAAACTTGGCCGCACGATGATGGCCCATACCGACGACGCGGAACTGCGCACCTATCGCAGCGAGTACACGTCGTTCGTCGAGCCCGGCGACGTGATCACCTACAACGAGAATCTCGGCGAACAGGCGCAGGAAGGCACGGCGCCGCCGCGTCTGCCGCAAATGCCGGCGTATCACCTGAAGCGCGCGGACGGCAGCGGCATCACCATGGTCAACATCGGCGTTGGACCGTCGAACGCGAAGACCATTACCGATCATATCGCCGTGCTGCGTCCGCATGCGTGGGTCATGCTTGGCCACTGCGCGGGTCTGCGCAATACGCAGCGTCTCGGCGACTATGTGCTGGCGCACGGCTATGTGCGCGAGGATCACGTGCTCGACGCCGATTTGCCGCTGTGGGTGCCGATTCCGGCGCTCGCCGAAGTGCAGGTTGCGCTGGAGCGCGCGGTCGCGCAGGTCACGCAGTTGGATGGCGTCGAATTGAAGCGCGTGATGCGCACGGGCACGGTGGCGAGTGTGGACAACCGTAACTGGGAATTGCGCGATCACCGCGAGCCGGTGCAGCGGCTGTCGCAAAGCCGCGCGGTGGCGCTCGATATGGAAAGCGCGACGATCGCCGCCAACGGTTTCCGTTTCCGGGTGCCTTACGGCACCTTGCTGTGTGTCTCGGACAAGCCCTTGCACGGAGAACTGAAGCTGCCTGGCATGGCGGATCAGTTTTATCGCGCGCAGGTCGATCAGCATCTGCAGATCGGGGTGAAGGCCATGGAGCTGCTGCGGATGAACGGGCTGCATCGCTTGCACAGTCGCAAGCTGCGCAGCTTTGCGGAAGTGGCGTTTCAGTAAGCTGGCCTTTATCAGGCGCGGGTGGCGGGCGAGCCGCCCGCACCGACAGCACCTACACTTGCCCGAACCCCGTCAGCCCGATCAAACTGCCGGCGGCCAGCAGCCACAATGGATGAACGCGCGTTTTCATCGCCATGACGGCGGTGAAAGCCGTGATCGCCCAGGCAATCGCGGTCGGGTTCGACGCTTCGGCGATCAACGCGGCGCTTGCCGCCACGATGCCGGCCGTGACGGGCACCAGCCCCATCTGTGCATAGCGCCGCCACGGGCGGTCCTTGAAGCGCTCCCATGCATGTAACGCGAGAATCGTCACGAGCGACGACGGCCCGAACTTCGCCACAGACGCCACCAGCATCCCCGCCCAACCCGCGACGTGCCAGCCGACCAGCGTGACGACCATCAGATTCGGCCCCGGCGCGGCTTGCGCGAGCGCGAACAGGGCGCTGAACTCGCTAGCCGGCATCCAGTGATGCACGTCCACCACCTGACGCTGCATCTCCGGAAGAATCGTATTGCCGCCGCCGAACGCGAGCAGCGAAAGCTGGCTGAAAATGACGGCGAGAGAAACAAGCGTGTCGTTCATCGTGCTTTCCTCGACGCGATATAGATGCTGAGCGGCGTCAGCACGAGCATGGTGGGCAGAAGCGGCAGCCGCATGATTGCGATCGCAATGAACCCGAGCGCCGCAATGAGCGCGGCCACCGGGTCATGCCGCAGCGGCAGCAGGATTTTCACGGCCATCGAGATCAGCAGGCCGGCTGCGGCGGCAGCGAGACCTGCAAACAGATGGCGCACGTGCGGGTCGTTTTGCGTGTGTTCGTACAGCACGCCGAGGCCGATCACCACGAGCGAGGGGCCGGCGATCAGCCCGAGCAGGCCGGCCAGCGCGCCCGGCACGCCGCGAAAGCGCATGCCCATGGCCACTGAGAGATTGATCACATTGCCGCCCGGCAAGAACTGGCAGAGGCCCAGCAGGTCGGTGAATTCCTTGGCGCCCAGCCAACGGCGCTGTTCGACCAGAGCGCGCCGCGCGAGCGGCAGCGCTCCGCCAAAAGAGATCAGCCCAAGGCCGAGAAAGCCGGCAAAAATTTCCCTCAATGTGGGCGCCGGCGCCAGTGCCGGCTCGGTGGAGGTGAGATCGTGATCCATATCGGTAAGCTTCCAGTTCAAGCTCACGAGGGTAGCGCCGAACCGGCGCCGGGCAAAACGATTTTTGGGCGCGCGCTTGTGATCTAAAATCACAAGCATGGCTCGTAATCTACCTCCCTTTCCGGCGCTGCGCGCCTTCGAAGCCGCGGCGCGGCATGAAAGTTTTACGGCTGCGGCGAACGAATTGCATGTGACGCACGGTGCAATCAGCCGCCAGGTCGCGGCGTTCGAAACGTGGCTGGGCGTGCAGGTGTTCCAGCGCCACGGCAAGCGCGTGCGTCTGACCACCGACGGCCGACGCTATCTGTCCACCGTGCAGGCCGCATTCGACAGCATCGCGCTCGCCACGGACCAGTTGCGCGATACGGGTGTCGTCCATGTGCTGCGCGTGAATGCGCTGCCTACCTTCGCGATGAAGTGGCTGCTGCCGCGGCTGCATCAATTCCAGCGCAAGGTGCCGAACGTGGAGTTGAGATTGGCGACGTCGAACGCCCCGGTCGAAACGCTGGACAGCTTCGATGTGGCGGTGCGGCGCGGCCCGGCGCATTGGCCCAACTGCGTGAGTGGTCACTTTCTTGGCGAGAGCGAGATTCCGGTCTGCAGTCCCGCGCTTATACAGCGCTCGCCGATCAAAGTCGCCGACGATCTCGCTCGCCATGTGCTGCTGCATTCAGACACGCGTCCGGATGCGTGGCGCAACTGGTTATCGGCGGCAGGGGTGACGGCGAGGTGCCGCAAGAAGCAATCGTTCGATCACTTCTACCTGGCCTTGCAGGCAGCGGTGGACGGTCTTGGGGTGGCGCTCGGACCATTGCCGCTGCTCGCGGATGAGCTGGCTTCGGGGCGGCTGGTGGTGCCGCTGGCGGGGCCGCGTATCGATGCGCGCGGCTACTGGTGGGTGGCGCGGCGTGAGGTCGCGCAGGCGCCGCTCGTGGCGCAGTTCTGCGAATGGCTGCAGGCGCAAGGTGATCAGACTGATGAAGCGGAAGCGGGCAGCCCGGAGGCCGCCCGTTGATACTCACAATGCGTTCGCGACGTTACAGATAGAACATCCGGTCTTCGTCCGACTTCGCCGGATGCGGTTCTGCTTCTTCGCGGTCTTCGTAGAACTTCAGCACCGCTTCGAGCACCTGATCCGGATCGTCGATAACCTGCATGAGGTCCATGTCGGTCGGATTGATCAGGCCCATAGGCGTGAGCGAGTTCTTGAACCACGCAAGCAGGCCTTCCCAGAACTCGCCGCCCACCAGAATGATAGGCACGTGGCGCGACTTCTTGGTCTGGATCAGCGTGAGCACTTCGGCGAGTTCGTCCAGCGTGCCGAAGCCGCCCGGCATCACGATCACCGCATCCGAATTCTTCACGAACGTAACTTTGCGCGTGAAGAAATGGCGGAAGCGCAACGAGATGTCTTGCCACTGATTGCCTGACTGCTCATGCGGCAGTTCGATATTCAGTCCGACCGAAGGTGCCTTGCCGGCATGCGCGCCCTTGTTGGCCGCTTCCATGATGCCGGGGCCGCCGCCGGAGATGACCGCGAAGCCGGCATCCGACAGCTTGCGCGCGATTTGCGTGGCGAGCTTGTAGTAGGGCGAGTTCGGTTTCAGACGCGCTGAACCGTAAATGCTGACCGCCGGGCGAATCTCCGAGAGGTACTCGGTGGCCTCGATAAACTCTGCCATAATCGTGAACATCTGCCACGATGCGCGGGCCTTTTTGGCCGTTGCGCGCTCTTGATCTGCGAGTGATCGCAGACTCGGAATCACTTTTCTCTTAGTCATAATGCCTGAAGAACGAAGCCTTGAAGGTAAGACCCTGCTATTGGTCGACGGTTCGAGTTATCTGTACCGGGCCTATCATGCGATGCCGGATCTGCGCGGCCCCGATGGTGGTCCGACAGGCGCGCTCTACGGAATGATCAACATGCTTCGGCGCATGCGCAAGGAAGTCACCGCAGAGTATAGCGCGTGCGTGTTCGACGCCAAGGGCAAAACGTTCCGCGACGACTGGTATCCCGACTATAAGGCGAATCGCCCGTCCATGCCGGACGATCTCTCGCGTCAGATCGAGCCGATTCACGTGGCCGTGCGCGCGCTCGGCTGGCCGTTGCTGATGATCGAAGGCGTCGAGGCCGACGACGTGATCGGCACGCTCAGCACCGCGGCGGAGCAGCGCGGCATGAAAGTGATCGTGTCGACTGGGGACAAGGATCTGGCGCAGCTCGTGTCGGATCATGTCACCCTCATCAATACGATGACCAACGAAACGCTCGACCGCGAAGGCGTGATCGCCAAGTTCGGCGTGCCGCCTGAGCGCATCATCGACTACCTGTCGTTGATCGGAGACACCGTCGACAACGTGCCGGGCGTCGATAAGTGCGGGCCGAAAACAGCGATCAAATGGCTCACGCAATTCGACTCGCTGGATGGCATCGTCGCACATGCTGACGAGATTAAAGGTGCGGTAGGAGACAATCTGCGCCGAGCACTCGATTTTCTGCCGATGGCGAAAAAACTCGTCACCGTCGAGCGCAATTGCGATCTGACCGAGCATGTCGTGTCGATCGAGGAAAGCCTGCCAAGCCGGCCCGAAGCGCGCGAGGAACTGCGCGACGTGTTCATGCGGCACGGCTTCAAGACCTGGCTGCGCGAAGTGGAAAGCGCGAGCGTGGAGCCGGTGGAGGGCGCGCAAGCGGCTGACGTGCCGCCAGCTTTGACCGTGAATCATGAACGGCATTACGACACGGTGCAGACGTGGGAGCAGTTCGATGCCTGGCTGGAGAAGATCAACGCGGCCGAGCTGACCTCGTTCGACACGGAGACCACCTCGCTCGATCCGATGACCGCGCAGATCGTCGGGCTGTCGTTGTCGGTGGAAGCCGGCCGTGCGGCGTATGTGCCGCTAGCGCATCGCGGCCCGGACGCACCCGAGCAATTGCCGCGCGACGAAGTGCTCGCGAAGCTCAGGCCGTGGCTGGAAAGCACCACGCACAAGAAGGTCGGTCAGCATCTCAAGTATGACGAGCAGGTGCTGGCCAACTACGGCATCGAAATGCGCGGCATCGAGCACGATACGCTGCTTCAATCGTATGTGGTGGAATCGCACCGCACGCATGACATGGACAGCCTCGCGCTGCGCCATCTCGGCGTGAAGACGATCAAGTACGAAGACGTGGCGGGCAAGGGCGCGAGCCAGATCGGCTTCGACGAAGTCGCATTGGACAAGGCCTCGGAGTATGCGGCGGAAGACGCCGACATCACGTTGCAACTGCATCAGGTCCTGTACCCGCAAGTGGCAGCGGAGAAAACGCTCGAGTACGTGTACCGCGATATCGAAATCCCCACCTCGCGCGTGCTGCGCAAGATGGAGCGCACGGGGGTGCTGATCGATGCGGAAAAGCTGCGCCAGCAAAGCAGCGAAATCGCCACCCGGCTGATCCAGCTGGAAGGCGAAGCGTACGAGCTGGCCGGTGGCGAATTCAATCTCGGCTCGCCGAAGCAGATCGGCCAGATCTTCTTCGAGAAGCTCGAATTGCCGGTGATCAAGAAGACCCCGAGCGGCGCTCCGTCCACCGACGAAGAAGTGCTGCAAAAGCTCGCCGAAGACTATCCGCTGCCGAAGATCCTGCTCGAACATCGTGGTTTGTCGAAGCTGAAGTCGACGTACACGGACAAGCTGCCGCGCATGGTCAACGCCACAACCGGCCGCGTGCACACGAACTACGCGCAGGCCGTGGCGGTCACCGGGCGTCTCGCGTCGAACGATCCGAACCTGCAGAACATTCCCGTGCGTACCGGCGAAGGCCGCCGTATTCGCGAAGCGTTTATTGCGCCGCCTGGGCACAAGCTGGTCTCCGCGGATTATTCGCAGATCGAATTGCGCATCATGGCGCACATTTCCGGCGACGAATCCTTGCTGCGCGCGTTCTCGCAAGGTGAAGACATTCACCGCGCGACCGCGGCGGAGATCTTCAGCGTGACGCCGCTCGAAGTCTCGAGCGATCAGCGGCGCGTGGCGAAGGTCATCAATTTCGGGCTGATCTACGGTATGAGTTCGTTTGGTCTTGCCTCGAACCTCGGCATTACACGTGACGCCGCCAAGCTCTATATCGACCGCTACTTCGCGCGTTATCCGGGCGTCGCGCGCTATATGGACGAAACGCGTGTGAGCGCGAAGGCCAAGGGTTACGTCGAAACGGTATTCGGCCGCCGCCTGTGGCTGCCGGAGATCAATGGCGGCAACGGTCCGCGCCGTCAGGCCGCGGAACGCGCCGCCATCAATGCGCCGATGCAAGGCACGGCCGCCGATCTGATCAAGCTCTCCATGATCGCGGTGCAGAATTGGATCGAAGAGTCGAAGATCGGCACGCGCATGATCATGCAGGTGCACGACGAACTGATTCTCGAAGTGCCGGACAGCGAGTTGTCCGAAGTGCGCAAGCGCCTGCCCGAACTGATGTGCGGTGTCGCCGACCTGAAGGTGCCACTGGTCGCCGAAGTGGGCGCCGGCCTAAGTTGGGAGGAAGCCCATTGACGTGCGTGTGACGGCGCGCGATATCGTCGCGCGCATGTCACACATGCGTTTTGGCGGCTTGTGACAATCCGTGCTGCTAACGGACAATCGCTGAAAGACGGCGCGCTCGCATGATCGCTCATGCGCCCCGTCGCGACGCATTACCATCGGCAATCACGGAGAGTTCAATGCATCGTTTTATCGTCGTTGGCGGGGGCGCGGGGGGGCTGGAGTTGGCGACGCGTCTGGGCGATCGTTATGCACCCCACAAGAACAAGGGCGGTGTACAGGCGCAAGTCACGCTCGTCGATCGCAATCCGACTCATATCTGGAAGCCGCTGCTGCATGAAGTGGCGGCCGGCAGTATGGACCCGTTCACGCAGGAACTCGAATACGCGGCGCAGGCGCGCTGGCATGGCTTCGAGTTTCAGCAGGGCGAACTGACCGGGCTGGACCGCGCGAACAAGCGGCTCACGCTGGGTACGGTGCTCGACGACGACGGCGCCGAATTGCTGCCCGAGCGCCAACTCGAATACGACACGCTGATTATCGCAATCGGCAGCACGACGGCTTTTTTTGGCGTGAAAGGCGCGCCGGAATATTCCCTCGCACTCGACACCGTGAGCCAGGCGGAGCGCTTCCGCAAACGCCTGATCGCGGCTTGCATGCGCGCCGAGCATCAGGTCCACGAGCCTGTCGAATCAGCGCCGGGCGCGGCGCCCTCCAGCGAGCCGCGCATTCAGGTGGCGATTGTCGGCGGCGGCGCGACGGGGGTGGAATTGTCGGCCGAATTGCGCAATACGGCGCAAGTGCTGTCCGCGTACGGCCTGCATAAGCTCGATCCGCGGCACGACGTTGGCATTGTGCTGATCGAGGCGGGGCCGCGCATTCTGCCGGCTTTGCAGGAGCGTGTGTCGACCGCCACCGCCGAATTGCTCACCAAACTCGGCGTGAAGCTGATGATCGGCGAAACGGTGGCCGAGGTCGCGCCGGGTATCATCCGCACGGCCAGCGGTAAAACGGTGCGTGCCGACCTGACGGTGTGGGCGGCGGGCATCAAGGCGCCGGCTATCCTGAGCCAGCTCGACGGCCTGCCCGTCAATCGGCTCGGCCAGCTCAACGTGCGCCTGACGCTGCAAACCGAAATCGACGACAACGTTTTTGCGCTCGGCGATTGCGCCGCTTGCCCGTGGCCGGGTAACGAGCGCAACGTGCCGCCGCGCGCACAGGCCGCCCACCAGCAGGCCAGTTTTCTGATGAAAGCGCTGGCGGCGCGGCTCGACGGCAAGCCGCTACCGGAATTCGCCTATCGCGACTTTGGCTCGCTGGTGTCGCTCGGACACTTCAGCGCGGTTGGGAATCTGATGGGCGGGGTGATCGGCGGCAACATGCTGATCGAGGGCCTGTTTGCGCGGTTCATGTACATGTCCCTGTACCGGCTGCATATCGCCGCGCTGCACGGCTACGCGCGCATGGTGCTCGATACCTTCGCGCACTGGCTGCGGCGTACCACGCTGCCGCGGGTCAAGCTGCACTAACCCGCGCTAATACGCCGTTGCAGAAGGTTGTATCTGCAACGGCGCAGGTCGAAAAAAATGCCGTTGCCGCTTCTGGGCGGCAACGGCATGCCTGCTATCCGTGAGACGAGGCTTGCGCTTACGGATTCGGGCCGGTCGCGACCGGCCGCTTCGGATCGGAACTCCACTCGCTCCACGACCCCGCATACAGCGCGGCGCCATGCAGGCCGGCAACTTCCATGGCCAGCGCGTTCATACACGCCGTCACACCCGAGCCGCATTGCAGCACCACGTGTTCCGGCGACGTATCGCCCAGCAGCGCGTGAAATTCCTCGCGCAGCGTATGCGCCGGCTTGAAGCGGTTGTCGGCCGTGAGGTTGTCCTTGAAGTAGCGGTTGAGCGCGCCCGGAATGTGCCCGCCGACGCGATCGAGCGTCTCGTTTTCGCCGCGATAGCGATCGGCCGCACGTGCGTCGAGCACGACCCGCTCCTTCGTGCTGAGATTGCGCTCGACCGTTTGGGCGTCGACCGTGACGGACAGCGGTGCGGCTGCGTTGAAGTCGCCGTTGTTCTGGGCCGGCGCGTCCTGCGTCAGCCGCTGACCCGCCGCTTCCCAAGCCTGCAGGCCGCCGTCGAGCAGGGCGACCGAGTCGTGACCGAGCCAGCGCAGCAGCCACCAGGCGCGCGCGGCGTACATGCCGCCTTGCGCGTCATAGGCGACCACTTGCTGCCCCTGTTTCAGGCCGCGCGACTCCAGCGTTTCGACCAGCCGCGCGCGCTCCGGCAGCGGATGACGCCCGTTCGTGCCGTTCTTGGGCCCCGACAGGTCGCGATCGAGGTGCAGGTAGTGCGCGCCAGGCAGATGTCCATCCAGATAGGCCTTTTCGCCCGCGTCGGTGTCGGCCAGGTCGAAACGGCAGTCGATCACGAACACGCTGCCCGGCGCGGCGGCGAGCCGTTCCGCGAGATTGGTCGCGGAGATCAAAGTGGTGTAGTGAGTGTGGGGCATGATGTCTCCTGTCGAGCGAATGGCCGACCTATTCCGATAGTCTAAACAAAAAAAGACGGGCCGAAGCCCGTCTTTCCATGCGTCAATGCTGCCTGACCTTCTAAGGCGCCAATCAGATCGTACCCAGCTCGCGCCGCAGGAACTCGTGGAAGTGCTGCATGCCGTCTTCCATCGGGCTCTGGTACGGGCCGACCTGGGATTCGCCGCGATTCATCAGCGCGCGGCGGCCGGCGTCCATGCGCTCGGCGATCTCGTCGTCTTCGCGGGCCGTTTCCATGTAGGCGGCGCGCTCGGCTTCGACGAACTCGCGCTCGAACAGCGCGATTTCCTCAGGGTAATAAAACTCGACCACGTTGGTGGTTTTCTGCGGGCCACGCGGAATCAGCCACGACACGACCAGCACGTGCGGATACCACTCGATCATGATGCCCGGGTAGTACACCATCCAGATCGCGCCGAATTCGGGCGGATTGCCGTCGCGGAACCGCAGCACTGCGTCGTGCCACTTGCGGTACGTCGGGCTGCCCGGCTGCTCCAGATCCTTGTGCACGCCAACGGTCTGAACGCTATACCAGTCGCCGAATTCCCACGTCAGGTCGTCGCAATTGACGAAGCTGCCGAGGCCCGGGTGGAACGGCGCGACGTGGTAATCCTCCAGATAGACCTCGATAAAGGTCTTCCAGTTGTAGTTGCACTCGTGCACTTCGACGTGGTCGAACATGAAGCCCGAAAAATCGAAGTGCTGGCTGGTGCCGAGGCGCGCCAGATCGCGTGCGACGTCGCGCCCCTGCGCTTCGAACAGCAGGCCTTGCCAGTTCTGCAGCGGCGTGGCGCCGAGATTCAGGCAGGGGTTGTCAGCGAAATGCGGTGCGCCGAGGAGTTGGCCGTTCAGGTCGTACGTCCAGCGGTGCAGGGGGCAGACGATGTTCTCCGTCTGGCCGCGGCCGTTGAGCATGATGGCTTGCCGGTGGCGGCACACGTTCGACAGCAGTTCGACTTGCGACTGCTGGTTACGGACGAGCACACGCCCTTCGCTCTCACTCGGCAAAGCAAAATAATCCCCCGATTCGGGCACCATGAGATCGTGGCCGATGTAACGGGGACCTTTCTTGAAAAGGGTGTCGATTTCGCGCGTTAGAAGCGCTTCGTCAAAGTAAGCCGTGACTGGCAGCTGGCTGTGGACAGACCGCAACTGCAATGCATTGCTCAGATTGGACATTCCCACTCCCGTGAAGATGAAAGCAGTGAACAACCCAACCATCGATAGATTCGATTTAGGGAGCCGGCTAGTATATCAGTTTCCCCTCCCTGGGGGCGCTTAAGTGTCTGATTTGGGTCAAAAAAGTTTGGAAAGTTCGACTTTTTCGCCGCAGACTGATCGTTTTTTTTCTGCGAGACTGCTAGGGCTGCGCGACGGGCGAAGGCGGGCGTGGAGCGCCGGGCAGATCGGAAAATTCGCTTTTGCCGTAGAATGTCCGACTTGTTTTAATTTTGCGACTATTCATGGCGAAGACCGCGTCGAAAGAACCTGCTGCCACGCCGGCCGAAGGCGTCGACACCACGCCGCTGCCCGAGAACTACGAGGCCGCTCAGGCGGAGCTGGAAGGACTGGTTGCACGCATGGAAAGCGGCAATCTCAGTCTCGAGGAGTCGCTTACCGCCTACCGGCGCGGCGCGGCCCTCGTGGCGTTTTGCCAGCAGCAGCTCGAGAAGGTCGAGCAGCAGGTGCGCGTGCTCGACGGCGAGACGCTCAAGCCGCTGCCCATGAATACCGCAGGCACAGCCGCTACTGAAAGCGGGGACGACCTATGACATTCGAACAATGGATGCGCTCGGTGCTCGAGCGCGTCGAAACGGCACTTGAACATTACCTGCCGACCGAGAAGACCGAGCCCGCCACCCTGCATGAAGCCATGCGCTATGCGGTGCTGGGCGGCGGCAAGCGGGTTCGCCCGCTGCTGTGTCATGCGGCCGGCGAGTTGACCGGCGCGCGCGCCGAATGCCTCGACGCGGCCTCGGCGGCGCTGGAAATGATCCACGTGTACTCGCTCGTCCATGACGACATGCCGTGCATGGACGACGACGCACTGCGCCGTGGCAAGCCCACGGTGCACGTCAAGTATGACGAAGCCACGGCGTTGCTGGTCGGCGACGCGCTGCAAGCGCAGGCGTTCGTTGCGTTGACGTCGGATGTTCTGGCCCCTGCCCAGCAGGCTTCGCTCGTGCGCGAACTGGCGCTCGCGAGCGGCTCGATCGGCATGTGCGGCGGTCAGGCCATCGACCTGGCGAGTGTCGGCCACACGCTGACGCGCCCGCAGCTCGAAACCATGCACCGGATGAAAACCGGCGCCCTGCTGCGCGCCGCGGTGCGCATGGGCGCGCTGGCGGGCGAAACGCCGGACGCGGACGCAATGCGTTCGCTCGACGCGTATTCGGCCGCTGTCGGCCTCGCGTTTCAGGTCGTCGACGACATTCTCGACGTCACGACCGATTCTGCGACGCTCGGCAAAACGGCGGGTAAAGACGCGAAGGACGGCAAGCCGACCTACGTGTCGATCATTGGGCTCGACGCATCGCGCGCGCTCGCAGCCCAGCTGCGCAGCGACGCGCACGCTGCCTTGGCGCCGTTCGGCGCACGGGCGCAGCGTCTTGCCGAATTGGCCGACCTGGTGGTGAACCGGGTTAGCTGAACGCGAAAGCCCGCCGCCGCGCACCTTCTTGACGAGGTGCATGTATGAAGTGCGGGCGCGTAAGTTTTCCTACAATGGAACGACGATGTACGACTTGCTGAAAACTATAGACGACCCGGCAGCCCTGCGCCGCCTCGATCGCCGCCAATTGCAACCGCTTGCTGACGAGTTGCGTGCCTTCGTGCTCGACAGCGTGTCGCAGACAGGCGGCCATCTTTCGTCCAACCTCGGCACGGTCGAGTTGACCATTGCTCTGCATTACGTGTTCGACACGCCGCACGACCGGATTGTCTGGGACGTCGGCCATCAAACCTATCCGCACAAGATCCTGACGGGCCGCCGCGACCAGATGCACACGCTGCGTCAGCTCGGCGGCATCTCGGGATTCCCGAAGCGTGACGAGTCCGAATACGACACCTTCGGCACCGCGCATTCCAGCACCTCGATCTCGGCCGCGCTCGGCATGGCGGTCGCGAGCAAGCTGCAGGGCGGCAACCGCATGGGCATCGCCGTGATCGGCGACGGCGCGATGACGGCCGGCATGGCCTTCGAAGCGATGAACAACGCCGGTGTCGAAGACGACGTGCCGCTGCTGGTCATCCTGAACGACAACGACATGTCAATTTCGCCGCCGGTCGGCGCGCTGAACCGACATCTGGCGCGCCTGATGTCCGGCCGCTTCTACGCCGCCGCGCGCGCGGGCGTGGAGCGCGTGCTGCGTCATGCGCCGCCCGTGCTCGATCTCGCCCGCAGGCTCGAAGAGCATGCGAAGGGCATGATCGTGCCGGCCACGCTCTTCGAAGAGTTCGGCTTCAACTACATCGGTCCGATCGACGGTCACGACCTCGATTCGCTGATCCCCACGTTGCAGAACATCAAGGAACTGCGCGGTCCGCAATTCCTTCACGTCGTGACGAAGAAGGGCCAGGGCTACAAGCTGGCCGAGGCGGACCCGGTGCTGTACCACGGCCCGGGCAAGTTCAATCCGGCCGAAGGCATCAAGCCGGCCGCGACGCCGTCGAAGAAGACCTATACGCAGGTGTTCGGCGAATGGCTGTGCGACGCCGCCGAACTGGACGCACGCGTCGTGGGTATCACGCCGGCCATGCGCGAAGGCTCGGGCATGGTCGAGTTCGAAAAGCGCTTCCCAGACCGCTATTTCGACGTGGGCATTGCTGAACAGCACGCGGTGACGTTCGCCGGTGGTCTGGCGGCGGAAGGCATGAAGCCGGTGGTCGCGATCTACTCGACCTTCCTGCAACGCGCTTACGACCAGCTGATTCACGACGTCGCGCTGCAGAACCTGCCGGTGGTGTTCGCCATCGACCGCGCGGGTCTGGTCGGCGCGGACGGCGCGACGCACGCGGGTGCGTACGACCTGGCGTTCATGCGCTGCATTCCGAACATGACGGTGATGGCGCCGGCGGACGAAAACGAATGCCGCCAGATGTTGTACACGGCCTTGCAGCAGCCGAATCCGACGGCGGTGCGCTATCCGCGCGGCGCCGGCACCGGTGTGGCAACGGTCAAGCAGATGGCGGCATTGCCGCTCGGCAAGGGCGAGGTGCGCCGCGAAACGTCGCAGCCGGCTGGCAAGCGCATTGCGATTCTGGCTTTCGGCACGATGGTGGCGCCGTCGCTGGCGGCAGCCGAGCAGCTGGACGCCACGGTGGCGAACATGCGCTTCGTGAAGCCGCTGGACGCTGACCTGGTTCGTGAACTGGCCGAAACGCACGACGCCATCGTCACGGTCGAAGAAGGCTGTGTGATGGGCGGCGCGGGCTCGGCGTGCGTCGAAGCCCTGCTTGAAAGCGGCGTGATGCGGCCCGTGCTGCAATTGGGCCTCCCCGACCGCTTCATCGATCATGGGGATCCGGCCAAGCTGCTCGCCGCGTGCGGTCTCGACGCAGCGGGTATCACCAAGTCGATCCGCGAACGCTTTCTGTCGAGCGGCGCGGTCGGCGCTCAGTCGTCGGTGAAGCGCGTCGCGTAACGCGCTGCCGCTTGACGGGCCGTCGCGGTGCTATGGCAGCCATAGCAATCTTCAACTTGAATCGATGGGCCTTCAGGCCCATCATCCAACGCCGGCAGGGGCCGGCGTTCGCCGTTGCGTGCGTTGATCCGCGCGGCCGCCGGGAGCGCCCGAACCTGTCGCTGCGCGACAGCTCATTTGCGGGAGCACGAACCCTTTGGGGCAGCCCGGCGTTTTCCTGAAAGGACAAGACAATGAATCAGATGAATCCCGCCTTTGTGATGCCCGACGTGCAAAGCACGCCCGACACGCGTCAGATCCCGATTCAGCGGGTCGGCGTGAAGGCCGTGCGTCATCCGTTGACGGTGCGCACGCAAGGCGGCGAGGTGCAGCCTTCGGTGGGTACGTGGAATCTCGACGTGCATCTGCCGGCTGAGCAGAAGGGCACGCACATGTCGCGTTTCGTTGCCCTGCTCGAAGAGAACAAGGCGCCACTCGAACCGGCTACGTTCCGCAGCATGCTCGCCGCGATGCTCGAGAAGCTCGAAGCCGAGGCGGGCCGCATCGAAGTGTCGTTCCCCTACTTCGTGAACAAGACCGCGCCGGTTTCGGGCGTGCAGAGCCTGCTCGACTATGAAGTCACGTTGATGGGCGAAATGCGCAATGGCGCGACGCGGCTGTTCATGAAGGTGCTGGTGCCGGTCACGAGCCTGTGCCCGTGCTCGAAAAAGATCTCGCAGTACGGCGCGCACAATCAGCGCTCGCACGTCACGATCAACGCCGAACTGGCTGGCGAGATTGCCGTTGAAGAATTGATTCGTATCGCCGAAGAAGAAGCCTCGTGCGAACTGTGGGGCATGCTCAAGCGTCCGGACGAGAAGTTCGTCACTGAGCGCGCCTATGAGAACCCGAAGTTCGTCGAGGACCTGGTGCGCGACGTCGCGCAGCGTCTGAACGCGGACGAGCGCGTGATCGCTTATGTGCTCGAGGCCGAGAACTTCGAGTCGATCCACAATCACAGCGCGTATGCCGTGATCGAGCGAGACAAGCGGGTGGCCTGATACCGGCGCTCAATGAATGCATGAAAAAAAACCGCTTCGAGAAGCGGTTTTTTTACGGCTCGACGATGTGAAACTCAGCGTGCGAGGGAGGTCAGATCCCAACGCGGCTTGACCGTGAACGCATAGTCTTTGCCCGCTTGATCGGGCCAGCGTTGCAGCCGCAGGGCGCCGGCCAGTGCGATCATCGCGCCGTTGTCCGTGCACAGCGACAGGTCCGGATAGTGCACATAGAAGTTGCGCTTCTGCGCGGCCGCGGAGAGCGCCTCGCGCAGCTGCCGGTTCGCGCCGACACCGCCCGCAACGACCAATCGGTTGAGCTTGGTTTTCTTAAGGGCAGCCAATGACTTCATAGCCAACACTTCCACTGCCGCATCGACGAAGCCACGCGCCAGATCGGCTTTCGCCTGCTCGCAGATATTCGTGCCGCCGAGCTTTTTCGCGTGCGTGAGGACCGCGGTCTTCAAGCCGCTGAAGCTGAAGTCGAGGTCGCCGGAATGCAGCATCGGGCGCGGCAGGACGACCGCGCCGGGTGTGCCGAATTCGGCCATGCGAGAGACCTCCGGGCCACCCGGATAACCGAGGCCGAGTAGCTTGGCGGTTTTGTCGAACGCTTCGCCGGCAGCGTCATCCAGCGTTTCGCCGAGCGTCTCGTAGACGCCCACGTCCGTCACGCGCATCAATTGCGTATGGCCGCCGGACACCAGCAGCGCGACAAACGGAAACGGCGGCGGCTCATCCACCAGCAGCGGCGACAGCAAATGCCCTTCGAGGTGATGAATGCCGATGGTCGGCTTGTCCCACGCCATGGCCAGCGAATTGGCGACGCTTGCACCCACCAGCAGCGCGCCCGCGAGACCCGGCCCTTGCGTGTAGGCGATCGCGTCGATGTCGGAGCGGACCGAGCCGGCACGCTCCATCACCTCTTCGAGCAGCGGCAGCGCCCGCCGGATGTGATCGCGCGACGCCAGTTCCGGCACCACGCCGCCGTACTCCCGATGCATCGCAATTTGCGAATGCAGCGCGTGCGCGAGCAGGCCGCGCTCCGTGTCGTAGAGCGCGAGACCGGTTTCGTCGCAGGAGCTTTCGATGCCGAGTACGAGCATGATGGGTGGTCGTGAGCCGACGCGCGAGTGACGGCGCGCCAGCGTCGGAAAGTGAAAAGTAAGCCTGAAAGTATAGCAGCGCGGGCAAGGCACCGCCGAGGCGCAGGTACAATGCGGCCCCATGGAATCCTTCGATATCGCGGTGATCGGCGCAGGCGCGGCCGGCATGATGTGTGCGGCCGTGGCCGGGCAGATCGGCCGTCGCGTGGTGCTGATCGATCATTCGCAACGCCTCGCGGAGAAAATCCGCATCTCCGGCGGCGGCCGCTGCAATTTCACCAATCTTTACGCCGGGCCGGCGAATTACCTGTCGGCCAATCCGCATTTCTGCCGCTCGGCACTCGCGCGCTACACGCCGCGCGACTTCATGGCGTTGCTCAAGCGCCATCATGTGACGTGGCACGAGAAGCACAAAGGCCAGCTATTTTGCGACCAGTCGAGCGACGCAGTCATCAATGTGCTGAAGCATGAGTGTGACGCCGGTCGCGTGGCTTGGCGCACGCCGCTGTCGGTCGAGCAGGTGCGGCGCAGTGAAGAAGGGCGGTATACGCTGGATACGCAGTCGGGTCCGATCACTGCCCGTGCGCTGGTGGTCGCAACCGGCGGCCTGTCGATCCCCAAGATTGGCGCGACCGATTTTGCCTATCGCCTCGCCAAGCAGTTCGGCCACAAGCTGATCGACACCCGTCCCGCGCTGGTTCCGCTGACCTTTGCGGCAGCCGACTGGGAGCCTTTTGCGGCGCTATCGGGCGTTTCGCTGGAGGTGCGGCTGGCGACCGGCAACAAGAAGACCGGCGCCGACTTCAACGAAGACCTGCTGCTGACCCACCGCGGCCTGTCCGGCCCAGGTGTGCTGCAGATATCGAGCTACTGGCAGCCCGGCGAACCGATCCACATCAACCTGTTGCCGGAGCAGGATGCCACGGCGGCTTTGCTGGAAGCGAAAACCGGCACGAAACGCCAGATCGCCAATCTGTTGTCGGAGTGGGTGCCGCAGCGGCTCGCCCACGTCTGGCTGGACACCCACCAGATTCCCGCCGAAGCCCGCGTGGCCGATTTGCCGGACAAGACGCTGCGCCGCGTCGGTGAGGCGCTGTCGCGCTGGACGCTCACCCCGAACGGCACCGAAGGCTATCGCAAGGCCGAAGTGACGCGCGGCGGCATCGATACGCGCGACCTGTCGTCCACGACGATGATGAGCGCCCGCGCGCCTGGCCTGTACTTCATCGGCGAGGCGGTCGACGTCACCGGCTGGCTCGGCGGCTACAATTTCCAATGGGCGTGGGCCTCGGGCGTGGCGGCCGGACAGGCCGCCGCGGAGTACGTTCTGGGGGCTTGACGGCACACTGGCTTTGTGAGAAAGCTCTGCTATACTCCTGAACCTTTACAAAGTTCCGTTATTGAAAAATGACGACCATCCGCGTAAAAGACAATGAGCCGTTTGAAGTCGCCATGCGCCGTTTCAAGCGCACCATGGAGAAACACGGCTTACTGACGGAACTTCGCGCTCGCGAGTTTTACGAAAAGCCTACGGCTGAACGCAAGCGTAAGAAGGCGGCGGCGGTGAAGCGTCATTTCAAGCGTCTGCGTGGCCAGATGCTACCTAAGAAGTTCTACTGATTCTGGCGTTGCCGCGGTGCCCGTTCAACGGAGCGGCAATATTCAAAACACGGCCCTTCGGGCCAGCCGGCAGGGTCGCATCCACTACGCACATTGCGCCAACCCGCTTGAGGAAGCTGTCCCCAAGCGGGTATTCGTGTTGATGCGGTGAGCCTCGCCGGTTTTTCAATTCCCAACGCATTCAGGTGAGTGATGAGTCTCAAGGACCGGATCAACGACGATATGAAAGCTGCCATGCGGGCACGTGAGACCGAGCGTCTCGGCACGGTCCGCTTGCTGCTCGCCGCCATCAAGCAACGCGAAGTCGACGAGCGCGTCACGCTCGACGATGCCGCGATCACCGCGGTCGTCGACAAGATGATCAAGCAGCGCAAGGACTCGATCAGCCAGTTCGAAGCGGCCGGCCGCACGGATCTGGCCGACAAGGAAAAGGCCGAACTGGCGATCCTGTCTGCCTATATGCCGGAACAGATGTCCGAGGCGGAGATCGTTGCCGAAGTGCAGGCCGCAGTGGCGCAAACGGGCGCCGCCGGTCCGCAGGACATGGGCAAGGTAATGGGCGTGCTCAAGCCGAAGCTGGCCGGCCGTGCCGACATGACGGCGGTCTCGGCGCAAGTCAAAGCGGCGCTCTCGAAGTAAATTCCTGTATTTCCGCGCGGCGCGTGCCGTCGTTCGACACTGCGGGCCGCGCTGAGCTTTTTAGGTAGCGTGATTTACTGTGATTCCACCGTCATTCCTGCAGGATCTGCTCAACCGCGTCGATATCGTCGACGTGGTCGGCCGGTATGTGCAGTTGAAAAAGGGCGGCGCGAACTTCATGGGGCTGTGCCCGTTCCACAACGAAAAAAGCCCCTCGTTTACGGTTAGTCCGACTAAACAGTTCTATCACTGCTTCGGCTGCGGTGCACACGGTACGGCCATTGGGTTCCTGATGGAGCACGTCGGCTCGTCGTTTCCGGAGGCGGTCAACGAGCTGGCGCAGTCGGTTGGCTTGACCGTGCCGAACGAGCCTTCGCCCGGATATGGCGGCGGTTCTTCTGGCGGCGGCTATGCGCCGGCAGCGTCCAAGGCGGTCACCACGGCGCTTTCCGACGTGATGCAAACCGCTTGCGACTTCTACCGCAAGCAACTGCGTGGCGCACCGGCCGCAATCCAGTATCTGAAGAAACGGGGCTTGACCGGTGAGATCGCGGCCCGTTTCGGGCTCGGTTATGCCCCGGATGGCTGGCAGAATCTCGAAGCGGCATTTTCGAACTACCGGGACGATTCGCTGGTCGAATCAGGTCTGGTGATCGTCAGCGAAAAGTCTGATGCACAGGGCCAGAACCGCCGCTACGACCGCTTTCGCGAGCGGATCATGTTCCCGATACGCAATGTGAAGGGGCAGGTGATCGGCTTTGGCGGCCGCGTGCTGGACAGCGGCGAACCCAAATATTTGAATTCGCCCGAAACGCCGCTATTTAACAAGGGCAGCGAGTTGTACGGGCTGTTCGAGGCGCGTTTGGCGATTCGCGAGCAGCACTACGTGCTGGTCGTGGAAGGCTACATGGACGTGGTCGCGCTGGCCCAATTGGGGTTCCAGAACGCGGTTGCCACGCTCGGCACGGCCTGCACGCCGGTTCACGTGCAAAAGCTGATGCGCCAGACCGACACGGTCATTTTCAGTTTCGACGGCGATTCGGCCGGCCGGCGAGCTGCGCGCCGCGCGCTGGATGCCTGTTTGCCGCACGCGGCGGACAACCGGACCATCCGGTTCCTGTTCCTGCCGTCCGAGCACGATCCGGACAGCTATGTGCGCGAATTCGGCACCGAAGGGTTCGCCGAACAGGTCGAGCGGGCCATGCCGCTGTCGCAGTTCATGCTGAACGAGGTGCTGACCGGCAAGGAGCTGGATCAGCCGGAGGGCAAGGCCCGCGCGCTGTTCGACGCCAAGCCGCTGCTGCAGGCGCTGCCGGCCAACGCGTTGCGCGCGCAGATCATGCATATGTTCGCCGACCGGCTCGACGTGCCGTTCGAGGAAGTCGCCGCGCTTTGCGAGGTCGACGCGCGCATCGCGGCGGCGGCCCGCGCAGCCCCGGCCCGCAAGGATCGGCGCAGTGTGACCGGGATCGAGGAAAAGACGCTGCGCAACCTGGTGATGCATCCGCGCACGGTGGCCGTGCTCGACGAAGAGGCCGAACAGGCGCTCCTGACGGTCACGCGGCACGCGGAGCTGTTCGAGGAAGTGACGACGCACGCGCGTGCGCTGGGCGATTCGGCGGAGTTTCAGCTGTTGTCCGATCTATTGCGAAACGGCGCTAACGCCCCAACTTTCGAGGAAATCTTTCGCAAAATTCTAGACTATGATGAAAACGTCCGGGATTTGCTGCTGAAGGACCCGGAAGATGCGACCGTCATAGAGGAACGGCGCGAGCAGGAACGGATCGTCGGAGAAGAGCTGAAGGCAGCCATTCTGAAGATGCGGTATGACGCTTATTGCGATCGTCTCGAGCAACTTTCGCGGCAATCCCGGCACACGCCGGAGGAGTTTGCGGAGCTGTCGGAGCTCAATCGGAAGCGGGCTGACATGAAGCGTCAGCTGGGTCTGTAACCGGGAGGCCGGGAGCCTGGGTGCTATAATAAAAGGTTTCCAGCGGTTTGTTTTTTAAGGGTTTTCCAAGCAAAGGCGAAAAGGCGATGCGATGGCAAAGACTACAGGCGGAAATAAGGCGGCAGGCACACGCTCCACGGAGCCGACCAGAAAGGTCACCGAGGCCAAGTTAGTTTCTTCCGCCAGAAAAACGTCTGCTGTCAGTGTCGCGCCGGTTGCCGGGAAGAAATCCCCGACCACTTCGGCTGCGCGAGCGGAGCCGGTCAGGGCGGCGAAAGCGGTATCACCACCGGCCACGAAGGAGGCGGGTGTCAGTAGCGCAAGGGAAGCGGCTGCCGCGCAGGACGATGCGGCAGTGCGCGAGGTTCCAGTATCCACGGTTCAACCGGCTGGCGTCCACCAGCCGCGAGTCGAGACTACAGCCGGTACGGCGAACTCCATGACGAAAAAGCTGAATGAAGTACCCGTCGATGACGACGCAACCCAAAGCGAAGAAAACCCTGCGGCCGCTCCCGCCAAGGTGGAAAAGGTCAAGGCTCGCGATCGCCGTGCCAAGGAAAAAGCGCTGCTGAAAGACGCTTTCGCGTCCTCGCAGCCCGGCACGGTCGAGGAACTCGAGGAGCGCCGCTCCAAACTGCGCGCGCTGATCAAGCTCGGCAAGGAGCGTGGCTTCCTCACGTACGCTGAAATCAACGACCACCTCCCGGACAACTTCACCGAGACCGAGGCGATCGAAGGCATTATCAGCACGTTCAACGACATGGGCGTGGCGGTGTACGAGCAGGCGCCGGACGCCGAAACGCTGCTGCTGAACGACAACGCGCCGGCTGCATCGTCCGACGACGAAGTGGAAGAGGAAGCGGAAGTTGCGCTGTCCACGGTCGACTCCGAGTTTGGCCGCACTACCGACCCGGTCCGCATGTACATGCGCGAAATGGGCACGGTCGAGCTGCTCACGCGTGAGGGCGAAATCGAGATCGCCAAGCGGATCGAAGACGGCCTGAAGCACATGGTGATGGCTATCTCCGCGTGCCCGACCACGATCGCCGACATCCTCGCCATGGCCGAGCGTGTCGCGAATGAGGAAATCCGGATCGACGAACTGGTCGACGGCCTGATCGACGCCAACGCGGAAGACGCGGACGGCTTCTCCGCACAGGAAGCGGAAGCGATCGAGAGCGAAGACGAGGACACCGAAGAAGAGGGCGACGAGGACGAGGAAGAAGACGACGGCGCGGCGCAAGCCACCGCCAACGCGGCGCAGATGGAAGCGCTCAAGCGTGCGTCGCTCGAAAAATTCGCCATGATCAGCGAATGGTTCGACAAGATGCGTCGCGCTTTCGAGAAGGAAGGCTATAAGTCCAAGTCGTACCTGAAGGCGCAGGAAACGATCCAGAACGAGCTGATGACGATCCGCTTTACGGCGCGTACCGTGGAGCGTTTGTGCGACACGCTGCGTTCGCAGGTGGACGAAGTGCGCCAGGTCGAGCGTCAGATTCTGCATACGGTGGTCGACAAGTGCGGCATGCCCCGTGCGGAATTTATCGCGCGTTTCCCGGGCAGCGAAACGGATCTCGAGTGGGCCGACAAGATCGTTGGCGAGGGTCACGCGTATAGCGCGATCCTCACGCGCAATATTCCGGCGATCCGTGAACAGCAGCAACGTCTGCTTGATCTGCAGGCGCGCGTGGTGCTGCCGCTGAAGGACCTCAAGGAAACCAACCGTCAGATGGCGGCGGGCGAACTGAAGGCGCGCCAGGCGAAGCGCGAAATGACCGAGGCAAACTTGCGTCTCGTGATCTCGATTGCGAAGAAGTACACGAACCGTGGTCTGCAGTTCCTCGACCTGATTCAGGAAGGCAATATCGGCCTGATGAAGGCAGTGGACAAGTTCGAATATCGTCGCGGCTACAAGTTCTCCACGTACGCTACGTGGTGGATCCGTCAGGCCATTACGCGTTCGATCGCTGACCAGGCGCGTACGATCCGGATTCCGGTTCACATGATCGAAACGATCAACAAAATGAACCGCATCTCACGTCAGATTCTGCAGGAAACCGGTCTCGAGCCGGATCCGGCAACGCTGGCTGAAAAGATGGAAATGCCGGAAGACAAGATCCGCAAGATCATGAAGATTGCGAAGGAGCCGATCTCGATGGAAACGCCGATCGGTGACGACGACGATTCGCATCTGGGCGACTTCATCGAAGACAACAACACCGTCGCTCCGGCGGACGCCGCATTGCATGCCAGCATGCGCGACGTCGTGAAGGACGTGCTCGACTCTCTGACGCCGCGCGAAGCGAAGGTGCTGCGCATGCGTTTCGGTATCGAGATGAGCACCGATCACACGCTCGAAGAAGTCGGCAAGCAGTTCGACGTGACGCGTGAGCGGATCCGTCAGATCGAGGCCAAGGCGTTGCGCAAGCTGCGTCACCCGAGCCGTTCTGACAAGCTGAAGTCGTTCCTCGAAGGGAATTGATCGAGGCAGGTGGTTGATTGACACCGATGTAGTGGTTCGAAGGGGCTTTCCGATTGTTTCGCAGCAGCGAAGCGGTTGCGAAAGCCCCTTTTTCGTGTACTATGTCGGCCAATCGATAAATCGACCCGGCTTTCAGACCGGGTCTTTTTCTTGGGCCGGACGCCGTGCTGGTTGCAGGCAGCGGACTCATAATCCGCCTCCGAAAGGACACCGTGGGTTCGACTCCCACCCGGCCCACCATTGGACCCTTCCAATATCTTCCCGGACGTTCCGTCCGCGCCGCTTGAGCCCTGATCCAATAGGGATTTCCGGGCGTTTCAGCTTCTCTACGTGACCGATATGCAAAGTACTGCTTATGTTAGCGGTGCACGCGCAGCCAATACAGCCTAATGGTTGTCCGGATGGTTTTCGCGTTCATTGCTACCGTGTGCTTCTCCACCGCGCTGCTGGGTCTGTGGACTGCCACCGTGAGGCTGCGGTGCTTCCGTCACGTGAGCCGGGCCTTGCCCTGGCTGAAAACCGGGTTGTGACGGCGCTCGGGCTTGAGGCGGAACCTGTTGCTGAGGACCGCCGCGCTGCGGTGACTGCCCCATCGGATGAGTCACGCCAGGCTGGGGAGCGCCGCCACGCTCCGCAGGCGTTTCCGGAGCCCGTCCATATGCAGGCTCACGACCGGGCTGCTGCGGCGGCGGTCGACCGGCGTCGCCGCGAGCTGGCGGAGGGCCTTCACGCAAGGGTGGCGGGTGATTGGCCCAGCGCGGCGCATCGTGGTACCACGGGCGGCCACGGTAATAGTGGCCCCAATAGGAATCGATCGAAAACACGACCACAGGCAGCCCGATCTGCACGCCATAGGTCATGACCGGAACATTCGCGCCCTGGTATGGATAACTGAGACTCCCGCCGTAGACCCATCCGCGCAAGTCGGGCGCCGCGACGTCGCACCAGCTGTAGCCTTCGACGCAGCCCATCACGGAGAGCGACACGCCCCCCGGCACCTCTGCTACCACCGGATAATCCGGAGCGGGACCTGCGTAGACATCCACGGGCGCATTCGTATAGGCCTGGACCTGCGCAAAAGCCGCGCCGGAGAACGCAGTCAGACAGACACCTCCTGCGATGACCTGGATGACAAAGTGCTTGTGCATGATTCCTCCCAAACAGAACGTGTCTGACGTTTCTTCAAAGTTGTTTGGCGCTATTTAGTGCGCGGCGGCGAGCCAGACATTGCTTCGGACTGTCGCCTGGTCTCTTCCTTGCGGCATGCAATGGAAGCAGCAAGTAACGTGCCGCCGCAACGACACGAAGAGGCGGGAACGTATCCTGCTGCCTTGTGCCAGGAGAATCTGTTCCCGCACAACGGAGTGAATACAACCGATGAACGACTTCTTTGCCCGTCTGTTGCATTTTCAACCGTCGTTGCTCGTTACGTTGACGAACGACGTCATTCATATTGGGCTCGCTGCGCTGATCCTGATCGTCGGCTGGTGGGTTTCGAATCGCGTCGGCGGGCTGTTCGCCAGAGCGCTTGCACGCACGCATGCCGATCCCACACTGGCACCGATGCTGGCGGCAATGGGTGCGTGGGCCGTGCGAGTGCTGGTCTTCGTCGCGGCGCTCAGTGAAGTCGGCATCGCGACCGCGAGCGTATTGGCCGTGGTCGGCGCGGCCGGCCTCGCGATCGGCCTCGCGTTACAAGGTACGTTGCAAAATATCGCGGCCGGCATGATGCTGCGGCCGTTTCGCGTCGGCGATGTAATCGAGGGCAGCGGGGCGGCTGCGGGCATTGTGCGTGAAGTGGGTCTTTTCACTACGCGCATCGAACGTGGCGACGGCAATGCCGTGTTCGTACCGAACAGCCAGATCTGGAGCAATCCGGTCATCAACTACAGCAGCGGCGGCACCCAGCGCATCGAGGTCGAAGTCGGGCTAGCCCAGCGCAAGGACGTCGATGCGGCGATCGGGGAATTGAAGAAAATGGTCGCCGACGAGCCGCGCGTTCTGAGCGGTTCGACGCTCGCGCCTGTCGTTACCGTTGCGGACTATCTGGACAACGGCGGTGCCACCTTGCGCATCGCCGCATGGGTGCGTACACCGGATGCGTCGCTTGCCGGCGACGCTCTGCACGATCACGCGCAGACGGCGCTCGAGCAGGCTGGTTGCCCGGTGGCGGCATAGGGACTACCCGTTCGGGTGGTGTGCGCCCGTTGTCATCCTGTCATTCTGAATGCGCTCGCCGGCACTTTGCCGGCAAAGCATCGCGCCCGCATGGACGCGATGCCCAAACCTCTCGCGTTTCAACTGGCAGGAGAAATCACATGGAAACGTCAACCTCCAGCGGAAATCCCTTGCTGGACCTTTCCGATAACCTGGCGGGCATCGTCGAGCGTGTGGGGCAACGCGTCGTCGCGGTGCTCGGCCGCCGCCGCCTTCCTTCAAGTGGCGTAATCTGGCGGCATGGCGTCGTCGTGACGGCGGCGCACACGCTCAGACATGAAGACGGGATCAAGGTGACGCTGTCCGATAACCGGACCGTCACGGCGGTTCTCGCGGGGCAGGACGCGGGCACCGACCTCGCCGTGCTCAAGCTGGACGGCATCGAGATCGATCCGGTCGAGTCCGGCGATGCCGGCTCGCTCAAGGCAGGCCACCTGGTGCTCGCGGTCGCGCGGGCTGACGGGCTCGGCGCCAGTGCGGACTTCGGCGTGGTCGGCGCGGTCGGCGGCGCTTGGCGTACATGGCGCGGCGGGCAGCTGGACGCGTTCGTGCGGCTCGACGGCGGCCTGCGTCCGGGTTTCTCGGGCGCGGCGCTCGCGGATATGCGCGGACAGGTCGTGGGCATCTGCACCTCGGCGCTCGCGCGTGGCGCCGGCATTTTGATTCCCGCAACAACCATAGCGCGCGTCACCGACGAACTGCTGACCAAGGGACACGTGTCACGCGGCTACCTCGGCGTCGGCTCGCAGCCCGTGGAACTGTCGGAGGCATGGGTCAAGAAAATGGCGTTATCGTCCGATCGCGGCTTGCTGATCGTTTCGCTCGCAACGAATGGTCCAGCAGAAAAGGCCGGCATACTGATTGGCGACGTGCTGATCGCAATAAATGACGAACCATGCCGGGACTTCGACGACCTGTATGCGGCGCTAAGTGCCGAGCGTGTCGGACAGCCGTCGAAAATCACGCTGATTCGCGGCGGGGAGCGTCAGGAGTGTGCGGTTATTCTCGGTGAACGCCCGCAACGGAACGCATGCCGGTGAGGTTAAGGTAACCAGTTAAGCGTCGGGTGGACAGATGGCACAGACGAGCCCGATCCGGGTCGCCGTTATCGCCGATGCGCCGCAGGCGCGCGCACGCTTGCAAGCGCTTGTCGACGCGACTCCGGCACTCGTGTTCGCGGGCAGTGCGGCCGACAGTGACTCGCTTGCCCGCTGCCTTGCCGGTTCGTTGCCCGATGTGCTCGTGATCGACCTGGAGCCGGAGGCGGCCGAGGCGCTCGGGGCGGGTTTCGACGCCGATCATGCGCCCCCCGCGCTCGTTCTGTTGAGCGACGAGGCGGACGGCGACTGGAGCCATGAGGCGTTGCAAGGCAACGTCATGGCGATTTTGTCGCGCGACGCGACGCACAGCGAAATTGCCGCCGCGATCGAAGCTTCGGCCGCGGGTCTTTGTGTATTACCGCCGGAGATGTTTGCGAGGCTGCTGGCCGGGAACAAGCCGTCGCGTTCGATGGAATCCGCGGTATACGTCGAGGCCCTGACGCCGCGCGAGATCGAAGTCCTGACAATGCTTGCCGAAGGGCTTGGCAATAAGGATATTGCGCGTCAACTCGTCATCTCCGAGAACACCGTGAAGTTCCACCTCTCCTCGATTTTCGGCAAGCTGGGCGCAACCAGCCGCACGGAAGCAGTCATGCTGGGCATGCGGCAGGGATTCATCATGGTGTAGCGCAGGCACGTGTGGTCTGTTCATCACCCCTCTGATTAGCAGGGTGCGTTGGGCGCGCTGTTTCGGGTAGCATCGTTCTCAATATATGGGCTTGACTGCGTGGCCAAGGGCATTGGCGATTTGCTGGGCCACGATAGTTCAAATAGCCGGAAACCTGAGAGAACCCAACAAAAGCCCGGAAAACGAGTAAAAGACCGACGGGCCTCGCGTGAAAAAACATTCCACAAGGCGTACTCGCGCAGCTAGCGGGGGTGGCTCGCGCGCGGGCGATCGTCGCGCGCGGAAACAGTTGCGCCTACCTGTCGCCAGCTTGGGCGGTACCGCTAGAAAGATGCTTGAGCCACAAGCTCATCAAGCCTGCCCGTCCTCGCACGCCGTACTTGCGGAAAATCCCGGTGATATACGAATGAGTGGTCGACGCGGCGAGACCGAGCCGCTCGGCGATCTGTTTCTCAGTCGCCTCGGTCAGCAGCAGCTCAACTACTTTGCGTTCGTAAGGAGCAAGGATGGACAACAGCGCGGCGGGCGAGGCTTCTCGCCGACGGAGTTCTGTCACGTCGCGAGCTACGCCGACGCGCAGTCGTTCGTGTTCCACCCAATGCGCTGACCACGTGACGTAGACGTCGCTCCCATTTTTATGCCGATACCGGTTCTCAAAGCCGACTCGCTTGCGCCCGGCCAATACCTCTTTCGCTTCGAGGCGCGTGGCGTCCTGATCGGCCGGGACGACGAAATCGATGATGAACTGATCGACGAAGTCACCCGGCGCGTAGCCGAAGATATCCTCGCACGCGGCACTGGCATGGCGTATACGTCCCCGCTCACTCACGAGGAAGATTGCGTCGGGCGAATAATCCGCGGCCGTGATGACAAGATCTTCAATGGGTTCGCTTTTCATGGCCGAGTGCTGATTCATGCACTTGCGGATCGTGCTTGCGGGCCCGCCTCGCGTCGTGCTTGAGAGATTGGAAGCAGGTTGAACTGCAACGGCAGCGTAGCGCGACATAAATTCACGGTCAATTTTACTTGCTGGATGGCCGGATCCACGCGGGTGCGGAAGAAACTCTCGATTCCCGGTCCGGCCACCTATGAACGGTGACTGTCTGATCGCAGCTCCTTCTTGGGCAATAGGTGTCGTATCGGTCGATCAAAAATCACTCTGTAATACGAAGTAAATGATCTAGATGAAAATGCCGCGCGAATTCCGCAAATGCCGGTTCTCGCATGAGGAAAAAATTGCGCATTTTTGACTACGGTTGTTATCGAAGCGTAAGCGACAACGCTCTCCTGAGTGGTGCATTGTCCTCGGACTTGCTACCTCCCGCGAATTCTCTACGCAAAATACGAGCGTTTCTTGGGGTCGAAGTAAGAAAGATGGCGATCATCCAATCCTCTGATCATCATGAGAAAGAGGGGATCTTTTTGATGCGGCAAATTATTAGAAATATTCTTACTATTTGTCTGAAAAGTACTATTTCTTGTGGGATAGAGCCGGTATTCCGGGTACGATTTACCCCGATCACCGCGAGTGTGCGGAAGAAATTGCAGGCGGTAGCAGAAAGCGTATTTGTCTGCTGAAACGTTTGCGCACTACGTGGTGACAGAGCTTTGATTGGCAGTGGGTATCCCAACCACGTCATCTCCCATCGTTTAAAAGCAGTAGGACGCGCAGACCGGCTCGCGGTCGCGATCGGTGACGCTCGTCAGCAGAATTGCCGCATCAGATCAGGCTTCACCCTGCACCATTGAATCAGGCTTTGAGCTGCATCCCGGATATGAAGAAGAGCTTCTTTGCATAATTAGGATTGCAGATCAACAAGGGTTGTCTATAGGCGCGTGCTCACTCGAAGACTTTAAAACCCAATATCTGTACTTCTTATCGACAGCGGGAAATTATTTGCCATGGTAAAACGACGTAAATTTATTGGTGGCCTTGCGGCCCTCGGAGGAAGTTATCTCTTGAGCGCGTGCGGTGGAGGCACGGGAGGCGGCAGCAGCGGGACGCCTGGATCTGCCTCCGCACAAGCAACAGCACGTGCAAGCGCCGCATCCGCCAGCGGCACGACGATGCCGCCGGCAGCTTCGATTACTGACAGCTCGGGTGCCGTGTGGACGGTGTCGGGCGGGGTGCTGTATCAGAACGGTTCGCAAGCAGGCAACAACTACAATGTGGCGCTCGTGCTGTGGTACAACGGCAGCATCTATCACGAGAACACGGCGGGTAAGTTCTATCAATGGAGCAACTCGACATGGGTGAGCTGCATCGATCCGCGTCTGGGCAGCGTTTCCGCGGACGGTACCACTCTGCCTTCCGCGCCATATATCCTGGATAAATCGGGCGCGAAATGGACGCTCGTGAACGGCGTCGTTTACAAGAACGGCACTGTCGTCGGCATCAACTTCAACGTGTCGCTCGTACTCTGGTACGGTGGCAAGATCTATCACTGCAACACGAGTGGTCAGTTCTACGCGAATGCAGAAGTTTCCGCCCAATGGCTGGCGTGCTCCGATCCGCGTATCGCCGTCGCGCCGACCGCTGGTAGCTTCTACGGTATCAATGGGCACTACGACTATACCTACTCGCCGACGCAACTGGTCACGATTTTGAAGGCGATGGGCTGCACTAGTTATCGCGTCGGCTGCACGTCCGATCCGACTCAGATCAATGCAGTCGTCAAGCTGGCCCAAGCTTTCCAGTCGGCCGGAATCAAGCTGCTCGTATTGATTAATCAGGGTCTCTACGACAGCAGCGGCAAACTCTTCAGCAGTGAGTCCACGGCTTACAGCGCCGGCTATTCGGCGGGCTCAGCGGTCGCAGGAGCGTTGATGTCGTATGGCGTGAGCATCTATGAGTGCGGCAATGAGTTGACACGCGACGGCGCCATCATTCTGGATCCCACCAATGCCGGGACGAAGGCGCTCGACTTCAACAATGCGAACTGGCCGGTCATGCGAGGCGTGATGCGAGGCATGATCGACGGGGTGAAATCGGTTCAGTCGTCAGCGAAGTGCGGCATCAACTTCTGCGTGAACGATGTAGGCGCAGCGGATGCGTTGTGGGAGGGTACGCAACCGGACGGAAGCAGCGGCTATTCCAAGGTGCGCTGGGACGTCACGACCTGGCACAATTACGAAGTGTACGGCGATATCTTCAACATCGGCACCGATGGCGCGGGTCCGGGCTTCGATCTGCCGACGTATTGCAAGGCCAGGTACGGCGTGCCTTTCATCATTACCGAGTGGAATACGGGCCCGGAACAGGCCGAGTCTTATCGGGCAAACTACATCACCACGCAATTGGGTCAGTTCTATCAATCGAGAAAGACTCATAACATTCAGTCGGTGATGTACTACGTGCTCGATAGCGGCAACGATACTTTCGGCATTATGATGAACGGCTCGCCAATCAACCCGTCGTACAGTGCGTTTACGACTTTCACCTCGGGCAATCCGGATAACTGAGCCGGACAACTAAGCCGGCAGGCATCTGATTGGATTATGGACCCGGTCTCCTCTTTGAGGGCTAAGAGGAGACCGTCGGTGCGCATCCCAAGCGCGGCCGCCTAAAGCGTTCAACATTCATCTCCATTCCAGCATCCGCTCGATATCAGTCTCATTGAACTGGGCGATGATCGCCTCCGAATCATTGACGCCAAACCCGACTGCTACGGTTCCATCGTGAACCGCCAATCCGCAGCAGAACTCCACGCCATATTCCTTCCAGTAGAACGGTTCAGAAAGCACAGCATCCCAGATCTGGTCAAAATAAACAAACCTGTGCTTATAAAGATGTTTTTTGCCCCGGCTGCGCTCGTGTACGACGCACAGCCAGCCATTTTTCCATTCGACCAGCTGGGATGATCCCAGCAAATCCTTCGGTACCTTCAAGGGCTTCCGAAGCGAGACTCTCGCGCCATTTTCGCTGATCTCTACGATCGTCAACGGATTCATTGTGTGTACGGCCATGAGCTTGCCGTCGGACACGAAAGGCATCCAGTTTTTCTCGCGGCTCGAACCGACTGGCGACTCGATCAGGTAGCTCGCCACAACGCGTTGGCCAGATAGCTTCTGTAGGGCCATTGTGTTGGTATCGCCCACGTTGTTGCGCGCACTACCCAAACTCCACAAAGCGTCTTTCCAGAAGAAGGTTCGCAAATCCTCGAATCCATCGCCCGATTTACCTGGTACATTCCTGAAAGCAGTGTCTTCCAGAGACGCCATGCTCAGAACACTCAGGTTCGTGGATAAATTGCCATAATAGTTGATGGTGTCGTAGCCTTTGCCGTGCAGCTTTACTCCGCCGCTCTTCACGAGTTCATAGTTAACCGATCTGACAACGACGGCATATCCATTTCCATCAAAACACAGTGTTGGATTACAGGGGCGGTATTCGCCCGGAATCTTCAATGAGACGAACTTTGGGCGAAGTGTATGGAACAGGATATCTTCCGTGGGGCGCTCTGTGACATACCTATACAGGAAAGTCTTGAGCCGTCCCGGAACCAGTTGTGACGTGGACATTCAGGTCTTTCTCCTGGGCAGAGTTCTGCTGAGTCTGAAAAAATTTGGGTGACTTGCGGCGATCAGGGTCACCAGGCGACGTCCGCCTCGCCTTCACTAAACAACCGGCTTCTCAACCGTATCGCGGCGACGACCCTCAACGGTTTCGAAGAACTGCCCGTAGCGCCGGCGGCAGGCATTCCAGCCGAACTCATCGATAGCCAGATTGCTCGAGTTGCGTACAATCGCCGGCCACGATTCGCTAATCGATCGAACAATCCTGGGGAGCTCAGCGATGTCGTCGAACAGCGTGACGTTGTCGAACTTCTTGGCTGCCGACATCATGAAGGGTGTCGCGCGCGATATCAGCAACGGCACGCGTCCGATGGCCTCGAAGAACGCGCCGCTTACCAGCATCGAGTCGGCGGTGTGCGGCAGAATCAGCACGTCGCTATCGGCAATGCTTTGCGCGAACTCCGCGTCGGATAGGAATCTGGCATCCAACTGCACAACGTTCTGGAGAGCTCGCTTGTCGATGAGTTCATTCAGGGTCGCAAGGTAGGCTTCCGTGCCGTGCCCGGCGATGGACAGCTTGCACTCGCTCGGCCAGACATCGAGCAGAGCGTCAATCTGCTTGTATGGGCGTATCACGCCGAGCAATGAAAACAGCGGCCTTGCACCGTGTTCCTTCGGCGTGGTGGGTGCCTGCCATGGCACATCCCAATAGAGTGGATGCGGCAGATACTGCGCGTTGTACTGCGCCTGGAAATCCGGGGCATGGACTACGCGGAAGTCCGCGAGGCGACGAACGAGCGCAATAATCCGCATCGATAAGCGTCTGTTGAAGCCAATCGTATCGTGGACCGCATGGTCGTGTATGAAATAGACGACCTTCGCGCGCCCGATCAACATGAGTGAGCAGTAGAGCGCGAATAGCAGGGACCCCGTCAAACTCAAGCGGGCCGTGCCCTTGTCCCGCTTGAACGGCCGGTACTCAAGCCAATGAAAAGCGAGAATGTTGCCAGGTTTGAACAGTTGGAAAAAACCGCCCTTGAGCAGCCCCTTGATAGAGAGTGGCACGACGTCGTAACCGATCGAGCTATAGAGTTCCTTTTGAATCTGTATATAGCGATTCGTGGGGTTGGTGAAGGGGCACATCATCACGCGTGGGCGCGATATTGCCGACACCTTGTCATCAATCGAACTGCGTGCTTCCTCGGCAGCTTGCGTCATCGGTGCTTCTCCGGTTGATTTGAAAGGCGCAAAGACATTGGCCGAAACACGCGCAAAAACAATACCCGCTCAATTGAGCAATCGTCCCCACTCGTAGTCGATGCTGTCGGGTGTAAAAGGCAGCACACCTGCACCTGGCGTGAAGGTAAGCTCGCCGAAGAAAACCTGGTTGTCCGGCGCGTATAAGTCCACGCGAACATAGTCAAAGTCTTCGCATAGGGTGACTGCGATGTCCAGCACGGATTGCAGGTTCTTCGGACGCGGAGCGGGTCTGGCGCTCTGTTTGTAGTGCCCGATCGCCACGTCGAGATGATTCCAGTCGGCGTCGTACACATCGCCGTGCGTCGCGCTCCCGAACCGGTCGGATATCACCAGGATGTAGATGATGGGGCGTCCCGGCCGGCCGCCAAAACAATGCACTTTGTAATCAGCGGGTATCTGGCCGGAACGGTCCAGAAGGAGCTGCTCAAAGTAGATGCGAGGCTTGATCTCACGGTAGTGCCGCTCACGTGCAATGTAATAGAAGTCAGTAGACAACCACCGTTCAGCGAGAAGCTGCAACTGTTCAAACGAGGTCTCGGACTTGTTTCGGACAACCTCGACGAAATTGCTGCCGTGGTTCGCCTTCATGACAAAGGAAGCGGGTAGCGCGTCGAAGACTTCGCGCGTTAACGCATCAGGCGTTGAAATCAGCGGTATAAGATGCTTCTCCCCAATCTTGCCGGCAATATAGTCACGCACCGAAAGTTTGTCGGTCAAACCGATGTAGCGGGGATCCGGCCTGAGGTTTCGTTGCAGGATCTTTTCGTTGAAAGTGGCCGGGCGCAGAAGATTCGGATAGCGGCCGATGCACTTGTGATGCAGCAGAGTGAGGAACACGGAATCCGGCAACATGCATTTCGCGGCCTCCTTCAACCGCCTGATCATGGAAACCGACTGGTGCGTTGGCCGATGTATTACCGATGGTGGATGGCTCACCTGTTCCTCTACGATGATTCCGGGCAGTTGTGTTTCCTCGCGCGTCAATGTGGCTGAGGTGGATTGCCGATCGAACTGTGCGGAGTCGCTGGTAGTCATGTTTCGATCCATGGCTGGTGGAGCCGCAAAGCTGCGGGCAGAAATTCAGGGCGCTTATCGATCGACCTCACTCGACGTAACCCAGACCTCCTCAGGCGTGAGCCATCGTTCCTCGGACTCGATGTGCTGCTGCGCACGGAATTGCGTGGGCGACACGCCGTATCGCTCCTTGAACAGCCGGCCGAGTCGATTGCCGTCTCCCATTCCACACCGTCGCGCAATCTTGTCGACAGGCAAGTCGGTCCCTCTGAGCAACGTGCAGGCAACTTCGAAGCGCGTGCGCAGGAGGTACTCAAGCGGGGTTATGCCGAACTCGTATTTGAAACGGCGCTGAAAATTGCGCTTGCTCATGGCGGCGGATTCGGCTGCCTTGGCCACTGAGATCGCCTTGCTGTAGTTTTCCTTGATCCAGCGCGCTGACTCGCGGATCTTGTCGGCTGTTGTGATGATGCTCCCATCGTCCAGTTCCGGTTTGTCCCGCTCGACGTAGTTCGTTTGCAACGCACGGGCAACCTTTTGCGCGGTGTCCGAATTCAGGTCGTGCTCGATCTGCGCAAGCGCGAGGTCAGTAGGCGTCGCGCTGCTGCAGCTGTTTGCGCCACCGCCCCCGTCATCGAAGAAAAAGACCGGCACTGTCGATTGCAACGGGTTCTTGCAGACAACGGCAAGACTCGCTCCTTGCTGAATACCACAAGACGCAATTGATCCGTGGCGCGAGATCCAGGAAAGAAAGCGGCCGTTGGACTCCACCGTTTCGGCGGTGTCACGGCAAGCGACAAAGAACGCATGGAAGTCGGCGAGGCTGAATCGTTCGAGACTCTGGGTCCAGATCAAGAGGCTCGATGAGCTTGTCACCAGACCTCCTTTGTCTGACAGCGCAGAGAGCCGATACGGAAGCTCGTCTCCTCTCGTGGCTCCGAACTCGTTGGCAAGGCGGAAAGCATCGCTGACAGCTCCGGTGCTCAACATGGAGCAATCCTGGACGATCAGGAGGCCAATGTGTTTCGCCGCTTTCAGTCCATTCTGACGCTCATGGACGCGCGACGTGAAATTGCTGGTGGAATTCATCTCGCTAATTTCTCCAAATACGTAATCACAATACGTGAAGAGATTAGTGCGGCGAGAATTGCGAGACGAATTTGGCCGGGATTTCAGGGTGTTTTGGCGTAATTGTCATGACTGGTGGAGTTCTTACTTGAAATCCTGAGAATAAGTGCCTTAATTATGCGTCTGGCCTGAAACTTTTTCCGTTTCCAGTGAGCGAATCTGCACTGGATTGACCGCCGGAGGTTGGTCAGTAATGCTGATCCAGAAAGGGTTTGCGCATGACGACCAGGTTAAAGCGAGCGTTCTCGACGGGTGACCTGTCACTAAGCTTCTGTCGCGGCGCTGCACTCCTTCTGTACAACTCCGTTACAGCGCTTACAGGTGGCAACAATACTTTCTGAGGCTATTTCATTTGTAATACGCTCAACTAAATCGGCCATTAACACCCGAATTTATGCCGTCAGCGATATGACGTGATTTTTTGGTCTATGCTTCACTGCAGCATGAATGGACAGATTTGCACTGCTGGGTGGTTGAATTTGTATTCTGTTTGTTGAGTAATCCGCTTTAAGACATTGTCCGGCCGATGTGGCCAGGGACATTCCAATTGCCGTTCTCCAAGACCGCCGAAGGCTTTGTCTGGTCAGCATGCGGGACCACACGAAGCTGTGATCAACTGGCAAGGCTTTCTCAGAGATGTTCGCGCGTGTGAATGCCGGCATCGTCGATATCAGGTAGCTCGATTTGTATATATGCGCCTGTCGGAAAGGCAGCGTGGCTGCATTGCTCGCGGCGCGCAGTGAAGCCGGGTTTTAAACTGCTCGGTTAAACATTAGTAGTACGAATGCACTGAAGTCATCCAACCTGACCCTGCATGTCACTACGAGGTGCCGCCGGCCGTGTCGAATCCACTGCAGGCGGCGGTGCCAGATCACGAACTGATGGTGTGGCGGAGCGATAACTGTTCGCCGCTCTGCCCATCGAACATGGAAGGATCAAACCAGTGGACTACTACCCTGCAAATTCACTCTATCCCGCTTCCGGCACGGATCGCGGTCAACTCAGTGTTGGCGCGATGCTTACGCTGATGCGGGATCACATTTGGGAGATCGTGGGCACGGCAGTCGTCGTGCTGACCCTGGCAGTGGCTTATCTGCTCATTGCCACGCCGATCTACTCAGCTGACGTGCTATTGCGTGTCGACCCGCCAGAACCCAATGCGCTCGGCCTTGCTTTGCAGAATCAGGAGGCTCTTCCGGCGCCTGCACCACAGACGGCGACCGAAATGGCTGTGATCCGCAGCCGCGCGGTGCTCGAGCCGGTTATCCAGAAGTATCGGCTGGACGTGTCAGTGACGCCGAACACGGTCCCCCTGCTGGGGGACATCGCAGCCAATTTTGCTACGCCAGGACAGCCGTCGGCGCCGTGGTTCGGGCTGAAGTCGTTCGCGTGGGGCGGGGAGCGCGTTCAGGTCGGATCGCTGGATGTGCCGCAGGATCTCGAGGAAGAGAAGCTGACCCTGATCGCCCTCGGCAATGGCGCGTACGAATTGCGTGGTCCGTCTGATCAGCTACTTGTAAAAGGGGTAGCGGGTACGGCTGTCCAGAACAATGGTGTTTCGATGCTCGTTAAGCAGCTGGACGCGCGGCCGGGCACGAGATTTGAGGTCATTCGCTGGAACGAGATCGATGCCGTCAAGCGCTTTGGAAACCTGGTGAAGGTCGGCGACAAGACGAAAGACTCGGGCCTCATTCAAGTAGAGTACACGGACAAGAGTCGGGAGAAGGCTACTGAAATTGCCAATGCTTTGGGCGATCAGTACCTGACTTATGCCATTGCGGCCCGGCAAGCCAATGATACGACCACGCTGGCGTTCATTAACGGCGAGCTTCCCCGTTTGCTCGCGGACCTCAGGAAGGCTGAGGATGCGTTGAAGCAGTTCCGCGGGTCGGCGCAGTCCATGCAGCCGACGAGCGAAGCACAAGCCTATCTCCAGGGGGGGCTGGACCTCGACAAGCAGATTGCCAGCCTGCAGATACAGCGTACGCAATTGCTGGAGCGCTACACGCCGGATAGCCGCTGGGTGCAGACGGTCGACCAACAACTCTCGCAATTGAAGGCTGCGAAGGCGCAATTCGACGGCCATTTCAATGGCATGCCGTCGTCCGAACGTGAGAGCGTCGATCTCCTTCGCGCGCAGAAAGTTGCGGAAACGATCTACCTCGGGATGGTCCAGAAAGCCGAACAGTTGCAGGTGCGGCGCGCCAGCACGACGGGCGGCGCACATATCGTCGACGCTGCAGTCACGCCGCATCGTCCGGTTAAGCCAGAGCCCCCGCTCGTGCTGACGGGCGGCCTGGTACTTGGACTTTTGTCCGGCGTCATGCTGGTCTTTGTGCGCCGCCACGTGATGACCGGAGTGACCGACCCGAGGTACGTGGAAAGTCGCATGAGCGTGCCGGTGTTTGGAGAGATCCTGTTCAGTCAGCAGCAATCGCTGCTTGACCGTCTCGGCGCGGTCCGCAAAGCACTGCCGGGCATGAAAGGAAGTGCCAGTCAGCCATTTCCACGCGGTGCGGACGATATCCAGCATGTCGACCGTGCTGCCGACATGCGTGTAGCAGAGCCCGGTGCGATCGAGAGCACGAAGGTTCTCGCCGCGCGATATCCAAACGACACGTCGGTCGAGGCGCTTCGTGCCGTGCGCACAGCAGTGGCGCGCGATCTTGCGCACGCGCGCAATAACCTTCTGATGGTGATCGGACCGACGCCTTCCGCGGGAAAGAGCTTTGTTGCGGCAAACCTCGCGATTCTGCACGCGGAGATCGGCTCGCGCGTCCTCCTGATCGACGCCGATATGCGCCGGGGCCATCTCGCCTCGTTGTTCGGCGAAAGCAACCGTGGCGGTCTTTCCGAGGTGTTGTCGGGTCGGCTCGGTGCACGTCACGCATTGCGCTCGACAGGCATCAACGGTTTGACATTCATGTCGTGCGGCGTACGGCCGGAGAATCCCGCCGCGTTGCTGATGAACCCCTATTTCAAGGATCTATTGGCATGGCTCGCCGGCCAGTACGACCTGGTGATCATCGATACGCCGCCATTTCTCGCCGTCACTGACGCCTCCATTATCGCGAGCGAAGCGGGTTCGTCCTTGCTGGTGTTGCGCTCGGGCACGCAGAGCGAGCAGGAAATTGGGGATACCGTCAAGAAGATGGAGCGTGCCGAAGGGCGCATTGCCGGTGCTGTTTTCAATGGTATCCCTGTCTTGAGAAGCACGAAAAATTACAGCTACGTGACGAACTATGCCAGTGATTTCGGCGATCTCGAAACCAAGCATTGATAGTACGGGCCGCAGGAGATTTGAGGCCAGATGTCTTGCGACACCGTTGAACGGAGAAACTGATGGCCTTTGCAATTAATGGAAAGTTCACCTCGCAGGCGGTCACCGGCGTTCAACGCGTGGCGTACGAACTTGCCAGGGCGATGCAGATGAGCACAGCGCATGGAGGGGAACTGGATGTCTTCGTGCCGCAGAACGTTGTTGAACCGGGCGCGCATCTTAAGCGCAAGCGGTGCTATCCATGGCTGCGCGGTACGCTTTGGGAGCAGATCACGCTGCCCATCGCGGCGAGAGGAATGACGCTTCTCAATCTGTGCAATACCAATCCAATGTTCAAGCGCGGGCAGGTCGTGATGGTTCATGACATGGCGATCTACGATGTACCGCAAGGCTTCTCGCCGAAGTTCAGGCTTTGGTATCGCGTTTGCTTCGCCATGCTGCGACGAACGAAGCCTTTGATTCTGACCGTCTCGGCCTATTCGAAGATGCGGATCTGCCATCACCTGAAGATCGATGAGTCACGTGTGGCGGTGATCACGCCCGGCGCGGATCATCTGGACAGGGTTATCGCGAATCCGGCAGTCCTCGAGCGTCTGGAACTCGTAAAGGACGCGTATTGCGTGATCGTCGGCAGCCTCGATCCGCGAAAAAATCTGCAGCGTGTTCTGGACGCGACCGAAAAGCTTGGGCACTTGAAGGACGTGAAGTTCGTCATCGTTGGTGGCCGCAATAAGCGTATTTTCAATAGCGAAGAAATGGAGCAGCGGACTCATTCCAGCCAGACCGTATGGGCGGGTTTCGTGCCGGATGGCGAGTTGAAATCGCTGTATGAAAATGCGGCCTGCCTCGTTTTCCCATCGTTGTACGAAGGATTTGGGTTGCCGCCGCTCGAAGCGATGTACTGCGGCTGCCCGGTGATCGCTTCGTCGCGGACCTCCATGCCGGAAGCATGTGGTGACGCCGCCATGTACTGCGACGCGACGTCGGCGGACGATATCGCGGCGAAGATCTCGCAGATGATGGCTGACGTGAAGCTGCGGCAGCGTTACCGAGCGATGGGCGTGATTCATGCGCGTGAGTTTCGCTGGGAATACTCGGCGCGCAAAGTTCTGCAGATTCTGGACGGCCGTGCCGGCGATCAATTGTCGAATCTTGCACCCAGTCCATCGGCGGGCTAATTCATGTTTAGAGCCAGGCGGACGGACCGATTCACGAGCATCGCCGGCAGGCGGCGAGCGTTGCGTGCACTTGCCGCACTCGCAGGCGCGTGGACTCCGCTCGCGCGCAGCAGGACCACGCCGTCATTGACGCCCGAGTCCCGCGCTCCGGGCGTGCGTGGCCGCAGGATGACGGAGTTGATCGGTTCGAACGGCTGGGCCGGCGCCGCCAGCGATGTTCAGATGTGGCGCGCAATGGGTATTAGCTGGGCGCGAGGCTCGGTAGGTCCCGGTCAGCCAGATGGCCCACAAGACGTCATGCGCATCGACAAGACCAGTTCCGCGTTCGACAGTGACTTGCCGCCCGCATTGATCGCGAATGACCGCAACGGCATCGGCTCGCTCCTGCAACTCGGTTACACGCCCGCCTGGAACGCGAGTGTGCCAGGGGATTCCAATTCGGCGCCGGTAGACGTGGAGGCATGGGAGCGCTATGTCGATGCAGTGGTTCGTACCTACTCCGCGCCGCCTTACAACCTGCGCTATTTCCAGATCTGGAATGAGGCAGCGGGCAGGTTGTCGGGCGGATTGGCTCAGGCGACCTTCTGGAATGGCACGGATGCCGACGGAAACGTGAAGACCTCGAAGCCGTACGAGCACGCCATGCAGGACTACGTCGAGCGCGTTCATATCCCGGCGGCGCGCATCATTCGCAAATATCACGCGTACGTTGTCTACGGTGGATGGCCGGACCAGGGCGGCCTCGATAACTTCAGGAAATGGCTTGAGTACAGGAGCCCGACGCTGAAGGAGCGAATGCTGGATTGGGTCGATTACATCGACACACACTATCTCCCGGTTGCCGACCTGGATTCGCTGTATCAGCAGTACGTCAGGAACGGGCCGGCGCGAGGTGTCTGGCAAACGGAAATCGGCGACGCGTACATGAAGGATCCGCACTATTTGCCGCGCTATTTCTTTGACTTCGCCGTGTGGGCGCTCGATAGAAACTGGGACGACCCTAACAAGTATCTGTCGATGGTGTACCACTGGGATGGCTATGAGGCTTTCCGGCTGACGCATCGAGGTCCACCGAAGCGGACATACAACGTATCCGGACGGAGCCTGGTCGTGCTTAATCAGACTGCGAACGGATCGTTGGCTAGCTTTTCGAAGCCGTTGCAGTTCGATTCGGGGGCTGCCGGAAGCGCGTTGCGTTCCGGCCATGACGTCGTCATGCAGGTCAGCGCGGATCCGGGTTGGCAAAGCGTCAGTGTGGGGGGAATCGAGCTGCGGTCTCCACGCAATGCAAGGGTGGAGTTCATCGACGCACTGACCGGTACGGCGAGCGCTCGCGACGATGTTGCTCTGGGGTGGCAGGACCAGACTGTGAAGATCCGCTTCAGGGTGCCGGATCGAGTCAATGGACCCGACAACAAGCCGCCCAAGCATCTTGCCTACGTGGTTATTCGCGGGGTCGCATAGAGAACGGAATCAATGAAGGCGATGCTCAGCCTCTTCGACTTTGAGTGCTTGCAGCATGTGTGAGTCGTTTCACCGTCGTCGAAAGGCGACTGATCGAACCCTTGGATGGCGTCGAAATATCATGAACCACGTCACTGTCGTAATCTGCAACTACAACTACGGGCACTACCTGGCCACTGCGATCGAATCGGCGCTTGCGCAAGACTATCCAGCGACGCATGTCATGGTCGTCGACGATGGTTCGACAGATGGGTCGCGCGCGGTCATCGAGAAGTTCGGCACACGCGTCTCGTCGCTGCTCAAGGAAAACGGTGGCCAGGTGTCCGCTTATAACCAGGCGATCGAGATACTTGATACGGAGTATGTGATTTTTCTCGATTCCGACGATGTCCTGTATCCGGGTGCCGTCTCCGAAGTGATGCGGCTCTTTGCAACCGGTGAGTGTGCAAAGGTGCAGTTTCGCCTCGACGTCATGGACGGCACGGGCGCCCCCACGGGTGCCTATGTGCCCCATAACGATCCGCCCGCGGACTGCAGAAAGCTGCTGCTTGGTGGCTGGCTGTACCCGTCGCCGCCTGCCTCCGGCAATGCCTACAGCGTGAGTGCGCTCCGGCGCATTTTTCCGGTGCCGGAAGCAGACATCAATCGTTACGGCGCGGACTTTTACGCGATCTACGGTGTCGCGCTGGTAGGCCGCGTCGCCGCGATGAGAAAGTCGCTGGGAGGCTATCGCGTACACAACGCGGGCGGAGCGACGGTGGCGTTCGCGAACTCGGAGCAACTCAACAGAGCGCCGGAAGCCGTCTACCAGCGATGGGCAATATTGCGGAACATCGCAAGAGCCCGGCTCCAGGTGGAGCTTTCGCCTATGTTCCACGACTTTGCGCTCGAGAAGGCTCGCTTCTGTTCGGGTGTGTATCGGACTACGCTCCTGAAACGGTGGCGCTGGATGATGCGGGATTCCAGCCACTACCTGCACACCATTGTGGCGAACCCATTCTGGAGCCTCAAAAAGAAACTCGGCACGCTTGTGCTTTCAAGCATGTGTCTCGTCCCTTACTCGCCACTTTCTGACTTTGTGGTGCGCTATATCGCCAACCCGCTTGCCCGCCGTCGCGTGGCTGGGCGCTGAAGTCCAGCACGCGTACACGGAGGACTGCATGGATAGACGAAAGAGCGTTCGGATTATCGGGTTTGTCTACGCCGGCTATTTGATGAGGTATGTGTACCTCATCATCGTGGTGCCGTTTTACGGCAGGATGCTCGGTGTGGCCGGCTACGGGCGCGTGCTGGCGTCGATGTCGCTGATGAACGTGATATGGATGCTCGTCAACTACGGCTTTAGCCCTGTTGGAATGCGCGACGTGTCGAAGGCGCAATCGGTGGAGGAGTGCAACGACATTTTCTCGTTGCATGTGAGCGCGCGCATCTTTCATGGTCTGGTGGGTGGATGCATCGGCCTGATTGCCACGATGTGTTCACCCGTCTTGTCCCAACACCCTCTGATCGGTGTGCTGGCGACGCTGCTGGGGATTGTCTCCGGCATGAACCTCGGCTGGATGTTTCAGGGGCGTCACCAGTTTCGAACTCCTATTGTCATTGAGGTGTTCGGTTTCCTCCTGAGCCTCGTGTTGGTGTTGACCCTCGTAAAAGGCCCCAATGACGCGATATGGGTGCTTGCGAGCCTGCTGGTTGCAGGAGTGGCGTCCTCGGTCGTCTCTTACGGTCTGACGATCTATCAATTGGGTTGGCCGCGTCTCAGGTTGGCAGGCATCGTTCCGCTCGTACGGAATTCGACGATGCTTTTCCTTTACTCGTCCGGCTCGGTAGTATTCACGGCGTCGTCCACTTATCTGTTGACCCTGTTGTCCACGCCCGAACAGGTCGGCTATTTCGGCGCGGCTGAGCGCTTCGCGACGATCGCGCTCGCGCTGATGGGGCCGGCCGCACAGGTGTTCATTCCCACCATCACGCGGCAACTCGCGCAGGGCGACGTGCAGGGCGCGCACCAAACGACGCGGCATGGCGCGGCCCTGCTGATGGCGTACGGACTGCTGATTTTCTGTGGCGCGCTGGCGCTGTCGCCTTTTGTGCTGCCTTTGATACTTGGCGCCTCCTTTGAACCCAGCTCGCACGTTCTGCAGATCTTTGCGTGGATGTTTCCGTTCGCCGCATTTAACGAGTTCGTGGCGGGTTACGTATTCGTGCCGCGCAAGAAGGATCGCCTGCTTGCGGTCGTGGGCATCGCCTCGGGTCTGATCAATCTCATCGCGGCGCTTATTCTTGCGCCTCGGTACGGCGCCACTGGCATCGCGCTGGCCCGTGTGATTGGCGAGGCGATGTTATCGGTCATGCTGATGGGCGTCGTGATCCGCCTGGAGCTGATTAGCCTCGTGCCGGGAGGCACGCGAGCGTTGGGCATGGTTCGGGTGGCATGCGGGTTCAGGCCCGAGACGCGTTCGGCAGAGGACGAGTGAACCTGACGGTGGAAGAAGAAGGATGTCAGCTTTAAATCTCACGGGAGGTCGAAGTGAAGGTTGCTATTGTTCACGATTGGCTGGTGGTTTCGGGCGGCGCGGAGAAGGTTCTGAAAAATATCATCGAATGTTTCCCGAAAGCGGACATCTTCTCGGTGGTCGATTTTCTGGAGGACCGCGACTGTGTGAAGGGGAAATCCGTCAGAACCTCCTTTATTCAAAAGTTGCCTTTGGCGCGCAAGCGCTACCGTGCATACCTGCCGCTAATGCCGCTCGCGATCGAACAAGTCGATCTGTCCGGCTACGATCTGGTGATATCCAGTTCGCACGCCGTTGCGAAGGGCGTGCTGACCGGACCGAACCAGGTCCACATCAGTTACGTCCATTCCCCCATTCGCTATGCCTGGGACCTGCAGCATCAATATCTCAACGAAGCCCATCTGAGTACTGGTATCAAGTCCATCATGGCGCGCGTGCTGCTTCACTACATTCGTGGATGGGACTCGCGCTCGGCCAATGGCGTGGACCATCTTCTGGCGAATTCGCAGTTCATCGCACGGCGGATCAGAAAGACCTACCAGCGTGATGCAACCGTCATTTATCCGCCCGTCGATCTGGCAAACATGACGATGTGCGTGCAGAAAGACAACTACTACGTGACGGCGTCGCGCATGGTGCCCTATAAGCGTATCGATCTGATCGTGCGCGCCTTTTCACAGACGCCTGAGCGCCGGCTCGTGGTGATTGGCGATGGTCCCGAGATGAAGAAGATCAAGGCTGTGGCCGGCGAGAATGTGACACTCCTGGGGCATCAGCCGTTCGATGCGCTGATCGATCATTTGCGGCGTGCTCGAGCGTTTGTGTTTGCCGCGGAGGAGGATTTCGGTATCTCGGTAGTGGAAGCCCAGGCATGCGGTACGCCGGTCATCGCGTTCGGCAGAGGCGGTGCGCTCGAGTCCGTTGTCGGACTGCCGCTTGAGCGGCCAACCGGTGTGTTCTTTGGTGAACAGACGCTGGAGTCTCTACTGGCCGCGGTAAGCCAGTTTGAACGCAATGCCGGTCTGTTCGATCCCAGAGCATGCCGTAGAAACGCGGAGCGCTTCTCCTCGGAGAATTTCCGCGCCGCGCTCACGGACTTTGTCGACTCGCGGCTTCCCTATGGCGGCCTTGAAAACTTTCTTCCGTATCCTGCCATGGGTCCGCTGCCCGTCAACCAACGTCATCCCGCTGACGTTGAGTCATGAGCGGGAATGCGCCGGCGGATCCGCTGTTTGCCCCTCGCTGAAGATAATCGATTGCGGCAGTGTTGACCGACCGCGCTGCCAGCAGCAAGGAAATAACGAGAGCAAGGATCAGCACATTCGATGGCGAGACCAGGCGATGTTCGGTCGCGGCCATCACCAGCAGGCAAACCGATGAAATCTCCACGAACCTGAACGCGGCGAAGTTCTGTCCGCCGCCAAATAGCGCAGCGGCGGCTGCGCCGTGTTTGCTCCATTCGATCAGCCTCCAGTAGAAGAGCAGCATGAGGGCAAGACCGGTGACGCCGAGCTCCGCGAGGAAATTCAGGTAAGAATTGTGAGCATGCGAGTCGCTATGCTCGATGATCATGTCCGAAGGCACACCCAACAGATTGAAGTAAGAAGTCACGCTGCCGATATGATCGTCGAAAGAGCCGAAACCGAGACCCACTACTGGGCTCTGCTGGAAATACGCGAGGGCCCGCGGCCATAGCCATTCATAGCGGATGTCCAGATTGGCGACCTTGGCGTTCTGATTCTCGATGGTGAAGGGGTAGCCCATATAGTCCACTCGCGGATCCGTATGGTAGATCGCCATTGCGATGGAGCCCAGCAGAATGGTGGCGATCAGTGTCGCCAGCACCCAGCGTTTTCGGCCGAAGTAGAGGTAGGGCAGGACGACAAGCGTGCCCAGCAGAGAGCCTCGGCTATAGGTGGAAAACAGCATGAGCGCATTGACAACGAGCAGAGCCAGCAGCAGCTTGCTGCGCCTCTGCAGATAGCATGCGACCCCCAAACAGAACAGCATGGCGAAGAAGCCGCCCGCTGCGTTGCGCGCGATGAAATAGCTGCCGAAACTGTCGTCGGCGTGCGCGAAGATGCTGAATAAGCCGTTGTGGATGATGTAGTACGCGTAAGGCGGCAGGTTGATCAGTACCGCGTACACAAAGAACATGCGAAGAACTTTATTCAGATCCCAGCGGTGCGTATACAGGCAACCGGCAAAAATGGGTGCATAGGAGATGAAAAAATTGCCGTCGCGCCGATAGAAATCAAATTCCAGGAACGACCCGGGATCATAGAGCAGCGTTGAGACCACCACGAGAACGGTAAACGCGGTAAGCGGCATCATAAATGCAGGGTAGGTGCGTCCAAAAAATCGCCAGGGAAGAAAGACGAGAGGGACCAACCCAGCCGCACTCACGGGCACCAGATTGGTGACCGTCAGGAATAGTGCGAATAGAGATATATAAGCCATTGCGGCTCCAGATAAGCGGATGGCGCACAGTTTGTTGAAGACCAATCCACGTTCGCAGGCGGAACATGGAACTGGACGCCAAAAACCAGCATATTACGGACAACAGAGGAAATGGATGCTTTGTCTTTTACAGCAAAGCATCAACTCGTTCACGTGAACGGTACCACGGTTATGAGTGAATCTCCAACCTGCGTATTTCGTCAAGCATGGAAATCGCGCCTGTTTAGTTCGCTTGAGAAAAGGAACTCTAACGATCAGAGCCAAAACCTCAACGGTTCGCGCCAGAAATGCTGTGGTGCAGCGTAGTCGTGACTATGATGGAACTCATCAAGTACTGCTCTGTGGCACCAGCTTGCCGGTAGAACGCCGATGCGCGTGGTTGCTGTTGAACGCTACGCCGCTGCGATCGAACCGCTATCTGTCCACGCTTTGCGCGTCGAGCCAGCATTCGTGGCACGGCGCGTGCGCCTCAGTAACCGTGAACTGAATGGTTGGCTTTGTCGGCCTGACACGGTTGTCCTGTCATTGATCACACAAGCAGCCAACGGTGCAATCGAAAGTGCAATGCATATTGCACGGACGTGAGATTTTTACTCGCCGCCTGGCTTCAATGTAAAGGAGCTTTAAATGAGCAAGGTTACGGTAGTTGCTGACCAGACGGATAACGAAGTGGCAGATCAGGTTGTCGCGGACTATCCCCCACTTGTACAGGTGATTCTCGCCGGCGGATCGGGTACTCGCCTGTGGCCGGTGTCACGCGAGCAGTTTCCGAAACAGTTGATCGACGTGATCGGCAACCAGACACTGCTACAGGCCACCATGGGACGTATGGCAGGTTTCAGCACGACATGGGAGATCGCGGCGGATCCTCTCATCGTATGCGGGGCGGAACACTACTTTGCGACTTACGAGCAGGCTCGGGAAATTGGGGTGAATGCACGCATCATCGTCGAACCCGCTCGTCGTGACACGGCGCCCGCACTCACGCTTGCCGCACTGGCGGCGTGCGAGGATGGGCAGGATGCCATCCTGGTCGCCATGCCCGCGGACCACGCGATTGCGAATCTTGATGCGCTTCACCAGTCGATCGAAATTGCCGCACGTCATGCGTTGAAGGGGGAGATTGCCACGCTGGGTATTCCACCCGATCATGCCGATACAGGATTCGGTTATATCCGCCTGGGTGACGCGTCTCCGGATGGCGCGCGCCGCATCGAGCGTTTTGTCGAGAAGCCAGCGGCGGAACTCGCTGCGCAATATGTCAACTCCGGCAACTACTGGTGGAACAGCGGCATGTTCGTGATTCGTTCCTCCGTCTGGCTCGCCGTGATCGAGCGGTTCCAGCCGGAGATGCACGCCGCGTGTGTCGAAGCATATCGGGGCGCCAAGAAAACGGATGAATGCGTCATTCCCGAGGCCGCAGACTTCCTTCGTTCGCCATCCGATTCGATCGATTACGCAGTGATGGAGCAGGTGGGCAAGCCCGATTCGCCATTCAGCGCCATCGTCGTGCCGCTTGAAGCGGGCTGGTCGGATCTCGGTTCGTGGGATGCGGTCTGGCAGGCGATGGAAAAGGACGAGTGCGGCAATGCTTCGAACGGGCGTGTTCTGTTCGAAGGCGCAACCGCCACTTACGCACGCTCGCAGGGCGGCAGGCTGGTTGCATGTGTCGGCACGAACAACACGATCGTAGTCGATACCGACGATGCCGTGCTGGTCGTAGACCGCTCGCACGTGCAGGACATCAAGGGACTGGTTTCGCGCATCAAGCGCGAAAAGTCGCCGGAAGCCGACGCGCATAGAAAAGTCCGCAGACCGTGGGGTTTCTACGATTCGATCGATCATGGTGACCGTTTCCAGGTGAAGCGAATCGTCGTGATGCCAGGCGCACGCCTGTCGTTGCAGATGCATCACCACCGCGCGGAGCATTGGGTCGTCGTGAGCGGCACAGCCATGGTCACGCGTGGGGAGGAGCAATTCCTTCTCGGCGAAAACGAGTCGACCTACATTCCGCTTGGCATACGCCATCGTCTGGAAAATCCTGGCTGCGTTCCGCTTCAGATTATCGAGGTGCAATCGGGTACGTATCTCGGCGAAGACGACATCGTCAGATTTGACGATCAGTACGGACGTTGCGGCTAAATCAGCGCCGGCTAACCGGCGCATGCTCCAGGGGGCTGCGATGCGATTGATTACGGGCCTGATGGCAAGACTGTTCGACGTGGCGATGATCCTGGCCGGCGCACTGGTGGCCTCCAGGATTCGCTTCGACGATGCCTCTCAACGGGGGTTCTATTTTGCGTTCGTGGCTTTCGCTGCAGCGTTTTCGTTGGCTGTGTTTCCGGCAGTCGGTGTGTACGAATCATGGCGCGGACGGTCCAAAAGGGTGTTGACCGGGCAAGTCGCTCTCGGCTGGTTGATCGTTCAGGCGTGTGCGATGGCGCTAATGTTCTCGCTGCATCGTATCGACTTCGTTTCGCGTCTCTGGTTTGTATATTGGACAGGACTATCCGGAGGGTTGATGATTGCCTGCCGCATGGTCACGCACGCGCTGCTCGGCCGGGCGCGTAACGCCGGCCTGAATTTGCAGCAGGTAGCCATGGCGGCGTGCGGCGACCATTGCGATGAGATCATTCGCAAGATGGAGATAAATCCGGCCGCCGGCTTTCGCCCCAACGCGCTGTATAAGGTGCGGTCCGACACCACGGCAGTTACCACGACAGCGGTGCGTGTCTTTGAGGAGCATGCAAGCTTTGCTCGATATGTTCGTGAACAGCACATTGGCGAAGTGTGGCTGGCGTTGCCACTCACCGAGGAGCGGACGATACTCAAGCTGGTCAACGAGTTTCGCAATGATCTGATCAACATTCGCTTTATGCCCGACGTGCGTACACTGGCTCTGTTTGAAGGAAGTGTCACGGATCTGCTGGGTGTGCCGGCCATCAATCTGGCCGCGTCGCCGTTGCCGCCCAATGCATTGGTGCAGAAGGAATTGTTTGACCGTCTATTTGCACTTGGCGCGCTGATCGCGGTGTCGCCTGTCCTGCTGGTTTGTGCAATTGCGGTCAAGCTGAGTTCACCCGGACCGGTATTCTTTAAACAGCGCCGCAAAGGCGCGGATGGGCGCGTCTTCACGATCTTCAAGTTTCGCACCATGCGTCTGCATAAACAGCAGCACGGCGTGCTCGAGCAGGCGACGCGCGGCGACCGGCGTATCACCAAAGTGGGGGGATTCCTTCGCCGCACGAGCCTTGATGAACTGCCGCAGTTCTTCAACGTGCTGCGGGGAGATATGTCTGTGGTGGGACCGCGGCCTCATGCGCTTGAACACGACGATCTCTACCAGAACATTGTCTCCGGCTACATTCATCGTTACCGCATCAAACCTGGCATTACCGGATGGGCTCAGATCAACGGCTTTCGTGGCGAGACCGATCGCATCGAAAAGATGGAAGGCCGTGTCGCGCATGATCTCTATTACCTCCGGAACTGGTCATTCAGACTCGACGTAAAGATCATATTAGCGACCGTATTCAAGGGGCTCCATCATCCTAACGCTTATTAAGCTTAGATCGAGGCCTCAGTATTACGGTACAGCGAGCAGCGCATTGGAATCTGCTGCCATAGTCGCAGGGGGGAGATGATGTCATTCGATGTTGAGCACGCAGTCAGACGGTCGCTAAAACGGGCTGGGCAATTCAAGTTTCACCGGAATCATCGTGCCCAGGCCGAGCGAGTCCTGCAATGTCTGGAGAAGCAGAACGGCAGGGCCGATCCGGAAAATCTGAAGCTGGCCGATACCTACGCGCGCGATGTGTTCGGAAGCACTATCTACGCGCCGTGGCTTCGCGTCTATGCGGCGTTCAGTGGAGCGTTCAAGGAGGGCTGGATCCCCGACAACTACTACGGGAGCGTGGTGGTGCCCAGCATGAAGGGGCGTTACGGCAAGTTGTCCGACCTGAAGTCGATGTCGCGGCTGATCTTCGGCAGCGATGTATTTCCGGATATCGCGTATTTTGCCAACGGCCTGTTTTTCACGGACGAACGCATTGTGATTCCAGAGCGTGAGTTCGAGAGCTTCGTGTTCGGGCAGTGCGACAGAATAGTGTTCAAGCTGGACGGCTCGGGGCAGGGCAAAGGTGTCTACATCTTTAGCAAAGGGAATTTCGACCGCGAAACTATCAAATCGCTTGGCAATGGGGTGATTCAGAGATTCATCACGCAGCACCACGCCTTTGACGCCTTTGCGTCAAAGGCAGTAGCCACGTTGCGCTTTACGACGGTTGTGGACGACGCCGGCCGCATCTCTATCCGAGCCTGTTTCTTTCGGCTGGGAAGAGCGGACGACACGCACGTGCAGAGCGATCATGACATCTGCGTGCCGGTTGATCTGACTACCGGCGAACTGGCTCGTGAGGGCTACCTGAACGACTGGGCGGCGACGGAGGTGCATCCCGATTCCGGGGTCCGCTTCTCGGGCGTGAAAATCCCCGCATTTGCACAATGTTTTGCGATGGTCCTCGGCCTGCATCAGAAGATTCCTTTTGCCCGTTGTATTGGATGGGATGTGACCGTCGATGCCGATGAAAACGTTCAGGTCATGGAATGGAACGGCGAGCACAACGACGTGAAGTTCAGTGAAGCCACGCAAGGCCCCTGCTTTTCTGACTTGAAGTGGGAGCGGTTACGCGTGATATACGGAGACAGGACGTGAGCGAACAGTTATGGTGCGTCCATATCGAAGGACTCAACGACTTCATTGCTGTCGATTCCCAGCGAGCGGCTGAGCGCGAGGCGTTGGCGATCAACGCTTATATAGACGGTGCCGAGATGGGCCAGCGCGCGGCAGTCTTGCGAGCGGTGGTCGTCGAATGGCCATTCAACCCCGCCGATCACGCGCGCGCGCTGCAAGAAGACTGGCATGACGTTCAGCAGATGCCGCACAGGCGAGCGCCTGTGCACAAGTCCGACGGCGTAATCGTGAACATGGCGCGGCGGGTGAAAAAGCTGGTGTCTGTAACGCGTGGCAAATGACGCCCCGGCGCGTCCATTGCCTCTGGCTACTCTGCTGCGGGCAAGGGGGCCGGGAGCCGCATCCGGTACAAAGAGACGGCGTGTATTGCGAGCGTGCAGAGAATCGCGCAACCGTACGCGGCAAACGTGTGAAGCCGCGGCAACGTCAGGCTTAGCACATAGAAAAACGCCGCAAAGCCAGGAAGTGCCGCCACCATGCCGCGGATCAACTGCTGCGCCGCTTCATGGCCGATCATGCGGTGAGCAAACACCGCAAGAATGATTGCCATGAACGGGAACGACGCGAACACGCCACTCGCTTCCGGTCCCACGTAAGGCGCGATCAGTGTGACGCCAATCACGAGGCCGGCAATCAGCGTCATACGCGAAGGCAAATCCCACCACGGCGGATTGAGTTTGCTGGTTCTGGTTGTACCGCTGGGAATGAGATTGAGCACGAGCGTAGCGGCCAGGATGGCAATGAGAAAGAGCCCCGCTTGCGATAGCTCGCTCCATTGCAGCAGGCTCGCGACGACGGCGAACGTCGCGCTGCCGCCAGCCAGGGCCACCAACCATCCGCGCGGCGCCAGTCTGCAATAGGCAAAGCAGAAAGCCGCCTGCGATATCGTTGCGACAAGCGAGCCTGCCGTGGCCTGAGCCGCGAACGCGGGTCCATGTTCCAGTGTCAGGAACACCGAGATCGGCCCCGACGTGAGCGGCAACCCCACCAGAAACCCGCCGATCGCTTCGCCCCAACGGCGAGCGGCGATACTCGCACCCAATAGCAACAGCGGCGTAAAGACAAGTTTGAAAACTAGAAGATCCATGATCGGAGGAGCACCACAAAGAATGGCAATGAGATTCCCGCCGCAAACAAAATTGAAGTGCCACCCCACGCATTCCTGCGACTGGCACCTCGCGGCTGCCAGCAAATCTTGACGGCTGCCACGGCGGCTGACAAACCATTTGTCGTCATATAATGCGTGAGTACAACTCACACGTGTTTCGACTGTGTTCGACCGCCTCCCTCCTTTGCAAACGCTGCGTGCCTTCGAGGCAACCGGACGGCTGTTGAGCATGACGCTGGCTGCCGAGGAACTGCACGTCACCCACGGCGCGGTGAGCCGGCACATCAAGACGCTCGAGGGCCATCTTGGCGTCGCGCTGTTTCAGCGTCTGACCCGGCGCATCGTGCTGACCGAAGCGGGCGCCGAGTTCCTGCTGGCCGTTACCCGCGTGCTGGGAGAATTGACGAAGGAGTCCGAACGTCTGCGTGCTCACGAACCCGTGGCACGCCTGAAAATCAACGCTAGCGTGTCCTTTGCGAACAAGTGGCTCGCCCCGCGACTGCATCGGCTGAAGGCGCTTCACCCTGAGCTCGACGTTCACCTCGACGTGACCGACACCTATGTCGATCTGAACGACGGCGAAGTGGATGTGGCCATTCGCTACGGGAGCGGCCGCTATCCGCGTGTCCTTGCCGAGCGGATTCTGGAAGAGACGGTGACGCCGGTTTGCAGTCCCGGGTATCAGGCGAAAATGGGCGGCTTGTCGTCCGTGGCGAGCCTCGCTGGCTGTACCTTGCTGCACGAGGACCGCATGCTGGCCAACTGGGAGCAATGGGTTGCGCTGGCGGGAGTACACGGCATTCGTAGCGCTCGCGGTCCGACCTATAGTCACGGGAGCATGGCGATCGAGGCAGCAATCCGCGGCGAAGGCGTGGCGCTCGGGCGCAGCGTGATCGTCGCGGATGACATCGCAGCCGGACGTCTGGTGGCTCCGTTTCCACAGTTTCGCCTCAAGGCTGAGCGCGGCCATGACCTCGTCTATCGCATTGGCAGCAGGAACGATCCTAAGGTGTGCGCACTGCGCGACTGGCTTACCGAGGAAATCCGACTGTTTCTAGCTCAGGCGGGTTGATCGCCGTGAGGGCGACCGATCCGCTCGCGCCAGACGCTTCTACCTGGCATGGGCAGGCGCTCCAGCGACTGCACGGCTAACTACGAAGCCGAGGTCGCCGGATATTAGGGAAACTCCGAGTGAAAAGAGGAATAGCCGTGCCGTCATCTAAATACGGAAGGCTGTTTGATTTTTCGCCGTCCGCTTTCAGCACGGGCCATGTCACGCGGCGGCCGGCGCCGCAGTTCACCACCGGACAACGCCCGTGCTGAAGGCTTCCCCTAATGGCACGCGATATTCGCTATGCAGCCGCGGACCGAATCGGGCCGTAACGCGCATCCCATGAGACCGCCTGACGGCGATATTTTTATCGGCATGCCTCTCGCAACGAGGTATTCGCCGTGCGCGTCCTGCCGTGGCCTTTGCGCGCAAGGCAGGCGTGCGGTTTGGCCCGACCGCGGTGACGCGCGACGTTGAAGCCAATTATTAAAGTCATTCACGCCGCGACGGACCGCAATGATCATATTCATTGGCGGCATTCTTTGATGGCGTGTTGAGAATGATTAATGCCGCAGCGAAAAGTTGACAACATTAATCAAATTAAGTTCCAGAATTTCTAAAATAAATTTACTCCACGTCGGTGTGAACTTATTCAATTGACTAATTTTCGAGCGATCAAATGTTTCAAATTGTTAGTAGTTCCGACCCGATTACGTCAAGCGTATTAAAACGCTGTTGCATGCATACAACTGACAATATTGGAGAGTTGCAAAATACTTGTGTTCAGAGCAGGTGTGACATCTGCTTGATCTTGAAGTAAATGTTGGAAAAACAAAGACTTAAGGTCAGGGGTCGGTGGATTGTTGCTGATTCCGAAAAATCCTGTTGCGTGAATTGCGGGCGTTGGTGCCAGGGTGTCCCCCTACACTCACGCTTCGTTTCAAGGGTGCCCGGCTGAGCCAATGCGGTTCAGCAATCAGGGCGGCGGCGTGTGTGATGCATGCGCTGTTGAGGCAAGTCCCGCTCCCCGCGTAAATTTATCGAACAGGAGTACCACGCATGAAAAAGAGTCTCATCGTCGTTGCGGCTGCCGCATCGTTCGCTTCCGTCGCACACGCACAAAGCAGCGTGACCCTGTACGGTCTGCTGGATGCGGGCCTGACGTACACGAGCAACGTCAACCACAATGCAAAGTGGGCAGAAGGTAGCGGCGGCATCAATCAAAGCATGTTCGGCCTGCGCGGTTCGGAAGATCTGGGCGGCGGTCTGAAGGCAATCTTCACGTTGGAAAGCGGCTTCAACATCAACAACGGCAAGTTCGCTAACAACAACGGCATGTTCAACCGTCAAGCGTTCGTCGGTCTGTCGAGCGCGCAATTCGGTACGGTCACGCTGGGCCGTCAATACGACGCAGCTCAAGACTACCTGGCACCGCTGACCGCAACGGGCAGCTGGGGCGGCACGTACTTCGCGCACCCGTTCAACAACGACAACCTGAGCACGAACGGCGGCTACGCAGTCAACAACTCGATCAAGTACTCGAGCGCTAACTACGCTGGCTTCACGTTCGGCGGCACGTACGGCTTCTCGAACCAGGCTGGTGCATTCGCAAACAACCGCGAATACAGCGTTGGTGCTGCATACCAGTGGCAAGGCCTGAAGCTGGGCGCGGCTTACGCACAGCAGAACAACCCGGCTTCGAACACGAGCGGTGCGTCGGACGGCGTGCTGGCTAACACCTCGGGCGTTATTACGGGCAACTTCCGTCAACGTGAGTTCGGCGCAGCTGCATCGTACTCGTTCGGTCCGGCTACCGTCGGTGCTGCATTCACGCAGTCGCGCATCGACAACCTGGTTGGCGCAGCAGTTGGTCAGCGTCAAGGCCGTTCGAACAACTACGAAGTCAACGGCAAGTACAACCTGACGCCGGCTATGGCGCTGGGCGTTGCTTACACGTTCACCGACGCACGTGGCTACGGCGTCAATGCTGACGGCAACGACATGAAGACCCGTTACCACCAGATCGGCCTGCAAGCTGACTACTCGCTGTCGCGTCGCACCGACATTTACGCTCAAGCCGTGTACCAGCACGCAATGGGCGACGGCGGTGTCGCTTCGATCTACAGCGGCGACAACACGCAACTGCCGTCGTCGTCGAAGAACCAGACGGCTGCTACGGTCGGTCTGCGTCACCGCTTCTAAGCTTTAACAGAAGCTGGTTGCAGTGCAAAAAGGTGCCGCTCGCGGCACCTTTTTTTATGCGCGCGGATTTCGCTGCGGGAGACTTCTTCTAACAAGAGTTAACCTTCGCGAAAGCGTGCTTGGGTTAGTCTGAAATTCATTGATTGATCGACCCTGTCTCGCGTTGCCAGCAAGGAGCGCGGCAAGTGTGCAAGTTCACTGCATGAATATTCCCGCTTCGAATCCCTCGCCTCACTCGCCGCCCATTCGCGATCTGACCGATGAGCAATGGCATTGCATCGCGCCGCTACTGCCCGAAATGCAGGAGCGCGGCCCGCGGCGCGGCCGTCCCAGCATCGATATCCGCTGGGTGATGAATAGCGTGATGTGGGTGTTGCACGCACGCGCGCCCTGGAGCGCGATGCCTGAGCGGTATGCGCCGTATCAAACGGCACACCGCTATTACCTGCGCTGGAAGAAGTCAGGCGTGCTGGCCAGCATCGCCTTAGCGCTGTTTGGCACAGATGCGATGCTGGAGCGTCCCATCACGCGTAGGAGCGATGCGCGCGCCGTTTAGGTCGATCATTCTCAGCGGCTAGATCTGCTCCCGGCCGAACGCGCCCAGGCGTTCGAGATCGAGCACGTCGATCTGGTTGTATGAGAGGCGCAGAATTTGCAGCCGCTCGAGGTTTTGCAGCGCCTGATTGATCCGCTGGCGTGACACACCCGCCAGCAGGCCGACTTCTTCCTGGGAAATCGCGAGCGTGCGCCCCGTGTCCGGATAGAGATCCGCGTTGAACAGTTGCGCGAGCGACTGCGCGACTCGCGCGTCGACGTCCAGCAATCGGCTATTCTGAATCGACGCGATGAATTCCCCCATGCGATTGTTCAGTTGCCGGATCACGAAGCCGGTGAACGGCAGGCTCGACTCGAGCAAAGCATGGAACGTGTCCGACGGCACGAACATGACGAGCGAAGGCTGAATCGCCGCAACGTCGTATTTGCGCAGTTCGCGCTTGATCACGCTGCCTTCACCGAACCACCCGCCGTGCGGCACGCCGGACAGCGTGCAACTGCGGCCCGAGGCGCTATAGATGGCCAGTTTGATGAGGCCGGAATGCACGCCGATCCAGTAGTCCGACGGTTCCTGGCGGCGCGCGATCCACGCCCCGCCTTCCAGATGTTCCGCGTGCGCGCTCGCCAGCACCATCGCCTGATGCTCGGCGGCGAGCGCCCGAAACCACGCGCAGGTGCCGAACAACTGTGCCAGGTCGGTACGCGCGACCCGCTCCGGCCTGTGCGGGCGGGCGTTTGCGGGGGCGGTGGGCGGGGCGTCGTTCATGGGCGGCTTGCAGGGCGTGGGCGGGTTCAGGGGAGCTCAGGTGCGTATAAAAGCGTCCGGGCACGCCACACTGTCATTTGAATGACAGACAGTTCACCATGACGCTTGATAGGCTAGTTCATCAATCAGAATAATCGACGGCGCCGTCGGCGCCTTAGGAGACGATGCGATGAAGCACATGTTCGAAGAAGGCCTCGAGCGCCGTGAGGCCAACTATGTTCCGCTAACGCCAATCGATTTCATCGTGCGTGCCGCGCAAGTTTACGGCGAGCGGCCGGCGGTCGTCCATGGGGAAATTCGCCGCAACTGGCGCGAGACCTTTGAGCGCGCGCGGCGTTTGGCCAGTGCATTGCGCGCGGCGGGCGTCGAGCGCGGCGATACGGTCGCCGCCCTGCTGCCCAATATTCCTCCAATGATAGAAGCGCACTTCGGCGTGCCGATGGCCGGCGCGGTGCTCAATACGCTGAATACGCGGCTCGACGTGTCGTCGCTATTGTTCATGCTGCGCCACGGCGAGGCGAAGGCGCTGATCGTCGATACGGAATATGGCGAGTTCGCGCATCGCGCCGCGCTGGAATTCCCGGATCTGCGCGTGATCAGCGTGGCGGACGCGATGCCTGCCGACGCTGGTCAATTTACGACCGCGACGGACTACGAAGCGTTCCTGCAATCCGGCGACCCGGAATTCGCATGGACCACGCCGGCCGACGAGTGGGACGCCATTGCGCTGAACTACACCTCGGGCACGACTGGCGATCCGAAGGGTGTGGTCTACCATCATCGCGGCGCGTATCTGAATGCACTCAGCAACATCCTCGAATGGGATATGCCCAAGCACGCGGTCTACCTCTGGACCCTGCCGCTATTCCATTGCAACGGCTGGTGCTTTCCGTGGACGGTTGCCGCGCGTGCCGGCGTCAACGTCTGTCTGCGCAAATTCGACGCGAAGACCGTGTTCGACCTGATTCGCCGCGAAGGCATCACGCACTACTGCGGCGCGCCGATTGTGCAGAGCGCGCTCGCGAACGCGCCGGCCGAATGGCGCGAGGGCATCACGCATCGCGTGTCGACCATGGTTGCGGGCGCGGCGCCGCCATCCGCGGTGATTGCGAAGATGAAAGAGATCGGCTTCGACCTGACCCACGTGTACGGACTCACCGAAACCTACGGCCCGGCGGCGGTCTGCGCTAAGCAGGAAGCGTGGGAGGCGCTCGATGACAACGCACGCGCCGAGCTGAACGCGCGGCAAGGCGTGCGCTATCACCTCCAGGCGGCGGTGACGGTGCTCGACCCGAACACGCTCGCACCCGTGCCGGACGACGGCGAGGCCATCGGCGAGATCATGTTCCGCGGCAACATCTGCATGAAGGGCTATCTGAAGAACGCGCGCGCCACGGAAGCCACCTTCGCGGGCGGCTGGTTTCATACCGGCGATCTCGGCGTGCGGATGCCCGACGGCTATATCCGCATTCGCGATCGCAGCAAGGACATCATCATTTCAGGCGGCGAGAACATTTCGAGCATTGAAGTCGAAGACGCGCTGTACCGGCACCCCGCGGTGTCGGTGGCCGCCGTGGTGGCGATGGACGATCCGAAATGGGGCGAGGTGCCCTGCGCCTTCGTCGAACTCAGGGAAGGCGCCCAGGTGAGCGCCGAAGAGATCATCGCGCATTGCCGGCAGTTTCTTGCCGGATACAAGCTGCCGAAAGCGGTGCGCTTCGGCGAATTGCCGAAGACGTCGACGGGAAAAATTCAGAAATTCGAACTACGCGCGCGGCTCAAGGCAGAAGGAAAATCGTAGCGCGCGCAGCGCGCGCCACTGCCGCTATGACATAAGGCGCGATGCGCGCTCAACCGCGCGTATCGACCCAGTCCCGGGCCCAATGCGCCGAGTGCTGCAAAGCCTGCTCTTCGTTCGTGAAGTAGTCGAGCGAGTAGAACTGGTAGTGCCCTTCGGTGCGCGCGCTGTTGGCGCGTTCGAGCAGCAGGTTGGAGGAAAAAGTACCATCGGGCAAACGATGCGCCGAGGGTTTGACGGCATAGCCGTTGTAATAGTGAACAGGTTTGTTTTGCATTTTATATTTTAATGATGTTCGAGTGCGCAGCTGCCTTGCGGACCCTTGCACGAGTCGCGCGGACAAGCTGATTCAGGCCATTGCGAGCCGAATCCTGACGCAGTCGGAAAGCTAAAAATGGGGCGTTGAAGCCGGAGGGGAGAATGAGGTGCAACGAGGCGTTTGGCGCTTAGGCAAGCCGCTCGAAGAAAACGCGGCTAAAAAGCGATTGCGCCAACTGTGGGAGACAACGCTCCGCGAGGATGTCGCTGCAACCCGGTGTCCGTTGCCGGACACCGAGCCCTTCAAACTTACAGCGGCTTGATGTTAGCCGCTTGCAGACCCTTCGGGCCTTGCTTCGTATCGAAGCTCACCTTCTGACCCTCAGCCAGCGTCTTGAAGCCATTGCCGCCGATTTCGGAGAAGTGCGCGAACAGGTCGTCGCCGCCCTTGTCCGGGGTGATGAAGCCAAAGCCTTTGCTGTCGTTGAACCACTTAACGATACCGGTATCCATGAAGAATCCTTGAATAAAAATAGAATGATGTGCTCTGCGAGAGAGCGGGAAAGCGTCAAGGAGGGAGAGGACAACGAATACCGCTGGAGGGAGCGAGACATTGATGAACAGCAATCGGACTTCTTGAACGTCGGACACAACAATAACCGCCACGGTGTGTTGGCGTCAACGATTAACTTGTAACTGTTTTTGGGAAGGCGGCGGTTTGCGTGCGCCGCGCACATGCAGATACGGCCCTGGTTTAGGCTTGCCGTGCCACGGCAAGCCTTCCAAGGTATTCCAGGTGGCAGCGGGACTTCAGATACCCACTTTATGTGCAGTCAGAATCAAGCGCAATCCAAGCGCGGCCACCGCGCTTGCGGCGACGCGATCGATCCAGGCCTTCCATTGCAGATAGACTTCGCGGGGACGCTTGCTCGAAAAGCACAGTGCCACGATCGTGTACCAGCCCGCTTCGATAGTGAAGATGGCCGGCGGCAACGCAAAGTAGCACCACAGCGGCGGATGTTGCGGGAGCAGGGCCGCGAAGATGCTGCCGTAGTAGACAGCCGTTTTCGGGTTGCTGAGTTGCGTGCTCAGGCCGATCCAGAACGATTTGCGCGCATTGGTCGAGGCGGCTTGTGCCGCGTCGAATGCGAGTGGTTTGGCGGCGCCGCGCCAGATTTTCGACGCAAGGTAGATCAGGTAGAGACCGCCCGCCACCTTCAGGCCAATGTAGAGCCACTCGACGGTGGCCAGCAGCGTATAGAGCCCGAGTAACGCGATACCGCTAAAGAACACGCCACCAATGCCCATGCCGAGCGCAGTGGCGAGACCGTCGCCGCGCGATAGTCCGATCGAGTTGCGCGCGACAATGACGAAGCTCGGCCCCGGACTCATGGCGCCCAGCAGGAGCGCGGCGAGGATAGTGATAATGGCGGTTGAGGCGGGCATGTCGTGTGTCTCCTATGCGCTAAGGTGTCCAATGCTAAATGAAAAGTCCGGCACTGTAGACAACAATCCGTTACGTCAAGCAAAAGAGCTTGAATGCTAGAATGACTTTCCATACGCTGAAGCAGCCTCGGGGCACGGGGCGAACCACGCGCGCCGGGCGCTGTTCGATCCGGTTGCTGGCGAATCCCCCCATTATCCAAGATTGACCGGGCATGTTTTCCAGGTGCGAATCGCTCCGCATCAGGAGACGTGTCGTGAGTCCGATTTGCATTCGAGCCGTCTGAATTACGCATAGGCTTCGAGTTATTTAACAATATCTTTGTTGGTTCCAACGCGAGCTTGATTAGCCGCGATACCGATACGTTATGAAAAAGCGAGAAGAACAACGGTCGTTCGACTTCGACGGGAATGCGCGTGAGCGCCTGGTCGTCTGGATCCGCCGCCGCATGGACGAATATGGCATTACGCTGGAAGCGCTCGCCGAGTCGATCGAAGCCGACGCAGCCGCGGCTCCGGTGATCATGTACCGCGACGCCTACGGAAATACGTGGGACGGTCGTGGCGAGAAGCCGGACTGGCTCAAGCGCGCCACGTACGCCGGACAGAACATCGAACATTTCCGCTGTTGAGTGGGGTGTCCAATTGCTTCGATGTCCCAACTGATGGGCGAGCTGCTGCAAACACAAAGCCGAAAAAAAAGCCCGCACAAGGCGGGCTTAACAACTAACTCGGAGTTTCGCGATCCAGTCGCAAGACGGATCATGATCCAGTGTATGTGAAAGCTATATGAAAGTATAGAAAAACCGCATCACAGGTCGAAGAATACGGTTTCCCTATCGCCCTGCATGTGGATGTCGAAGCGATACACGTTAGCCACATTCGGCTCGCGGCGCGCGATCAGCGTGCCGCGCCGGTCCGCTGGAACCGCTGCCAGCACGGGGTCTTTCTCGTTGGCCGCGGCTTCGTCCTCGAAATAGACGCGCGTGAACGTGTGCAACAGCATGCCGCGCATCGTCAGCGTTACCTTCAGATGCGGTGCTTCGTCCGGGCTGGCACGGCCGGGTTTCACCGTTTCCACGACAAAGCGCTTGTGCGCATCCGTGCCGGTGCCGACGCGCGCAAAGCCGCGAAAACCGGTCTTCAGAACTTCTTCGCGCGATTCCGGGTAGTGGCCATTCGCGTCCACTTGCGAGACTTCGAGCATCGCATCGCCGATCACCTTGCCGTCGCCGTCGAACACCTGGCCGACGATCGTAATGTGCTCGCCGGCCGCCTCGCGATCTGCCAGAACGGGCGTGAACAGGCTCTTGAAGTCGAAATCGTATTGCTGCGGGCACAGACCGTACGCGAAGTAGGGCCCAACGGTTTGCGAAGGCGTTTGCTTGAGAGTAGTCATGGCTTAGCGCTCCATCGGCGTTTCGTTGCGGCCGCGCAGCACGATGTCGAAGTCGTAGCCGAGCGCATAGGCCTCTTGCGTGGTATCCAGCGAGAAGTTCGCGATCAGACGGTCACGCGCATGCTCCGGCGTGCCCTGGAAAATCGGGTCGAAGGCGAGCAGCGGGTCGCCGGGGAAATACATCTGCGTGACGAGGCGCGAGCCGAAATGGTCGCCGAACAGCGAGAAGTGGATATGGTTCGGGCGCCACGCATTCGGATGATTGCCCCATGGGTACGCGCCCGGCTTGATCGTCAGGAAGCGATAGCGGCCGTCGTTATCGGTGATGCAGCGGCCCGCGCCGAGAAAGTTCGGGTCGAGCGGCGCGTCGTGCTGGTCGGCCTTGTGCACGTAGCGGCCGGCGGCGTTGGCCTGCCAGATTTCGACCAGGGTATTGCGCACCGGGCGGCCGCCTTCGTCGAGCACACGGCCCGTCACGATGATGCGTTCGCCAAGCGGCTCGCCGTTGCGCACGGCGTTGCGCGTGAGATCGTGGTCGAGTTCGCCGAGGTCTTCCGTGCCATAGACCGGCACGTGCTGGTCGCGCAGCTTTTCCTTCAGCGGAATCAGCGGGCGCGTCGGGCCGCGTTTAACCGACGAACCGTAGCCGGGATAGATATAAGCGGGGTGGGACGCGAAATCGCGCGCGCTGAGAAGGGAATCGTCCATCAGTGTCTCCTTCGAGGAATTGTGGGATACGACGTGATGGAAGGACTTTAACCAACCCGGAAGGTTATGAAAAATGACGTTTTCGCCCTTTTCGTATAACCTTCCGTTATGCAACGCAGTCTCGCGGACAGCCGCGTCAAATTCCGTCATCTTCAGTGTTTTCTGGCCGTCGCGCAGTTCGGCAGCGTCCAGCGGGCGGCTGACAGCCTGTCGATCACACAGCCCGCGGTCTCCAAGACAGTGGCCGAACTCGAGGGCATTCTTGGCGTGAAGCTGTTCGAGCGCGGCCGCCACGGCGCTGTGCCGACCCGCGAGGGGCAGCTTTTCATGCCGCACGCCAGTGCCTGCGTGAGCGCGCTGCGGCAGGGCGTCGACCTGCTCGCGCGGGCGGAAGGCGCGGCCGCGGCCACGCTGGAGATCGGCATCTTGCCCACGGTTGCGGCAGCGTTGATGCCGCCGGCGCTGAAGCAGTTCGCCGTGCTTTGGCCGCGCGTGATTGTGCGTCTGGCGACTGGCGCCAACCCTGAATTGCTCGAGCGCCTCAAAGCGGGCACGATCGAATTTGCAATCGGGCGCCTGGCCGATCCGGAGCGCATGGTGGGGCTCAGTTTCGAGCAATTATTCAGCGAGCCCTTGATCGCGGTGGTGCGCTCGGGGCATCCGCTGGCGTCCGGTGCGGGTTTGCCGGCCGCATCGCTGGAAGATTTTCCCGTTGTGCTGCCGCCCTTCGGCACGTTGATCCGGCAATCGGCGGAGAGTTTGTTGAGTGCGTGGGGCGTGCCGCCTTTGTCGTCGTTCGTCGAAGTGCTGTCGGTCTCCACGGGCCGGGCTTTGACGCTGGAAAACGGCGCGGTGTGGTTCGTGCCGCTGAGCGCCGTCGAGTATGAGCTCGCGCACGGCATGCTGGTGCGTTTGCCATTGCCGTTCGCTGGAACCGGCGAGCCGGTCGGCTTGATCCGGCGCTCGGATACGCAGCCGTCGCCGGTGGGCCGGGCCTTTATCGAAGCCGTGCGCGAGGTCGCGCGGCAGCGTATGGCGGCAACGGCGGAGAAGCGCGCGGGCAAAGGCTCGCGAAAACGGAGCCGCGCGTAGGGCGCTCAGTGGTCAAAGCGCGGTGCCGGCCGGTCCCGCAAAGACCGGCGTCCGGCGGAGCGTGCTCCGCCCACTTCACCGCGTGAACTATCTAGTACAAAATGATGGTTGCGAACGCCCGCCTACCCGGTGTACAAACACGGTGCGAATGGTTCGTGACAATAAACTTGCGAACTAAACAATAAAGTTGCGAATTTGCTCCTCCGGTCGGTCAATAAAGTTGCGAACCGCCCCGAGGTAGTCGCGCAGAGCCCAATCAATATCGCGAGCGGCTTCGGAATTATCCATCGACGGCATAAACCGACTACCCCTAGGAGCTTGTTCGGCGGGGGATAACGGAAACTTCGCGCTTTTGCTTTTGGGGTGGCCCGTTCTACCAAAGTGCCCTCAAGTTTTCAGGGTATTTCGGCGGCTAATTTGCCCTCTAGCCCGTCAGGCCGCCGGCCATGGCGCTATAGATACTCGATGGCCGGTTGCAATGTGGTTGTTGCGCGGAATCTGGCGAAGTCGGTGACGGTGGAGTGAACGGGGCCAGTGTGTCTTTTTGTTTGTGTTGGCACCAAATGAAAGCGTTCCGCGACCTCTGGTAAAAGCGCTCCGTTAAGGGGGGCAAAATTCACTCAAACCCTTGCTGGACGGGGCGCGGAATGCTTCTACTGCACTCTGTGTATTCGGCAAAAAATCTGGGCTCGCGACCCGCGGTTTTGAGAGCAATCGCAGAGGGTTAGCCTCCACGGAACGCTTCTTCTTCTCGGTATATTCTTTTCGAGCGGTATTTGGCGAAGTCTGTGACGGTGGGGGGAGCAGACTGTCCGCAATGGGCGTGTTGGCAATGCGGATTAGAAGTCGTTACACAACAGCGAAATTCCGCAGAAGAAGCTGTTACTCGACTGCAAACGCTTGATTCCGCGAGGTAAACGCTTCTAATCCGGCGACACCAAATCGCCCGCTTTCGAAGAAAAATTCCGGAAAAACTGTTACGGAATGAATCCATCGAGCGGGCGGACCGGGGCTTCGACCCTGGTCTCTCCCACTGTCCCTCCCGCTTCTCGCGCAGTTTCCGGCTCTCTCCCCGCATCTTCGCTACGGTCGCGCGACCTCCCGATTGGCTGCCACGCGCTCTCACTTCCTGGCATCAACTATTTGTGTAGTTGATGCCGTAGTGCCGCTCGCGATGACAGTTCGGACACAAGGCCATCGCGTTCTCGACGCTGTCGTCGCCGCCGTCTGCCAAACGTCGGCGATGATGCACCTCGAGGTACGGCCTCCCGTCTGAACGCTGAAACGGTGCCGATTGCCCACATCCTTCACACGCCCCATCAGCTCGCAGCAGGACTTCCGCAATGACGTCCGGATTCCGCCTAAAAGCGCGGGTCAACACGACGACTTGTGCGGGTTGCCTGTTCGCACTGGCGAGACGCTCTCTACGTTCATCCGCAGAAGACTTCAGAGACTGTTGGACGGCGGCGTCCAGATTCTCAACGACCGTCTCGTGGACAGCCATCCCCTGCAGCAATCCAACGAACTCATCGTGCACCTGGTGCAGCGGAGCTTCTGGGCCCTTCGTTTTGCTCTGGATATAGACGATATGGGACAAGAACGTGTCCAACGCGACAGAAAGCGGGCCGGCGCCATCTTGTGCAATATCCTCCAGGTAAAGCTTCCAAGCATTGGCCGCGATAGTCGTCGCGAAGCCTTTCGCGCCGCGGCGCATAGCAACGTAACTTCCGATGTAGCCCTTCGCAGCGCGAGGCGACATTTCAGGATAGGAATCGCGCAATGCTCGTTCGGCCTGCGGTAATTGCAGGCTTCCAGCGACAACCGCCCGCGCCAATTCGAGCGCAAGCTGAAATGCAGATGATGGAACAAGGTATCGAGGCATGTCCTGATTCTCGAAAGAAAGCGAGGGTTAAGCTCATTTCATCGCGTCCGCCGCGCCACCTCCCGTCTGGCAGCAGCGCACGCAAGGAAACCGTCCCTCAATGCACGAGTACTCTCAAGTCAGTGCCGCCACAGCCGTCAACAGGTTGTCGCGCGCCGCGTCGAGATTGTTGGCGCTTGTGAAAAGGTTGTGGATGTACGCGATGACTTCCAACGTAAGGCGCGCAATGCCGACTACGAAGGCATCGAATTCTTCACCGACCGACAGCTGAACTATCAGCAAGTAGCGGTCGGATTCGGCGATTACACAATCCTTGGGGCGACGTTTGAAGCGGGTGGCGGCCCTGCCGCCGCGGTAGCGATACACGGCTCATTCAAGGAGCGAGGCGGAGACGTGTGGGTTGAACACTTCGTTTCTGACGACATTGAACTCGATGTTGGCACCGTCGGTGGAAAATTTCTCCAGGCCGCGGGGAAACTTGTCGCGCGCGCTCAGCAGTTTCCGCGGAAGTTCGGCAACGACCGAGCATTGCAGGATTACGCTGCGGACGTCGCGGCACAACACTACCCCGGGTTGGGGAAGAGCAAAGAGCGGCAGATTTATCACCATGTCGCCCTGATGCATCAATTGCTCACCGGTCAGCTCTGAGCGACGCAAGTACCCATGCCATTGAAGGTCGCGCTGCGGAACCGTGAGCAGCGCGGCCACTGTAGTGATGCTGCGCGCAACGGCTCGTCGATATGTCGCACCTGCTCGGTAGGCTTACGGCTGTAAGTCGAAACTTCTGTTGAGCTAGAGCCATGACGGTCGTTGCAATTCTTTAGAATTCGTTCTATTCCCAGCCATACACAGCGCGGTCGTAGAGACATGCCAGCTTGCGGAACGCTGTTGAATAATTTGAATTCTGAAATCTGCCGATGTTTGCGGCGAGAAACTGACCGATGCCCGCGTAGTCTTCCCTCGTCCAGTCGACGAATGGCAGATACTGGGCAACGATTTCCGGTGTGAATCGCTGAATCATCTCAGCGACACTCAACCCCCGGTAGTTCCGCATGTAGCCCTTCGCCAGACTCTTTGCGCGGAAGTCTGCGGGGGTCAAGTCGACATAGCGGCTGACGTCGTAATCAGACAGCTCGTATTCGTCTCTGTCGTTGATTCCCGCCGCTCGAAGAAGAAAGAAAACCGGAAGGTACTTAAGGCCTTTCGAGACTTGCGGCATTGCTTCCAGCAAAACACGGCGTGCGTCGTACCCCTTGTTCCTGAAAATGAGGTCTTCAAACAGGTCCATTGGCTTGATGCCACGATAGCCGACATCGCCGAGCCGACGCTGCTCCTCCTCTTCCCGCTCCGCGGCAACGCCGACACCAACGACAAACTCAATATCTTCGCGCCCATTGACCTGGTCGACATCGACTACAACGAGCTTGCCATGCGGCTCGGTCGACTTAACGAGTTCGTAGAGTTGCTCTTTGCAATAGCGAAGCACACGCGCAGGAATTTTTCGCTTCGTCGACTCGATGGCCTCGTAGATACCAACGAATGAACTCGCCCTGATAAGGGTGATGGGGATTTGAGTCTTTTCAAGAGCGATGACAGTTTGCGAAATGGCATCATCCTCGCCATCGCGAGCGCGCTGCACGAAAATAAGATTGTTGTTGAGTTGTTGGAGCTTGTCGGCGCCAATGCAGGCGCAAATGGCTTTGAGCAACGAGATGATGTTGTCGTCGTTGAGCGAGTAACCCATAAAAATAACGGGATGCTCGACGAAGATGGTGATGAGCTTTGCAGCCAGATAAGCATTGCGCTCGTTAAAATCCTTGTAGTCGCCACTGGTAAGCACCAAACTGCGCGGGGTGTTGACACAGCCGTGAATTTTGTAGATTTCGCCAATAGATTGCGGGTTAGAGAATAAAAGCTCATCTTGCCCGACATAGACCCGATAGTCTGGAAAGAGGGTTTGGAGGAACGTATCCCAGTTGGTCGTGATGATGCCGTCTACGTTCAGGCGGCCTAAAGCGTCGAGCTCATTCGCGAACTCGCTTTGACTGAGGTCTGGAACGCCGACACTCTTGAGGTAATCGCAGATTTCAACCCGGAGCGGTCCGGTTCGTTCGGTGATTTTCTTCGAGTGCTTGTCGCGGCTGGCCGCATAAGCTTCATGAGTCCACCACACCTCATGGAAGTCTTCAGCCATTACAGCAGCGACGGCGGGCAGGTCTCCGTTTGCCGACGAAAGATAATACTCGTACGGCTTGATGTATTCGCAAAAACGGCGGAGTAAGCCCGCCCAGTCATCCAGACCGAGGTATCGACGGGAGAGACCGGAGCCTGCGAAAAGAAACGGCCCCGAACTGTGTGCTTGCAACTGCTTGGCGAGAGTCTGGGAAATGGTCATGGCATGAAGTCAGAGAGAGGCATCTATCTGTCGATTCTAGCCTCTTGCTTTGAATGCCTCCACCCTCATCGCTGGCACGCCTCATCAGGCATCGCGAACGCACGGTTCCGCGTTTTCGCCGACTGGATTATCTAAAGATTCGCGGAAGCGGCGTCCTGGGAGTATCGTGGTGTGACTGCCCCGATTTCGAGGCGCAATCCGGTCTCATCGGACGCGGCTAGTAGCACTCTCTATGTTCAACGGATGCGACGATGAGCAAAGGAACAGGTGGTAGCCAGAGCGGTGCTCGCGGCAACTCGGGTGGTTCGTCAAAGGGCTCGTCCAGTGGGGCCAAATCGGGCGGAAGTGGCGGCCGGTCGGGAAGTGGCTCTTCCGGTGGCAATTGGCCCAGTACGACTGGGAATCCGTCAGGCGGTGGGCGTGGCAACGCTACACCGCGAGGAAGTCGATGAAGAGTCGTTTGTCGAGGTAGTAGCCGAACCCCCACGATGTTGGCGCGCTTTACTAAAGGGCTGCGGCCTCTAGCCGAAGCCTGCTCATACTGAAACGCGTTTGCTGCACTATAGGCTAGCAAAAAGCGAGACTTTGCTAGCCTATAGTGAATCAAACCTCTTCGATGTCTATCTTCTCGCAGTTCACCTCCGGTTTGCCCGAAATTTTTTGCAGCCAAATCTCCTACGGCCGCAGCCATATTTCCGAGCAAGCGCTTCCAATGCGAAATCATCACCCCTACTGCGCGGTATACCTATCGCTGCCCGTTCCGCGGTGCAGCCGCGCGACTTGTCGGAAATCAACGGCAGCGGTCGTGGGACAACCGGTACTGTGGGATAGTCTTGAGACACCGGACGGGGTGGCGAAGTTAGCGCCCTGAGACGAACGGCTGACGGGCGACGCTGGCTCCGAGGGGCATTCTCGAAAACGGGTTGAACGTCTGAGGGCTCACGCTCAAACAATACAGGTGCATCATGAGCGAGAGTGAGGTATCGCGCAGCGAGACAGCCCTTGTAGTACGGTCGGTGCACCACTGATAACATTGCAGTTCCCGCTTTGTCCCGCAATTTTTTGTCGCATATCGAACCTTATATGCCGATTGCCACCGAAAAAAACCTTGTCTTCTACAAGTACATGAGCGCGACTACGGCTCAAGCGGTTCTCGGAAATCAGACGCTTCGATGGTTGCGTATTTCGGACGAACGTGACCGGCCGTTTCGGGATGGTGACCGGCGATTTCGGCAACGTGACCGGGCATTTCGGGAACGTGACCGAGCGGACCGGAAGGCAGGATTGGCGTTGCGCATGAAATCAACCACGCGGGCTA
>DASVNP010000187.1:0-27445 GCA_036383775.1 Paraburkholderia sp. | reverse complement strand
ACGTAGCCGTCGCAGCCTTCGCGCTCGCCCGCCATCACTTCGGCGAGCAAGCCGGGCGTGGCGAGGGCTTCGTCGTAATAGCCTTCGATCGACGGCGGCCCCATGATCGGACTCACCGCGATCACCTCGGTGCCCGGCGCGGCCACTTCGCGCGCGCAGCGGCCCATTGCTTCCGTCATGCGTTGGGTCGTATTCGGGTTAATCAATTTGATGCGCATTTCGACTCCTGTTGCGGTGCCCCAAAGAACGTTCCCTGGGGGACGGCGAAACTCAGCGTGCGAGCACGCGATAGAACAGCGCAGCCAGGCCGGCGCCGATGAACCATGAGAAGTTAGCGGTGCTTTCGAGCGCCGGCGTCATCACGCAGATCACGGCGATCACGGCGGCCGGCAGCAACGCCGCCACGGCACGGTAGTTGACGCCGTTGCGATACCAGTACGAACCGGAGGGCGCGACCGTGTACAGGTCGTCGAGCACGATCTTCTGACGCTTCACGAGGTAGTAGTCAACAATCAGGACACCGTACAAAGGTCCGATGAAGCTGCCGAGCACGTCGAGCGTGTAGTGAATCACGGCCGGGTTGTTGAACAGATTCCACGGCGTGATGAAGATCGACGCGACGGCCGCAAGCATGCCACCCGCGCGCCAGCTGATCAGACGCGGCGCGACGTTCGAGAAGTCGAAAGCCGGCGACACGAAATTGGCCACGATGTTGATGCCGATGGTCGCCACCGTGAAGGTCAGCGCACCCAGAATCACAGCGGTCGGATAGTCGATATGTCCCACCGTTTCGACCGGGTCCGTGATCAGTTCGCCGAACACCGGCAGCGTCGCCGCAGTCGTGATCACCGTCACCAGCGAGAAAGCGAGGAAGTTGACCGGCAAGCCCCAGAAGTTGCCGCGCTGCACGCTGCGAAAGCTCTTGCCGTAGCGCGAAAAGTCGCCGAAATTCAGCATCGGCCCCGAGAAATACGACACCACCAGCGAGGTCGCCGTAATCATGACCGGCACGACTTCCATGCCGTGATACTTGACACCGCCGAGGTTAATGCCGATGTTGCGCCAACCCGCGCGATACACCATGTAGCCCGCGAGAATGAACATCACCACATAGACTGCCGGACCGGCGAAGTCGATGAACTTCTTGATGGTCTCCATGCCGTGCCAGAACACCAGCGCCTGCAGGACCCACAGGAGCATGAAACCGGCCCAGCCGAGCGTCGACAGACCCATGAAGCCATGGTGATGAACGTCCGCGTAAGGCAGTAGCTGCGGGACGAATTTCAGCACCACGATCACCAGTGCGCTCGACGCCAGATAAGTCTGGATGCCGTACCACGCGACCGCTATCAGGCCGCGAATCACAGCGGGAATATTCGCGCCCAGCACTCCGAAGGTGGCGCGGCACGCCACCGGATACGGCACGCCATTCGCCTGGCTCGGCTTGGCGATCAGATTGCACAACAGATTGACGATCGTGATGCCCACCAGCAGCGCCACCAGCACCTGCCAGCTCGTCAGCCCGAGCGCGAACAGACTGCCCGCGAACACGTAGCCGCCGACGCTGTGCACATCCGACATCCAGAACGCGAAGATGTTGTACGCGCCCCAGGTCTGATGACGCAGCGGCGCGAGGTCTTCGTTGTAGAGCCGTTCGCTGTAGCCCGCCGGTATCGACGGATCGCTGGGCGCACTGTCGTCTGCATAAGCGGGGATTGCCGGACTGCCTGGCGCTGCACTGAACTGAGCCATGATTCCTCCTTGGGATAGGGACCGTCGATAGCAAAATCGAAGGACGTTGCATCGGTCGTGCCAGCCGCGCCCTCCTCGCCCAGGTGGAGCGAAGGGAGCCGGCGCAAGCTGTCGTGCCGTGCCGCGGATGTCTCCGTACTTGAGGTACTTGTGGTTATCGCACCGCCGGCAGCCGCGAATTCCAGCGATGCGTTGTTACTCGAAGCCCGTACTCGAAGCCCGTACTCGAAGCCCGTCGCCCGGCGGCGGACACGCGTGCGCAAGCCGGCAGCGCTCACGCCGAGCCGCCTTGCAACGCTTGATTCAGTTCAGTTCATTTCAGTGCGGCGCGCACCGCGAGGGACCGCGCACCGGCCGCCTGCCTCAACCTGGCGCGGACTTTCTTCTGGGTGCATCCTTCGGCGCGCCATTGAGCGCGCCGAACACTTCATGGAGATCCGCCGCGCCAACGGCGGGACGGTCCAGCATCTTCAACTCGACGCTTTGCAGATGGCGCGACATCAGTGCCGCGGCCTCTTTGGCATCGCCGGCGTCGAGCGCGGCGAGAATCGCTTCGTGGTCCTCGAACGAGCACGGGCTGCGTCCGAGCGACTCATACAGCGCGGAAATCAGCGTGGAGCGCGCCACCAGCCCGTTCAGGCAATCACACAACACAGCGTTGCCGGTGAGGCCGGCCAACTCGGTGTGAAACTCGCCCGACAGACGAATCCATGCCGGAAAATCACGTGTTTCGAACGCCTTGCGTTCACGGCCGATCATGCTGCCGATGCTCTTCAAACGCCGCATTCCGTGAGCGCCGCTGCAAATCTTTTCGACGACGGCCAGCTCGATGATTCGGCGCATTTCGAATACCTCATGCACTTCCTGCAGCGACGGACTCGCCACGAACGCACCGCGATTCGGTTCGAGATCGACGAGGCGGTCGGTCGCCAGTTGCGCCAGCGCTTGCCGGATGGGGCCGCGCTTGACGCCGAATACTTCGCACAACTGTGCTTCTGTCAACTTGGCGCCCGGCGCGAGCCGATGTTCGAGGATCGCGGCGCGAATGCGCTCGGCGATCGCTTCAGGCTTCGAACTACTCGCGTTGGCGGACTCTGTGTCGGACATGATGTGTGTCTCGGTATGTAGGTCATCATAGGATGGACATAAAAATTGTCAACAATTTTTGAGGCGAATTTCGACAATTTTCAAGATGCAGCTGAACTGGCGGGCAGCTGGGACGGCCGGGATGCACCGTGCTGCCTCAGTACAAGTTTAATTAGGTCAGGTCGTCGCCGTCTATTGGTGGCGCGTTTTGTCAACAAAATCTATGGACCTTCACCACGTGTTCTGCCTGAAGTAGGCATGAAAAAACAGGCCGTTAGTTGCGTTGTTTAACAGAGAAAAACGGGCATACACCCGCTCCCCTTCTCCACGGCGTCAAGCCAAATGCGGATAGCCCGACAAACTCAGTTTGAAGCCGTGCGCGTCGGCGACGAGGTGTGCGTCCGCGCCCACCGGCAGGGTCAGCATGTTGCGAACATGCCCGAATTGCAGCCCCGTGACGACCGGAATGCCAATCACCGACCTGACATGCTCGATCACGGCGTGCAGGTCGTAGCCGTTGTCGTATTCGTAGTACTTGGCGCCGGAGAAGTCGCCCAGTACGAGCGCCTGTTGCTGCGCAAGAATGCCGGCCAGGTGCAGTTGATAAATCATCCGTTCGACGCGGAAGGGCTGCTCGTTGACATCCTCGATAAACAGGATGCCACCCTGCACCGGCGGCATATAAGGCGTGCCGATCAGCGAGGCCAGCACGGCAAGGTTGCCGCCCCACAGCATGCCCGAGACGTCGACCGCTTGCGCCTGCGGCACCGTGCTAGTGACGGTCATGGTCGGTTTCGTTACTGCCGACCAGAAATGCTGCATGGTGAATTCGCTGAGCTCCTCCGCGCCGAAGTCGCTCATCAGCATCGGCCCGCCGAACGTTTTCACGCCGGCGCGCGCCAGCAGCGCGAGCTGGATCGCGGTGAAGTCGCTGTGTCCGACGAGCACTACCGGCTGGCCGGCGAGCCGCCGTTGCAGGCCTTCATAGTCGAGCCCGTGCAGAATGCGCGCCGCGCCGTAGCCGCCGCGCACGGCCAGCACAATGTCTGGCAACGCGCGCGACGGATCGGCAAGCCGGTTCAGATCCGCCGCACGTTCGCCGTCGGTTCCGGCGAAGCGCTGATAGCGGCGCTTCGCCGCCTCGACACCCTCGACACGATGCCCCTGGGCATGGAAACGCTGCAATGCGCGATGCAGCACCTCCGGGTCATGCGGGTAGCCGGACGGCGCAATCAGTTCGATAGTGCGATGGACGGTCATTTGACGAGACCTGTTGGATGTTGTTGTTTTAGAGTGGCTTAGCCTGGTCCGGTTCGCCGCCTTCGCCACCTTCGCCACCTTCGCCACCTTCGCCACCTTCGCCACCTTCGCCGGCACGCGCCGCGGCACGTGCTTCGCGGCCGGCGCGCCGCCGCTCGGCGAAAAACGATTTGAGCGCCGCGCCGCATTCGTCTTCGAGGACACCGCCGATCACAGTGGTGTGGTGATTCAACTGCGGATTCGCAAAGGCATCGACTACACTGCCGCACGCCCCGGTCTTTGGATCACGCGCCCCGAACACCACGCGGGCGATGCGCGCATGCATGATCGCGCCGGCGCACATGAGGCAAGGCTCGAGCGTGACATACAGTTCGCAGCCCGGCAGACGGTAATTTTCGACAGTTTGCGCGGCGGCGCGCAAGGCGGCCATTTCCGCATGTGCCGAGGGATCGTGGCCGCCGATCGGGTGATTGAAACCCTTGGCGATGACCTCGTCGCCGCGCACGAGTACCGCGCCGACCGGCACTTCGCCGGCCGCGCGCGCTTCTTCCGCGGCGGCTTGCGCCAGCGTCATGAAGTAGCGGTCGCGCTCGGAGACAGAGGGGGATGCGGTTGGGTCGGCCGGATCCGGCACGGCGGCGTGGACGAGCGGTTCGCTCACTGCGAACTCGCGTCGGCCACATTGAGGTTGCCGGCACGCTCGGACAGCCGCTCGGCGATTCGCCGGCAGTATTCGCGCGGCAGAACCAGCGGGCCGCCACGCAGCGATTCAAGTGCCATATCGAGCGCCAGCATGCGCGCCTTGAGACGGCAAAGGGCAACCCGGTCGCTCGCGGCACTCCATTCCAGTTGCAGGTCACGCAACGCGCGCAACTGCTCGGCCGCAGGCGGCACGAAGCCCGCGCTCTTCAAAATCCGGTTGGCGACGCACACTTCCTCAGGGACCTGTGTGTCGTCGTCCTGGGAAAGCGGTGCACCCGCGGGTAACTCGTCGAACTCATCCCGCGCGGCTGCGGCGGCAATTCGCTGTTCGACCAGGGCATCAAGCAATTTCATCTGCAATCCACTACGTTGCGGCCCGAGCATTCTATCAGGGAGCGCACGGGCGTTCCGTTTCTCCAATCGACGAAATCCCCTACGGTTCCGGATTATGCGCATAGGAGAGGCACACGGCCGTGGGCCAGGCTGCGGAACTCGCAGTCGCGCCACATGTTGCTCCGACATTCGCCACGAGCTATGACCCGGCGCCCGACAGCGGCCAGCGAGCCAACGCGATGTGCCGGGTACGCCCGAGCAAACTGTGCATCAAGGCAAACTCCCGCACGTTCCAGCATACGGGTTCAACGGGGCTCGCGGCGGCCCAGGGCATGCCATACGCCAGTGTGACATGCGGCGTAAAACGCGCGGCGGTGGCGCTCGATCGATCGCCGAAACCAGCACTTTGCAACCCACGTTCCAGTGCGTCGTGAAGCGCATGAAGGCCCGCGACGCCCTCGCCCCCGCTCAGAACCAACGGCCCGGGCCGCGGTTTGGAGGCAAAGCTGACTGCCGTGTCGAACTCGACGCTGAACGGCTCCATCGCGATCGACGCTGCCGCTTGTATTGCGGCACCGACTCGCGCTTGCGGCAAACCGCCCGCGTAATTGCCGAGGTGCTGCAGTGTGACGTGCAAACGGCCTGCCGCGACCGGTTTGCTCCGCGCACGCGTGTCTGCGCAAAGCCGTTGCGCGAGCTTCGCGATGCTTGCCGCCGTATTGCTGTCAGGGAAGACGGCAAAGAAGAGGCCGTCTGTCGGCGTCGGCGGCGCCTCGAGTCCGGGCAGCCAGAGTTGTTCAGGCATCGTCCACCTGACCGGGTAAGGCCGGCATGCGTTGATATCTCCATTCGTCGAGGAGGTTGAGCCGCGTGTGCCGGTCAGTACCGGTCGCTTAAACTCACCGCCCGTCCACGCGCAACACTGTACATTCACACAGTAGTCGTAGCAATAGCCGGGAATTCAAAACCGGACGATCACGGGTCGCGATGCTTGTTGGCCCCATTGGGTGTTCTCATTGAGCGATCGGATTTTCCGCAGAAATCGATTCGGAATACAGATTATTTTCACGTCACTTTCTGCACGAAACAGATACGCCCGGAGACATTCCTGTGTCGGCGTGCGCGAACGCAACACGATTTCCGGCATCGGCGAATCTGGCAGCTGGAGGGACTCTTTCGAGGTTCGTCGAAGTAACGGTAGCGACACAACGAGGTTGTACTGTTTCCCAATGGGGACGGACCGGTATAACATCTGTGAGCATTTAGCGGCTCTACTTGCGTTTGCGCCGTCTCCCAACAGCAACTTCGCTGTTGTCGGAACCCGTCATAGTTCACCAAATTCCGATCTGATGCCAAAAGACACTCCAGAATCGCAGGCCGTTTGTAATACCGTCACGCGTAGCGCGATCTTTATCGTTGCGACCCTGGTGGACGGCGAGAGCAACGCCGACACGGTGCGCGCGTGGTGCGCCGACATTGCCGCCCTCGTGCGTTCGGTCGGCAAGCGCGTCCCCTCCGGTAATCTGTCGTGCGTGTGCGGCTTCGGCTCCAAGGCTTGGGACACGCTGTTCGGCGCGCCCCGTCCGGCGGCCCTGCACCCGTTCCGCGAATTCGGTGAAGGCGAACGCCGCGCTGTGGGTACGCCGGGCGATATCCTGCTGCACATCCGCGCGGACCAGATGGATCTCTGCTTCGACATCGCCACGCAACTGGTAGGACGGCTGGGCGAGGCGATCGCCGTAGTGGACGAAGTGCACGGCTTTCGCTACTTCGACATGCGCAGCATTGTGGGCTTCGTCGACGGGACCGAGAACCCGGAGGGCCGCGAGGCCGCCGATTTCACCCTGATCGGCGACGAAGACCCGGAGTTCGTCGGCGGCAGTTATGTCCTCGTGCAGAAGTATCTGCACGACATGACCGGCTGGAATGCGCTTTCCGTCGAGACCCAGGAGCGCATTATCGGCCGCACCAAGCTCTCCGATATCGAGCTCGACGAAGCGGTCAAGCCGTCGTCATCGCACAGTTCGCTGACTACGCTCGTGGAAAACGGCGAGGAAGTGAAGATCCTCCGCGACAACATGCCGTTTGGCCGCCCCGGCGCGGGCGAGTTCGGCACTTACTTTATCGGCTACGCGCGTTCACCTCATCCGATCGAGCAGATGCTGGAAAACATGTTCGTCGGGCGGCCACCGGGCAATTACGACCGGCTGCTCGACTACAGCCGCGCAGTCACGGGCGGCCTCTTTTTCGTCCCCTCGGCCACCTTGCTCGAGGCACTCGCAGACCGCGATCCGCAGAACACTACCGCAGGCCAGCAGCCCGCTGCGTCCTCGCCCACCGAACCGCGCCACGACGGTTCACTGAACATTGGCTCTCTCAAAGGAACTTCGCAATATGAATAACCTGCATCGCGAACTTGCCCCCATCTCCAGCGCCGCCTGGTCGCAGATCGAAGAGGAAGTCGCGCGCACCTTCAAGCGCTGTGTCGCCGGCCGTCGCGTGGTCGACGTCAAGGGTCCCGGCGGCACGGAACTGTCTGGCGTAGGCACGGGTCATCAGATCGCCGTCACCGGGCCGCAAGCGGGTGTCGTGGCCAAACTGTCCGAGGTGAAGGCGCTCGTGCAACTGACCGTGCCATTCGAACTGCAACGCGAGGCAATCGACAGTGTCGCGCGCGGCGCGAAAGATGCCGACTGGCAGCCCGCGAAAGATGCCGCCAAGGAACTCGCCTATGTGGAAGATCGCGCGATTTTCGACGGCTATCAGGCTGCGGGCATTGGCGGGATTCGCGAAGGTTCGTCGAATCCGCCCCTCGCGCTGCCCGCTAACGTCAGCGACTATCCTGCTGCAATCAGCGGCGCGCTCGAACAGTTGCGGCTCGCCGGCGTCGACGGCCCCTATTCCGTGCTGCTCGGCGCCGACGCGTTCACCGCGCTCGGCGAGGCAAGCCATCAGGGGTATCCGGTCATCGAGCACATCAAGCGGATCGTGAACGGCGACATTGTCTGGGCGCCGGCGCTCACCGGCGGCTGCGTGCTGTCCACGCGCGGCGGTGATTTCGAACTGCACCTGGGCGATGATTTGTCGATTGGCTACACGAGCCATACCGACACGGTCGTGCGCCTCTATCTGCGCGAGACGCTGACATTCCTGATGCTGACGAGCGAGGCATCGGTCTCGGTGACGCAAGCGGAATAGACGGCGGGACGCCTCGGTAACGGCCGGTCATGAATCAAACGCGCCATGCGAAATTCAACCGGCCATCAGCTTCTCAATCGCTGATACTGCATGTGTCAACCCGTGCTCGGCGCTCATGCGAACGCCAAGCTCGCGCGCGCGCATACGCACTTCCACACGTTCAGCGAATTCGATGCCCTGTGCAAACGACGAGGCTCGCAACCGCCTTCCGTCTACGGGATCGCCGGCAACGCCTGCGCGCCTGAGGCGATCGCCCCAGAAAAACTGGTCACCCGCAAACGGCACCACGACTGAAGGCACCCCCGCCCGGGCCGCGGAATGCGTGGTGCCGGAGCCGCCGTGATGAATCACCAGTGATGTCCTCGGAAATAGCCACTCATGGGGCGTGTCGCCGATCACATGGAAATTGGCCGGCAGCGCCGCACTGTCCACTCCGCTCCAGCCAGGATAGAACACAGCCCGGCGCCCTGCCGCGGCCTCAATGACGTCGTTCAGCAACTTCGATCTGTCGAAACCCAGCATGCTGCCGAAGCCAATATACATGGGCGCTTCGCCAGCCTCGAGGAAATCGGTCAACGCCTGCGGCGCACACCAGTCGAGCGACGACGGCACCCATTGTCCGCAGGCATGCGCATTCTCGGGCCAGTCGCCGGGTTGCTGCCCAGATTCAGTCAGCAAACTGGGCGACACGCCGAAGAGCATCGGATGATCGGTCCACAGCTTGTCTCTGGGCGGTAACCCGCACACGGCTACCCGCGCCACATTGACCTTGTTTCGAAAGGCGCGCCACAACATGCCGTTGACGAAATGATGGCTTGCGCGGTTGAAAATCGCCGGTATGTACCTGGGTGGAAGGAACGGCGAAGCGAACGCCGCAGTTGGCGTGATCGGGATGAACCCCGTACCGATGGCCTTGACACCAAGATATTCGGCGGCCGATAGACCCGCGAATGCCGCAAGGCCGGACACGATAACGGCATCGCAACCTTTGCCGGCCTCCACGATGTCACGCAGCCATGCCTCAGCGTTGGTATTGGCAATGTACGCCAGCGCGTTCGCCGTGCCTGAGAAACTGCTTTTCCCCGCTTCGACGCCGGAACCGGCGAGCGCCGGCTGAAGCATCCCTTTGATATCTCCTGCCAGTGCGGCAGACGGCACACTAAGCGCGCGGGCCGCGCCAAGCGTCGCGCCGTCGGCCAGCAAATGCGCCTCGTGGCCGGCATCCATTAGCGCACGGCACAGCGCCGCTAGCGGACGCGTGTCGCCTTCCGTGCCATAGGTCGCGGCAACGAATCTCATGATTTTCGGTTCTTGACGGTGGGAGCCGACGGGCGCGCGGCACCCTCAATGAACAGTTTGACGATCGCTGCAAATTCGTCCCGGAGGTCGAGTTCGGGTGTGGCAAGCCAGCGCGTCAGTGCGCCGAGATAAAGATGGTGCAACAGCGTCGCGAGATGAGATGCGGCGAGATCGTTGCGCAACTCGCCCGTGTGCTGAGCTCTACTGATCAGCATGGCAAAGCCATCGATATGGTCGCTGGGTGAAGCACCGGTTTCGCGTTCGACACCTGTGAAACTCTGGAAGCGAAATCGAAGATATGGCGCGATCCACGCGCGATGCGCTTCGCACCAGGCGGCCGACGCATCGAGCATGAGCGAGATAGCCGGCGCAAAATGCGGTTCACTCTCGATGCGAGGCCCCAGGTGCGCCATATCGATTGCCAGTTGCGCGTGAATCCAGTGCGCTAGCACCGCCTCTTTGGTGGGGAAATGGTTGTAGAGCGTTCCCTTGGCCACGTCGGCTTCGAGTGCGATCTGCTCCATCGTCACCGTTTCGTAGCCGTGCGACTGGAATAGGCGGATGGCCTTCTCCGCGAGGGAATCGAGCGTGTTCGCACGCTTCCTCGCGCGACGGCCCGGCGTGTCCGAATCAGGCATATCAGTCATTTATTTGAACGTCGCACATAATTGAACGTCGTTCGATAAATATATGACGACACGCTCTCGACTGTCAAGGGAGCACGAGGCGGATCGGATGCGGAAAAAGCGCAGGTCCGGATGCGCCAAATATGAGGGGGGGTGTTGCGCGGGTTTGTCGCGAGCCAGGCAGTTCGTTACTGCGTGGCCTTGGCTTGAGTCAGCTGCTATTGGGGCGTCGGTGTGTCTTCGCGGATCAACTCGCGGCGCTTCAGTTCAGCCCAGAATACCGGAGGTATGTCAGTCCGGAAGTCCCGCGGCTTCAGGTTGCGCAGCTTGGTATCGGCTGTGCATCATGGCATCACGTCAAAACGACACCAAGTCTCATACCATGAAAAAATCGTGCTTCCAGGTGCCAGGACATGCCAGCGAGTGCCAGGTTAAAACGAAAAAAATCCCGTGCAAACATGGGCTTAGTTACGTTTTCATGCCAGCCGATGCCAGCCTATGCCAGACGCGGAATCATTGTCGAGTAGCGCAAGGGAATCGCACCCTCACGCTCTCACAGATCCGGACGTGAATCTCTCGATTCATCCGGCTCTTATCGTCCAACCGCCGCCTCCACGCTCCAGTGGGCAAACAATCCGGGCTGCCGGGATCGGATCCCCGACAGCCACGCCCAGGCTCGCGCCGGACGTCTGGAAAGAGACTTGTACTTCCGCCGTGCCCAACGCACCAGCGCCGCATCAACATATCGCAGCACCTGCGCGAGGACCGACCATGAGAACCGCCCGTAGTACTGAATCCAGCCCCGCAGAATCGGACGCGTGTAATCCGCCAGGTCATCCAGCGTCAGATCGGAACGACGCCACAGCCACTTGCGACGCAACTCCTGGCGCATCGCCTTGGCTGCTTTGTTGCTCACCGCCGGAGTAAAGCCGACAGACAGTTTGCCCATCCGATTCATCACGCTCCGCGGCCGGAACGTAAAGCCCAGAAAGTCGAACTGGCAGGTTGGATAGTCCACAGGCCGATTGGCCTGCTTGCAGTACACGATTTTGGTTTTGTCTGGATGCAGAGCCAGCTTGCACTCCGCGAGCCGCGCCTCCAGTTCCTGCCGGAGCAGCCCAGCTTGCGCTTCGCTCCGGCAGTGATAGACGGCATCGTCCGCGTAACGCTCGAATGGCACATCGGGGTGATGCTTTTGCATCCATCGGTCGAGAGCATAATGGAGAAACAGATTGGCCAGCACTGGACTCACGACACCGCCTTGCGGGGTGCCCTTGTCCGGTTGCATCACGGTCCCATCCGGCATTTGCACGGGTGCCTTGAGCCAGCGCTCGACGTACAGCAGCACCCATGCGCAATCCGTGTGGCGGCGCACCGCTCGCATCATGAATTCCCAGTCGATGCTACCGAAGAAATTCTTGATGTCGAGGTCCAGCGCCCAGGCGTAGTTCCAGCATCGCTGCCGGGCCACGTCGAGTGCCCGATGCGCAGACCGCCCAGGACGATATCCATATGAATCGTCGTGAAACACAGGCTCCACGAGCGGTTCCAGATATCGCTTGACCACCGTCTGAGCGATGCGATCAGAGATCGTGGGTATACCCAACGGCCTCGTCCCCGCCCCCCCAGCTTTCGGTATGTCAACCCGCAGTACCGGTGGCGGCATATAACTGCCGGACGACATCCGATTCCAGATTCGATACAGATTATTCTTCAGATCCGCCTCGAATTCCTGCATCGACTGTTCATCCACGCCCGCCGCTCCGCGGTTGGCCTTCACCTGTTTGTATGCTTCCCAAACCTCACGTTTGGAAATATTAAACGGCTTTGCTTTATCCATGCAGGTCCTCCCCTCGCGGGTTGCCCGCAGCATAAAGCCAGACGATGACGCCCCTTCGGTCCAGTCCCATTACAGGACCTTCATCCCTACTACAGGCGTCTCCGCCCCTGTGCCCCGCATCGGTACTCTCATCCTCGTGGAGTCCTTCCACTTGAATTTCTCCCTTCACATCGGGACGACAGGTTCCCAAGTTCCTTACCAAAGCCTGAATCAAAGTCACGCCGCCTATGTGCCGGATGCCGATCGGGCCGTCAGCAGGCATCGCCTGATCTTGTCCCGGAGCAAGTGGGCTCTCCGGTTTCGACATCTTCTGGGACAATTTCGACACGTCTTCAGCGGTTCACTCACGTTCGTCTCTTCGATCCTTACCTGACAGAGTCGAACTCTGCCTTTTCCATCGACGCTCACCACGCGGACTCTTTACCCGCGCAGCTCGTGGTGGTTTGGAGCCTGCCCCTGCAGGCCGACTCCGAAGGGCCTTCCTTCATCGCTGGTAAAGCACCGCAAGCATCGGTCATCTGATGCTCGCGTTCTTGGCACACCCCACTCGATTGTCAATCTGGGGCTGGAGCCTTTTGGGGACGGCGTTTCCGCCTGGTCATGCGGCGTCGATACCGACAGCGATACCGAAAATCACGCCCGGCAGTTGACGGCTGGCGTCGGAACGCGCCGGAGGATCACCTCCCGCCATGTTTGAACAATCGCGAACACTGGCCGTCTCAGGACAATTTGTGAGCGCGATACCGTCGTTGGTACCGTCAGGCTCGTTCGAACGCGATCCTCTATACCGTCACAACCGCAATGCTGCACTAAGATCGTCGTGCTCGAAGGCACTTGCCATGCGTGCGGTCTCTGCGCGCCTGCAACCGACTTCCTGCGCAACCACCTGCCATGTCCGGGTCACGTCGGCCACCTCCCGGATCATGGCCCGAGCCTGTTTCAGCGACAAGCCGAAAAACTCCGCCGCATTTTCAAGGAGGCCGACCGAACACGTTCCCTCATCGAGATCGATGTTAGTCGTCAGGATGCGCGCCTTGACGTCGGTTGGCGTGGGATTGAGGTCATAGGCCGGTGACAATACCCAACCATCGCGACCGGCCCAGAGGAAACCGTGGTTGCGCAAATGGTCATCGACATTGGAAACCAGTACGTTGAAAGTCACGCGGCGATACAACTGTGCAGCATCAGCCCGCGCCTTCGCACCGTGTTGCGTCAGTGCATCAACCAGTTCGGGATAGCTGCCGCGTTGGCCGTCCCGCGATCCTGTCATCGACATGGCCGAGAGAAAGGGAATACGAATACTCCCAGCGCGATCGAAGCGACGCGACAACAGCACAGGCTTGCCCGCTACCTGAAGCAGTTCGTGCTGCGGGGTGGAAATGCCGCCGCGTTCAGCCAATCGCAGCGCGACTTCCTCCCAAGCCTCGATGCTGTATTCGTCGGTCTCCTTCGGAAATTTGGCAATCGACAAATGGCCGTACTGGTCGATGACCGATGCCTTGGGGCGCGCGCCACCGAGTGACGACCCCGGCGCGAAGATCAGTTGCAGATCCTCATCAGTCTCCTCGTCCCGCAGGATGCGCTCGGTGATTTGCAGCAGCCGCCCCAATTCGATCAACGCGGGGACACCGGCGGGCACCGGCGCCTGGAACTCGTCTTCTCCGCTCCAGCGGAAACGCAGCGCGCCCAGGCGCGTTTCATCAGCTACGCCCAGCAGATAATCCAGCTCACCGAGCGTGCGGACGCGCCGTCCTTCCCGTTCGGCCTGTCGACGCTCCGTACGCTGCATGAGGCGGCGCCCCCAGGTATCCGGTGCCGAATCGCCGATCGAACCAAAAATGGGCTGGTCAGGCGGCGGTGGAAAGACACCGCGCGTCAACGCCAGCGCCGGCTCAATCGAAAAACGTTCGTCGTCGGCCAGCCAGGTCTCGTCATATTCGAACGTGACCGTTTCTTCCCGACGCGATGCATGGCGCCTGAGCAGCCCTACCGGTCGCGGCGAGCCGTCGAGATCGATATACACCTCAACATCAGCCATGGTCACCCTTTCCTCGGATACGGGGTAGCCGGACGCGCTGAGGCAACGCCGCGGTTGCCAGCGACTGCCCCACTGTATCCCGGGCGACGTCGGCAACCTCCAGTAGTCCATCCAAAAGCCCAAGCGCCTGGAGCACGGCCGCGTAGATGCCGATGCTCACGCCCGGATCACCCGCCTCGACGCGCTGCAAAGTCGCTCTCGACGTGAAAGCCCGCTCGGCAATCACCGCCATGGTCAACCGGCGACGACGACGCGCGTCGTGAATATCGGCACCCAATTTGCGCAGCGCCCGCCGGACGCCGGCGGAAGGAGTATGGGGGGTCGGCATTTTGCTACCTTCGTGAATCTCTACAGCGGTTAATGTATCACGAAGATAGCATTTCTACCTATCTCGCCAGAATTGGCTGAGCGGCTCGACGCCGAATGGGGATGGTCGCCGATCGCCGCGAGTGAGCCTTTAATGAGCATCAACTGCGTACAACAAGCCGCCGGTGCCATAGTGCCCCCGCCCTTACGAAGCTGCGAGCACGGCCGCCGATGCTTCATCCCAACGGGGTCGAACCAAAGCTGATCGATGGATTTCGTCAGCGACGGACTGGCCTATGGTCGGCGCGTTCGCTGTCTGGACGTGGTTGACGATTACACGCGTGAATGCCTGGCTATCGAGGTCGATACCTCGCTGCCGGGTTTGCGGGTTAAGCAGGTGCTTGAACGATTACGCGAGATGCGCGGCTTGCCCGTTTCCATCATGGTGGACAACGGCCCCGAATTCACCAATAAGTTGCCGAATGCATGGGCCTACGAAGGGGCGTTACGCTATCGTTCATCCGGCGCGGCAAGCCAGTGGACAACGCCTAAATCGAGAGCTTCAACGGGCGATTCCGCGACGAATGTCTGAACGAGCACTGCTTCGTTTCTATGCGTCACACCGGGCGGTTAATTGAGGAGCGGACAACACCGAGCGGTCTCACAGCTTGCCCGGCTATCCACCGCCGGCGCAGTTCGCGCAGGCGCACGAAACAATTTTTAACCTCCGGCTCTAGCGGCGCTTCGTACTAAAGTCAGGGGGCAGGTCAGCGGCGTTCGACCATATTGCGTCAGCGGTCCTGCGGGCCGCGACGCCGACCGTTTACGCAAACATGGCTCACCCCGCCGCATCGCCCGCGGAATCGAACGTAGGCATGTCTTCTTTTTGTTCGTACACTTACCAGAACTTATTAGACGTTCTCAGGAGGAAGCTGTGCCGCACCAGGGGGCGCCATCGTTGGACTCAGAACAGGACCTTGCGTCGCGCAAGATAGTCCCGGCGGAGCCTCGGCCGCAGGCATCCTCCGAGGGCAGCATGCAACTGGATGTCGGCCCCGCAGACCTGCTTGACCTATCGCGTCAGCAGCGCAACCTGCTACTCCTCCGCCCCATCTTCCAGCTCGAACGCTACAAGACGATGCTTGGTGACGAAGGCGGAACGGACAGAACACTGTTCCACGGCATCGACACCCACTACCTCGCGCTGTCCGCCCTTGACCTGATGATGGAAGCGACGACAGTCTCCAGCGGTAGCACCTCGGTCGAGGTTGTGATTCACCTAGGGTATGTCGCCTGTCGCATGAAGCCTGAGCTCACGTCGTCTCAAGCGCGCCGCATCGCAGAAGTTGTCCTCGACGCGCTCGACAACAAGGCCAACAATCACAGGGAGTTCACAGCAGAGTTCTTCGACGCGTCTACAGGCACGACCAAGTCGGCCCAATACCGACTGGTCCGCTTCGAACCAGACGCTGATGACGTCTATCGCTACCGCCCGACTGCCGAAGGCTACCTCGTCTATCTGGGGATGCTCGACCTCGCGCCTGAGGACTCGCAAGAGCTGATGGAGAAGATGCTCGACCTGCTCGTGCGCCGCGGCCGGTTCGAAGCAGCCGTCGAGATTGCCCGGCGAGCCCGGAAGTACTCCATCGAGTACCGCCAACTGATTCGTGACCGGCTCTATCAAACCTTTCGGGCGCCAGGCAGCGTCAACTGGAGCCGCGATATGGCCGGGCGGCTCGACGAGGCACGGACGCACGTTCGTCAGCGCCAGGCCGAAGACGCCCGGATGGAGGAAGCCGTTGGCGAGGCCCTGCTTGGCGCCGATGAACCGAAGACGCGCGAGAGTCTCGTACAACTGAAGGAAACCATCCGTAGCGCCAGCCTCATTCGACTACAGCTTGTCACTGATATCAACGTAGCGCCCGAGCGTTTCATCGAGGCGCAGCGCGCGGTCTTCCGTGCACGCAAGCCAACCGGTCTCCCGGACCTTGAGCCGCAACTTCTTCCGCAGCTCGTCAACCTCCCGACCCACGTGCTCTCGGCAGAGGCGGACGTCTTCATCAGTGCGTTATACCCCCCGGTGTGGCCGAGGGTGTACGACCTGAACTCGGTGTTCGCCCTGCTACTAGAGCAGCGTGGGGAAGATGCGGAGGTCGAGACTGACCCAGGCTCGATTGAGAAGCTCGAACCCCTGCCCGACCAGTTTTCGAAGGAACTCGTACAGCGCGCCAACAACTGGCTGGCACGCAAGTTCTCCGCCGGCCAACGGCTGCGCATCGACCAGTTGCTGGATGCCGCGGAGGACGAAGGCCTCGACCGGAAGACGCGGCGGTGCCTCGTTCTCATCCTGTTCCGCTCGTTCGCGCGGTCCGAGAGCGAGTTCACGAACGTGAGCGTCGAACTCACGGGAGACACCTTCCATCTCGACATCGCTCAGGGCAGCGCTCTCGAGTTCGTTCCCCAGGGAGAGTCAGAATGAATGCAGAACCTACCGTGCGTAACGCCGCGCGCCTGACCTACAAGGCGCTGCACACGACGTTGTCCCCCATCAATGACCCGGATTACCGCGAACTGCTTGCCCTTTGCAGGGCGGACCCGACGTTTAGACGGCACGTCGAGGATGTCGCGGCCGGCATGGAACTGCAGATTCTCGACTTGAGTGAGCAGCGTGGGCTCATCGTAGTTCCGGCCTCCAAGGACAGCCGCTTCGCCGTGCGTCTCACGGATATCCGCAGCGGCATGACTCCAGACCAGAAGGCCGCGCTCGTGCTTGCGCACATCGCTATCTCCGCGGTCTTCTTCCCAACGACTGATGGGCTGGACGACGACAACTACTCCCCGCCTCCGGCGTCGGTGGCCAGCTGCCGCGACACACTCTATGCACTGGCGCGGCGCCTGAAGGAGACAACTGACATTCCGCCTGACGTGCCACCTGAACTCGCTCCTGGCTGGGAAACGATTTCAGCACTGCCAGTAGCAATCCCGTCAGGTCAGCGAGCGTCGCATGCCTCCGTCGTCGGCGTCGTCAAGATTGCGCTGAACCAGATGGCGCAGAACGGCCTTGTTCGGCTTGACCGCGACGCGGAAGACGAGGCGGCTGCGACCTACACGCCCACCTTTCGGCTGCGTGTGCAGCTGCGAGAACTGGCGCTACGGCGACTCTACGAGATCGCGCAATTGGCTACGACCGAGCGCAAGGCGGTGTGACCATGCAGGAAATTTCCCGCATCCACCTAGGCAACTGCGGCTACCGCACCGCATGGTACGAAGGGATGACTTTCGAGCTGACCGACCCGGACAGCGGCCAACCCACCGACACGCTCATCAACCTGGAGAATGGCGGTGGCAAGACCACGCTCATCGGGCTTGTGTTCTCGTGCTTCGAGACCGCTCAAGAGAGGTTTCTCAAACACATCCAGAGCAAGCACAACACGTTCTCTCAGTACTTCACTCACGATGGCGCGCCTGGTTTCATCATCGTTGAATGGCTCATGCCGTCCAGAATGGCAGGAGGCAAGCCCTACCGTCTGGTGACCGGTCAGGCAGTCGCGGTAAGGTCGCACACCGAGCCCCCCGAAGTCGACCGCATGTTCTTCTCATTCGAGGAGCACGCCGACCTCGGCCTGGTAGACATCCCGGCCCCAGGTCTGGCGCAGCCCGCGCCGTCCTCCATGCAGGAGTTTTCTCGCTGGCTACACACGCAGCAGAAGAAGTACCCGGGTGACGTTTTCATCAGCCACAACCGCCAGGCGGAGTGGCAGCGGCATCTGAAAGACGAGCGTCTCATTGACCTCGACATGTTGCGCATGCAGGTCAACTTCTCGGCCCAGGAAGGCGGTTTCGACACGGGTTTCCTCGACTTCAAGACGGAAGGCGAGTTCCTCCGCAAATTCCTGAATCTGACCAGCGACACCGTGAAGGCCGACGAGGCACGCAAGCTGGTGGTTGCGGTCTGCGAGAAGCATCGCCGCAAGCCTCAGTTCCAGAAGCGTCGTGATGAGCTAACCAAGTTCAGGGCATCACTGAACGCTTTCGCCGAGTCGGCTCATCTGTACCTTGAGACGCTTGCCGCGCAGCGCTCGATGCTGATTCGGAGCGCGCAGATGGTCCAAGCCTTGCAGGCCCGGGCCGACTCCTTGCGCCTTGACCACGACCGGGAAGTGGAGTTTGAGCAGACCCAGCGGGGACTGGCCTCGGCTGCGCTCACGGACTCGACGTCGTACACGAAGGAGCAGGCGACTGTCACCTGGGCCTGGCACCAGAAGCGCAGCGCGCACGCGAAGGCGCGCAAGGAGGCGGCCGATGGACAGGTGAAGCACCTGGAGCGGGACGAACGGTTGATTCGGGCGACGCGGCTGCAGAAGGAAATCGTCGGCGTCGACGAAGAGCTCAAGGAGCTTGACGCGCTTGCCGAAGCCGAGCGCGCGAATCTCAAACCGACGAAGGACCACGTCGAGATTCAAGGGGCCCTGCTGCGCAGAGCACTGTTCAACGAAGAGCAGCGACTGAAGGCAACGCTCCAAGTGCTCGATGAGCGAGCTACCGCGCGAGAGGAAGAACGAACGACCCTTCGCAAGCAACGAGCGCAAGCCGAAGCTGACGAGCTCCGTCAGGTAGAAGCGCGCTCGAAGCTTCAAGCGGCCGAAGAGTCCTACGCGCGTCGTCGGCAAGCTCTTGAAGTGGATGGGACCTTTCTCGGCCCCGATGAGACAACTGCGGAGGCGCTTGAACGACTGAATGCCGAAGCTGCAACTGCGGCTACAGAGCGTGACCTGCATCGAGCATCGCAGCAACGCTGCGCCCGGGAGGCGCGAGAGCATCGACAGGCCGCCGCAGCGGAGAACGTCCGCGTAGCCGGGTTGGCTGGCAAGGCACGGGCACTCGGCGAATTCATCGCACGAGGAGAAGTCGAGCTCGAGCGCCTGACACAGCTACCTGCTCTTCTGAACGCCGTCGAATCCGACCACGTCGACCCGCTGTCCGCGGCCTTGCCCGCCCGCTTACGCGAAGTCGTCTCCGAGTCGGCAAAACAAGTATCGCTGGGGGACGTTCGCCTGGCGGAGCTGCGCGCCACCAAGCAGGCTATTGATGAGACCGGCGTTGCTGGCTACAGCATCGACGTTGCACTCGTCGTCGAGACACTTCTACAGACAGGAGTGCGCTCGGCCAAAGCCTATAACGAGTACATCTCACGTGCCCTGCCGAATGCCTCCGAGGCGCGGGCGCTCGTCGCCAGCGACCCCGCCCGCTTCCTCGGCGTCTGCGTGGCGTCCACGGAACTTGATAAGGCAAGGGCCATCTCCTGGGAAGCACGGCGGCCTACGCGTCCTGTGGTGGTATCAGCGACAACCCTTGAGCCTGCAGCGCAACTGGCGGAGCGTGTGATCGTCCCGGCTGAGGACGATTCGGCCTTTAACGTCGAGGCTGCCGCCAAGCTGGGATCGAACCTCGAGATCCGCGTCTCCAATGAGAACGAGCGTCGGTTCGCGTATCAGGAGCGCTACGACCAAACACTGAAGGCAATCCACGAACTGGATACCTATGCTAAGGAATTCGGCGACGGCAAACTCGGACAGGCGCGAGCCGACAAGGTGGCCATCGAGGAAGACGTTGCCACGGCGACAGCGCGCGCGGAGTCCCTCGAATCGCTCTCGCTTGAGCTGGATGAGAAGGCTCAAGGGCTGGAGCTGCAAGCCCAAACCGCCGATGAGAGACGCCAGGCTGCACTTCTATCTTCCGCAGCAGTTCGCACGTTCCAGAACGAACACGAAGCCGGCCATGCGGAGCGCGTCCGCCGACTGGCGGACGTAGCGCAAGGCATCACCGCAGCACAGGAGAGCAAGTCCGCAGCCGATGAGCGCCTTGAGCGACTGCAGCGTGAACACGACCGCGATCACGGTTTGCGCGTGAGCACTGACCATGAACTTAAGGTCGCGGGCGAAGAGCGTGCAGGCGTTGCTCACTACGACAAGGACTATCCGGCTCGCGAACAGCTGTTGCAGAACCCGCGACCGGTAGAGACGTTGCGCCGCATCTACAGCGATGCAGAAGCGGCCTATCTGGCTAAAGAAGGGGAGCGACTGGGGCTGTTGGCGCACAAGCTGGAAGATGCTCGAAAGCGCCGCGAGGACAAGGCCAAGGAGTTCACCCGCGAATACAAGGGTGTTCAGATGGCGGACCTTGCTCCCTTTCTGGACGTGAACCATGAAGATGCGTTGGCCAACGTCGAGACTGCGCTGGAGGCGGCCAAGCCAGAGCAGGTGAACGCCGCTTCAAATCTGCAGGTCGTGAGCGGCGAGTCAAGAAAGTGGTTGGACTCGAACAAGACGAACCTCGGCCCCGCGGTACCTGCTCACGAGGCTGTGGACCTGGATGCCCTGGCCGCTCTCATGGCTGAGGCCGAGAACCGCGTGAACGCGGCATTGGAACGGATGCGTGCGGCCAACGAAGCCGCGAACCAGGCCGCGGACCGAGCCAATCGGAAGCGCGCGGCCGCGGAGGCCGACGGGAAGGTTGAGGCGCTGCTGCGCAGCAGCATGGGGTTTGAAGACAAGCCCGACCCATTGCTCATTGCAGCGGAAATCGGCGCCCAAGTGGGAATGACCTTAGAGGTGCCGAGCCCCGACAGTCTGGTTCTCGAGGCCGACGCTAGTAACCAGGTCAACGCGCTGCTAAAGGACTACACGGGGAAGAACCAAGGCGTCAGCAAACTGCAGACCAAGGCCCGCGCTGCCTTCGACCTCGTCAAGGCGGCTGCGTCGGAGCAGTCGTTCCGCGAGGTCGACCCCGATGTTGCACAGCAGATGGTCGCCAACGAGTTCGGTGCCGCGTGTACGGACGCGAAACGGCTCCTGGAGCATCTAGACGACCGCATCGCGACGACCGAGGCAACGCTGCGGTCGATGCAAGCTGACTTCGATGCCTGCGTCGAGGAGGTTCTCGCCGTGGTCCGCTCGGCCATCACGACGCTGAATCGCGCGACGAGCAAGGACAAGTCAGTACCGGTGGGGGCCCCATACGTCGGTGGCAAGCAAGTCCTGAAGATGCGGGCAAATTTCGCCTCGGTGCCAGTCGAGACGCGACGCCAGACCCTCAGCGCCTACCTCGACACGTTGGTTGATACAAACGTGTTTCCTCCGCGCGGTACTGACCTCATCGCCGACGCTGTGGCGCGCGTTTATGGGCGTCCGCTGGGCCTGCAAGTCCTGAAGATGTCCATCGAGGAAACAGAGCAGTACGTACCGGTTGAGCGCGTCTCGAACTCCGGTGGAGAAGGCGTCGTCATGGCGATGTTCCTGTACCTGGTCATCAACCAGTTGCGGGCTGAGAACCACGCGCAGGTACATCGCATCGCCGGTGGGCCGCTCATCCTCGACAACCCGTTCGCGAAGGCCACCAGCCCCGCCATGTGGCGCGCCCAACGGCTGCTGGCCGAGGCCATGAACGTCCAGTTGATATTCGCCACGGCGCTTCAGGACTTCAACGCTCTCGGCGAGTTCCAGCGATTCATCCGCCTGCGCCGCGCCGGACAGAACAGCAAGACGAGACACTGGCACCTCGAGTTCGCGAACCTGAAGCTCAACGACGTACCCGAGGAGTTGACGGCTTGAGCGAGTTCCTTGAAGCGCTGCTGTCATCGCCGCGCAAGCGTGTGCCGCTCGACGAGCTGCGCCGGCACTACTTTTCGCTGTACCCAGATGTCCAGAACAGCCCGGACCGTGGTGTGCTGCTGCTGAGAGCGCTAAAGGAGCTGGAAGCTGACGGCGCCATCTCGCTGCCGGCTACCGGAAGTTGGGAACAGGCCGGCTCGCCCGCTCTTCCACTTTGGGTCACGTTGAAGATATCGCCTCGCCCCAAGGTTTATGTGAACCATGCAGGACTCACCTGGGCGCCGGAGCTGGGGTTCTGGCCGGAGTTGAGGTCATCGCAGTTGTCTGCGCTGCAGCCCATCAATGATTTCCTGCTCCGACGCAGAGGGGCTTTCTCCTCGGTTCCCATCAAGGAGCGTTCCCTGGAAATCTTCGGCGACGAGAAGCGACTCGACACCATGTGTGCTGGGGACTTTCTCTTTGGCGGACGGCTGCCACTCTCCGTCATCGGTTGCTTCCGGGTGCCCCAACCTCTGCCGTACCGCAAGGTTGATGCGCCTGGTAAGTCCGTACTCGTTGTCGAAAACCACAACACGTACTGGAGCTTCGCCGAATGGAACGAGGTCACGCGACAATACACGGCAGTCATCTATGGCGGAGGTGAAAACTTCAGGCTCACTGGGCGAGCGTTGCGCCAAGCGATGCAGGAAACCGGAGCTTGTTCAGCAGAGTACTTCGGCGACCTGGACCCGAAGGGCTTGTCGATTCCCGTGGACTTCAACCGTTCCGTCGAGCCAGGCTATCCGACCGTTTCTGCGGCGCTCCCGTTATACCGCTGGTTGCTTGCGAACGGGGTGCGACGTGAAAAGCCCGAGTGTGCAACCTATGTAGCAGGACTAGCGGCTGCCTGGCTCGGCGCAGAACTGGCCGCAGAACTAGAAGCAGTTTGGTCTGCGGGCACGTGGCTGCCTCAGGAGGCGCTGGGCACTGAGCAACTCCGTGCTGGCGCCATTTGCATCACTGGCTTGGACGGCTAAGCGTCAAAACGTATGGCTTTAACAGGTGCAGGACGTTGTCGCGCACCTGTGTGAATTGATCGCCAAACAGGATAGCAAACTGGTTCATGGCTACTCAAAACCAAGGAACCATGATGATCTACGCTTTCCTGAAAGAGACAAACACCCTCACCAGCCAGACGACGTACACCTGCCCACCGACCCGCATGAAACCTGACTTTTTGCACCGCAGCATACCGTCTCGCACGGTATCGGCAAACGGTATGACGCTTGGCTTGGCCTGGCTTGGACCAAACCTGAAAGCGCCATTTCTGCCATCGCCTATACCGTCGAGCTCAATGCCCGGCAACGACCGATTACGGGAGGATCAAGAAGACGATCACCCCCTTTCCAATCAACGCTTTAGAAGCAGATCATTGGCTACACTTCATCAGTTTGCGCATGCGAAACGTAGCACCACGTTGTTGATTTATATGGGGATTTCTCTCGCCGCTCATTCCCACTCAATCGTCGCCGGCGGCTTCCCCGAGATGTCATACACCACCCGGTTGATCCCCCGCACTTCATTGATGATCCGGTTCGACACATGCCCCAGCAGATCGTGCGGCAGATGGGCCCAGTGCGCGGTCATGAAGTCCAGCGTCTGCACGGCACGCAGCGCGACAACGTACTCATAGGTCCGCCCGTCGCCCATCACGCCGACGCTTTTCACCGGCAGAAACACCGCGAATGCCTGGCTCGTCAGATCGTACCAGGACTTGCCGGTTTCCTTGTCGATGAAGGTGCGCAGCGTCTCGATGAAGATCGCGTCCGCGCGGCGCAACAAGTCCGCGAAATCGCGCTTCACTTCGCCGAGAATCCGCACGCCGAGACCCGGGCCCGGGAACGGATGGCGATACACCATCGACGCCGGCAGCCCCAGCTTCACGCCCAACTCCCGCACTTCGTCCTTGAACAGTTCGCGCAGCGGCTCGAGCAGCTTCAGGTTCAGCGTTTCCGGCAGACCGCCGACGTTGTGATGGCTCTTGATCGTATGCGCAGCCTTCTTGCCCTTGCCTGCCGATTCGATCACGTCCGGATAGATCGTGCCCTGCGCGAGCCACTTCGCGTCCGTCAGCTTGCCCGCTTCGGTCTGGAACACCTCGACGAATTCCGCGCCGATGATCTTGCGCTTGGCTTCCGGATCGGTCACGCCCTTGAGCTTCGACATGAATGCTTCGCTCGCGTCGACGTGGATCACCTTCACGCCGAGGTTGTCGGCGAACATGGCCATCACCTGCTCGGCTTCGTTCAGACGCAGCAGACCATGATCGACGAACACGCAGGTCAGCTGATTGCCGATCGCGCGATGCAGCAGCGCCGCCGCCACCGACGAATCCACGCCGCCCGACAGGCCGAGAATCACCTGTTCGTTGCCGACCTGCTTGCGGATGTTCTCGACGGCTTCGTCGATGTAGTTGCCCATTTCCCAGTCCGGCTTCGCGCCGCAGATCTTCAGCACGAAGCGTTCGAGCATCGCGCGGCCCTGGACCGTGTGCGTGACTTCCGGGTGCCATTGCACGCCATAGTAGTGGCGCGTCTCATCAGCCATCGCGGCGATCGGGCACGATTCCGTCGATGCCATCAGCTGGAAGCCCGACGGCATTTCCAGCACCTTGTCGCCGTGGCTCATCCACACCTTCAGCATGCCGTGGCCTTCCGGCGTCGCGAAATCCTGGATGCCGTCGAGGAAGCTCGTATGGTTGCGCGCACGCACTTCGGCGTAGCCGAATTCGCGCAGATGGCCATTGTCGACCTTGCCGCCGAGTTGTTCGGCCATCGTCTGCATGCCGTAGCAAATGCCCAGCACGGGCACGCCCGCTTCGAACACCGCTTGCGGCGCGCGCGGCGTATCGCTCTCGGTCACGGAGCTCGGGCCGCCCGACAAAATGATGCCCTTCGGCTTGAATTCGCGGATGAACTCATCGCTGATGTCGTGCGGATGGATTTCCGACAGCACGTGTGCTTCGCGAACGCGACGTGCAATCAGTTGGGTGACTTGCGAACCGAAGTCGAGGATCAGGATCTTGTCATGCATGGCAGCGGACGGAGTCAAAAGTGAACGGATACGGAATGCCGCGCGCAGGGCGCGGCGTTGAATTCAAAGCGGTCCGGGTGAGGACGATCGAGCAGCAAACGTAACGACGAGGCGCGCTGGCACATCCGGCACCGCAGCCACGTGCCTGCGGCGCGCGAGCGAAATCCGGTAGTCTCAGCGGACGGCGCGGCGCGCGGCGCCTCAGCCATGAAGCGGCGGCCGGGGCGCGTCAGCTGCATCACTGGTCGCGCTGTGGGCACTCTCACGCACGACCACGGATTCATCGCCTACCGGATGAAGCATTGCCGTCGAACCGGGAGCCGCAGCACTGACGGCCCGCGCGTCCGGAATAACGGGCTCGACGAGGGGCTCTGTGCGATAGTCAGGTGCTTCGGCTGTCACACGGCCCGGCTCGCGCCCGTTGGCGGCGTTTTTCGCGGCGTCTTTGGCAGCCTGCTTTTCGGCACGTTCGGCAGCGGCGGTCTCAGCCAGCTTCGCCTTTTCACGCCGCCTTACCGCGCCGGACAAACGCACTCCGCCCAGCCCCACCACCAGCAACACCACCCCCGTCAGCACCCCGGCGATCTGGCCGAAACCAGTGAGCGCCGGCGTATGCAGACCAACTAGCCAGACCAGCATCAGCACACCGGTCAGCCAGTTCACATGGCCGACGACCTTGGCGACCGCGGAGGTCAGCGCCCCGTCTATCGACGCGTGCATGGCGAGCCACGCGAGCCCGATCAAAGCCACGCCAAACCCCTGGCCGACCAGGGCCGGCTGGGTTTGCACCAGAAGCAGCGCGTTGTACAACGAGGTCCAGGGCGTCAGCAGAAACAGCAGGCCGAACGCAAGCAGCAGCAAGGCATCGAGGATAAGTACAGCGCGCAGCAATGGCTTCATTGGCGATTAGTCCACGTGGTAGTTGGGCGCTTCCTTGGTGATCTGCACGTCATGCACGTGCGACTCGCGCAAGCCCGCGCCCGTGATCTGCACGAACTCGGCCTTGTCGTTCATCTCGGCGATGGTGCGGCAGCCGCAATAGCCCATGCTGGCCCGCACGCCGCCGATCAGCTGGAACAGGATGGCGTTGACCGAACCCTTGTAGGCGACGCGGCCTTCGATACCTTCCGGCACCAGCTTGTCGATGTTCGCGGAGTTGTCCTGGAAGTAGCGGTCCGCCGCGCCGTCCTTCATCGCGCCGACCGAGCCCATGCCACGGTACGACTTGTACTGCCGGCCCTGATACAGGAACACGTCGCCCGGCGCTTCTTCGGTGCCGGCGAACATGCTGCCCATCATCACGGCGTTCGCGCCCGCGGCCAGCGCCTTGCTGACGTCGCCCGAGAAACGCACGCCGCCGTCGGCGATAACCGGCACGCCAGTGCCCTTCAGCGCTTCGGACACGTCCGCAATCGCGGTGACTTGCGGCACGCCCACGCCGGCGACGATCCGCGTCGTGCAGATCGAGCCCGGGCCGATGCCGACCTTCACGCCGTCCGCGCCGTATTCGACGAGCGCTTTGGCGGCCGCCGCGGTGGCGATGTTGCCGCCGATCACTTCGACCTGCGGGAAGTTCTTCTTGACCCACTGGACGCGCTCGAGCACGCCCTTGCTGTGGCCGTGCGCGGTATCGACGACGATCACGTCGACGCCCGCCTGCACCAGCAGCTCCACGCGCTCCTCGTTGTCCTCACCGACGCCGACCGCCGCGCCCGCGCGCAGCTTGCCGTGTTCGTCTTTACAGGCGTCCGGATGTTCGGTTTGCTTGGTGATGTCTTTCACGGTCATCAGGCCGCGCAGTTCGAACGCGTCGTTGATGACCAGCACGCGCTCGAGGCGGTGGCTGTGCATCAGCGCCTTCGCCTCTGCGAGCGGCGTGCCTTCCTTGACGGTGACGAGGCGCTCGCGCGGCGTCATGATGGCGCGTACCGGCTCATCCAGGCGCTCTTCGAAGCGCAGGTCGCGGTTCGTGACGATACCGATCAGCTGCGAGCCTTCCACGACCGGGAAGCCCGAAATGCCATGCTGCTGCGACAGCGCGATCACGTCGCGCACCTTCATTTGCGGCGGCACCGTGATCGGATCGCGCACGACGCCCGATTCGAAGCGCTTGACCTTGGCCACTTCTCGCGCCTGCTCGGCCGGCGTCAGATTCTTGTGGATGATGCCCACGCCACCCATTTGCGCCATCGCGATAGCGAGGCGGGCTTCGGTGACGGTGTCCATGGCGGCGGACACAAGCGGCATATTCAGGGAGATGTTGCGGGTCAGCCGGGTCTTGAGGCTGGTGTCGCGCGGCAGAACATCGGAGAAAGCCGGGACG
>DASVNP010000186.1:0-39349 GCA_036383775.1 Paraburkholderia sp. | reverse complement strand
AGGCAATGCCCGAGTCCGACTGTTCGTGAACCGAGATGTCGGGGAACTCGACTTCGATGGGATAGCTTTCCGTGTTCATGGCGTCAACCGAGCTTCGCCGCGATGGCCTGGCCGACTTCCGTCGTGTTCGCCTTGCCGCCCAGGTCGCCGGTATGCGGGCCTTCTACCAGCGTCGCTTCGATGGCGGCGAGAATCGCGTCGTGCGCCTCGCGCTCCTTGCCCGTGTGATTGCCGAGGAAGTCGAGCATCATCGCGGCCGACCAGATCATCGCAATCGGATTGGCAATGTTCTTGCCTGCGATATCCGGCGCCGAGCCGTGCACCGGCTCGAACAGCGACGGAAACTTGCGGTCCGGGTTCAGGTTGGCCGACGGCGCGAGACCGATGGTGCCCGTGCAGGCCGGGCCGAGATCGGAGAGGATGTCGCCGAACAGATTGGTGGCGACCACCACGTCGAAACGATCGGGGTTCAGCACGAAGCGCGCGCAGAGAATGTCGATATGCTGCTTGTCCCAGCTCACGTCGGGATACTGAGCGGCGATGCCGGCCGCGCATTTGTCCCACCACGGCATGCTGATCGCGATGCCGTTGCTCTTCGTGGCCACGGTGATCTTCTTGCGCTCGCGCCGCTGCGCGAGGTCGAACGCGAACTTCAGCACGCGCTCGCTGCCGTGCCGCGTGAACACCGATTCCTGCAGCACGAATTCACGCTCCGTGCCTTCGAACATCACGCCGCCCACCGACGAATACTCGCCCTCGGTGTTCTCGCGCACGATCCAGAAGTCGATGTCGCCCGCTTTGCGGCCGGCGAGCGGCGAGGGCACACCGGCAAAAAGCCGTGCGGGGCGCAGGTTGATGTACTGGTCGAATTCCCGGCGGAACTTCAGCAGCGACCCCCACAGCGAGATGTGGTCGGGCACCGTGTCGGGCCAGCCCACCGCGCCGAACAGGATCGCGTCAGACGATTGCAGTTGGGCTTTCCAGTCGTCCGGCATCATCTTGCCGTGCTTCGCGTAGTACTCGCAGCTGGCCCATTCAATGTGCTGATACTCCAGCTCGATACCGAAGCGCGCTTTCACCGCCTCCAGCACGCGCAGGGCTTCCGGCATCACTTCGACGCCGATGCCGTCGCCGGGAATGACCGCGATCCGATATTTTTTCGACATGTTTCTGCTCCTCCAACTGGGTCTTCGACGATTCGATAGCGGTTATTTTATTCCTGCTGTTTCGGCTTAAAATAGTCGCTTCAGTTAAGCCACTATGCACGATTCGTGAACAAATTCCTGTGCCGCTAACCGACCTATGAACGGCTTCCCATCACCCGATCTCGGCGACTTGCGCGTGTTTTGCGAAGTGGCGCGCAAATCGAGTTTCAGCGCGGCGGCGGAGGCCTTGTCGGTGTCCGCGGCGTACGTCAGCAAACGCATCAATGTGCTCGAGACTACGCTTGGAACGCGCCTGTTGCACCGGTCCACGCGGCGCGTCGCGATTACTGAAGCCGGCGAGCGCGTCTACACATGGGCCGAAAAAATTCTCGATGACGTCGATCAACTGGTGGAAGACGTGTCCAGCACCCGCCGCATTCCCGGCGGCAAGCTGCGCATCTCCAGCAGCTTCGGCTTTGGCCGGCGTTTCGTCGCGCCCGCGCTGGCGCGTTTCTCCGAGCAGTATCCACAATTGAGCGTGCGGCTCGATCTGTTCGACCGTCTCGTCGACGTGGGCGGCGAAGGCTTCGACCTGGACATCCGGATCGGCGACGAGATCGCGCCGCATCTGATCGCGCGGCGGCTCGCGTCGAATCATCGCGTGCTGTGCGCGTCGCCGGGTTATCTCGCACGGCATGGCGCGCCGCGTCAGCTCGTCGATCTGTCCTCGCATGCTTGCCTTGCGATCAAGGAGCGTGACCATCCATTCGGGCTCTGGCGCTTGACGGTGCGCGGCGAAACGGTGTCGATCAAGGTGACCGGACCGCTGTCGACCAATCATGGTGAAGTGGCGGTGCAGTGGGCGCTGGCGGGACGCGGCATTGTGCTGCGCTCCATGTGGGATGTGCGGCCGCTGCTCGAGAGCGGCCAGTTGCAACAGGTGCTGCCCGAGGTCACGCAGCCGGCGAATCTGTGGGCGGTGTATCCCGCACGGCTTGCGCAATCGGCGAAGGTGCGGGTGTGCGTCGACTTCTTGAGTGAGGAGTTCGCGCATTGGAGTCCGCCGGTGGAGGAGGCGGCTGGGGCCGAAGTGGCGGCTGCGCCGAACGCCCGGCCGCCCGCTCCGGCGGATAAAAAATGACTAGTTGTGGTTCTGCGAGAACAGCGTTTCGAGCGGGTAGTGACTCTTCACGAACGGCGACTTGATGATCACGTAGCTGAAGTACTTCTCGATACCGATGTCGCGCTCCAGCAGACCTTCCACGATGCTCTGGTAATGGCTCACGCTGCGCGTGACGAACTTCAGCAGGTAATCGTAGCCGCCGCTCGCCAGATGGCACTCGACAATCTCGTCGACGTCTTTGATCGCATTCACGAACTTGATGAAGTCTTCCCGCCGATGATCGGCGAGCGTGACTTCGGTAAAGACGATCTGCACGTCGCCGAGCTTTTCGAGCTGGATCTGCGCACCGTAGCCGATGATGTAGCCGGCTTTCTCCAGACGCTTGACCCGGATCAGGCAAGGGCTGGGCGAAAGGCCGACCGCATCGGCAAGCTCGACGTTGGTTATGCGGCCTTTCTTCTGCAACTGGGAGAGTATGCGTAGATCAATGCGGTCTAGCTTGCAGTCGCTGCTCATCGTAACGTCGTCGCTCCGGCGAGTGGGGGTAAGTGGCTGGGGGTGCCCTCTACTCTAGCATGCGGTGGCATGAGTTTTGACGTTCAGCGCGGCGCGCACATCGGCTTGTGCGAGAACGTCGTCGAGGGTTTTTTCGAGCCGCTCGAACAGCAGGTCGAACTCCGCCTCGGTATACGACAGCGCCGGTGCAAAACCGAGAATGTTGTCGCCGAATGCGCGGAAAATCAGGCGGTTTTCATAGGCGGCGGCAGCGATCCGCTCTGACAGTTTCAGCGCCGGGTCGAACCCCGCCTTGCTGTCTTTGTCCGCGACGAGTTCGAGCGCGCCGAGCAGGCCGCGATGGCGCGAGTCGCCCACCAGCGGATGCGCAAGCAGCGCGTCGAGGCCGCGCGCAAACCGCGGCGCGCGCGCCACGCCGTTCGCGAGCAGACCGCCTTCGTGATAAAGACGCAGCACTTCGAGGCCGATCGCCGCACTCACCGGATGCGCCGAATACGTGTGGCCATGCCCCACGATCGCTTCGGCGTCGCCGTCCGCGATGCCCTGATAGATTTCGTCGGACATCAGCACCGCGCCCATCGGCGCATAGCCCGCGGTCAGTCCCTTTGCCACCGTCATCAGATCCGGCTCGACGTGTTCTGCCTGGCAGGCGAAGAGCGGACCCGTGCGGCCGAAACCGGTGATCACTTCGTCGGCGACGAACAGGATGCCCAGCTTACGGCAACTTTCACGCATGGCCTTGAGCCAGCCGACCGGCGGCACGATCACGCCGCCCGAGCCCTGGATCGGTTCGCAGAAGAACGCGGCGACGTTGTCGGCGCCGAGCTCTGCGACCTTCGCTTCGAGCGCGGCCACGGAAGCAGCGATCAACGCGGCATCGGTGGCAAATTCGTTGCGGTACGCGTACGGCGACGGCAGATGATGCTGGTTCGGCAGCGGCAGATCGAAGTTGCGATGGAACGCGGGCAGCGCGGTGAGCCCCGCACCCATCGACGAAGAACCGTGATAGCCGCGTTGCAGCGCGAGAATGTGCTTCTTCGACGGACGCCCCGTGGCATTGAAGTAATGCGTGATGAAACGGATGGCCGAATCGACCGCGTCGGAGCCGCCGAGCGTGAAGTACACGTGTTGCAGCGAAGCGGGCGAGACGTCCACCAGCTTTTGCGCCAGTTCGATGGCCGGCTCCGAGCCGAAATGGAAATAACCGGTCGCGTAGGGCAGTTTCTGCATCTGCCGCGTGGCGGCCTCGACAATGCTCTGCTGGCCGTAGCCCACGTTCACGCACCACAGGCCGGAGAACGCGTCGAGCAGTTCGTTGCCGGCCGCGTCGCGCAGAAAGGCGCCGCTGCCGGACTCGAGGACGGTGACGCCGCGTGCCTCGTGCGCGCGGTAGTTGATGACCGGGTGAATCAGATGCTTGCGGTCGGCTTCGATGAGCGATTGAATCGGCATGTTGGTTTCTCGTCGCGGGAAGGGGCTGTTGACCGCTCCATACTACTGATCAGCGACGATCGCCTGCTCACCTAAACAATTGCCGGAAAAGTGCGCGCGACGCGTTTTGATACGTGGGTTTGGCATTTTCTGCTGCGAGCAGTGAACAGCGGCGCTGCGTGTGTGATGCGGTTCCGATGCAGCGCGCATCGTTCGCGCCCCTTTTTCGGAATTGCCCGATATCCGCACTCGCAACCTGCCATCGATCCTCTGGACTGGAGCGGCGAAAAGTCGCCGCCCTCGCACCGGCCGTATTACCGGCCGGGTCGTTTTCGTCTACTTCGTCGAGGTATGGAAATGTCGGACAAGCAGGAATGCAAAGGCACGATGTACGCATTCGCAACCATGGGTACGCGCACAGAGCGCGGCGGCTACGAGCACGTCACCGAAGCGCAGATCAGGCGCGAAAGGGAGCGCGTATGATCCGCTACTTTCTCGCCAGAGGTGATCGGGGCGGTAGCGCCATGATCACGGAGGGACTGGACGACGTCACCTGTGCAGATCCACCACTGAGCGTGCAGATCGCTACGCTCTACATGAAGACCTATTGCACGGCCTGCAAGCAGGAAGGCTACATTGCACCGCGCGGGCCGCGCTGGCCCGGCACCGCGGCCAACGGCAAAGAATGGGCACTGAGCGGTGACATCAATATCTGCGGTTGCAACCCGCCGCCGATTTTCTACGCCGAGCGCGGCATGTCAATGTCCTTCACGTCCGAGCAGGTGGCGGCGCTGGCGGGATCGCATAGTAGCGCGCCTGCTACCGCCAACACACAACCCGGCGCATACGACCAGCGCTTCCGCGTGCTGAATCCCTACACGGGGCAACCGTTGAGAGATGCGTCTTATCGGATCGTTACCGAAGACGGGGACGAACTGGAGGGACGCACGGATACGCACGGCTACACCGAGCGCGTCACGAGCGATCAGGCCGTATCAGCAACGTTGCACGTACACGAAGAAGTAACACCGCTCAATCCTGATTGGGACAAATATCTATGACACACAAGAAAGTAATCAAGACGCACAAGGCGAAACTTACACCGAAGTCCGATACCACGACCGTAACGGTGCCGGTTGATGATTCGGTACGCCTGCGAGAAATCCGGCAACTTGTGCAGGCGAACAACAAATCCACGCTTGATGATAACCTTATTATCTGCCAGATCTATATGGAATCGCGCTTTGACTCCAACGCGTCGCCAGACGGTAGTACCGCAAAAGGCTTGATGCAAATGACCAAAGGCGCGGTGCAGCAGATCTATAAATACCGGGCGCAAAAGGCGTTGGGCCATATGCCAAGTGATGCGCAGACGCACCATCTATTCGCCGAAGCTGCGGTGGTGCATGCTTCATCGCAACTTACCGACGATGCGATAAACATCGGATTAGGAACCGAGTACATGCAATACTGGATAGACAAGGCGCATTCCGTCGATGGAGCTTATAAACTTTATCGCGGCCTATCCAATGGAATCTATTACAAGAAGATCAAGGGATGTGCGGACAGGCTGCGCGCCGATCCGGACTCGATGCAATCACTGCGCGATATGGTCAAATGAGAATAGCCGCCTTTATATCGGTCCTGTGTATTGGTTATGCCGCCATTCCGCGATCCGCTATCGGTATGGAGGCGGTCACGCGTTGCACGCTCGGAAGCGATAGAAGCCATACGCTCGTGTTGTTGCGCGATCATCCAATAGACAGCACAGCGGTTTACTACCTGAGCAAAGACGGTGCCGCGTCTGTGCGCCTCTATCAAGGTGATGAAGATCAGTCACGCGGCCAGGACATACAGATCGCGTGCGTTGGCACGAAAGAACGTGCATTCGTTATATCCGGCGAATTCGACTCGAACTATCTACAGGGCGTCGCGATTCGCTTTAACACTACGACGAAGCGTTGGGAGCGTGTCGATTTCGCGGAGCGAACGCGCCCAGTGGCGGTCTATTTCGACGTCAAAGGTATGGCGATACTAATACCGAATAGCATGCGAAACGAATCTGGCAAGCGATACATTATTTACCGATACGAAGGCGGAAAAGATGGCGGCGAACAGACGTATTTGAATCGGCTTCCTAAGTCGCAAGGCGTGCAAATACGCATGCCCAAAAGCCGATCAAGAGAAAAATAGCGATAAGCACATTTTATACAATCGTTGAGGGTGATCTGTTCGATAACGAGGGAAATGACCATGTTGTCGGCGGTGCTCCGCATGCGGCAAGCCAACGGCGACTCGAACGGACGAATTGGGCGAATGGTTGAGATTGCAACCTTTTGCGGGATTGCCAAAGGTCGAAGATATCACTGGGGACGATTGGGAGCCGAGAGCAAAAGGCCGAACAGGTATCATCCAGTTTTCGCGTTGCTGGGCGCGGGAAGGTGAAACAGCGGGAAACGAAAGTGGCGGACATATCGACTTGTGGAACGGATCACGATTGACGATTAGTGGCGGCTTCGACGGGTTCGCAACAATCGGTAGATATTTCGGCATGAGTTCGTTCAGACAAGGTGCGACCTTCGCTTCGGACGCGAGCTGGTCTGACCTTCGCGGTTCGAAGTCAATTCTCTTTTGGGAAATAAAGTGAAGCGATGTGCGGTCGGTCTAGCCGGCTTTGTTTACGGGATTGGGCTAACGTGGATTTGCATGGGCGTGTTAATCCATTTCGATTGGTTCCGTAATCCGAACAAGGTTATCAGCGGATGTCACGAATTAGGAAAATGTCCGACCCCGTGGTGGATCGGACCGTTTTTATTCGGGTATCTTCTTGGTCCCGCTATTCTGTTTGCAAGCGCGAATTCCTACGCATGGCGCAGATGGACCCTCAAGCGTTGGATCCTCGTTTTCTTTAGTTGTTCGGCGTTGGCCGTTGCACTCTACTTTCTGGATGCACTCGTCAAGTAGTACGTAGGTGAACAGAAGGCGTTGAATAGTTGTGCCCCGCTTTGGCGGGGTTTTTTATTCGAGCGTCAATCCGGCTTGTTCGCCCGAACCATTCGCAACATCGAATAGCAGCCCTTGCCGGTTTGCAGGCACGAGGCGCCCCAATAGTCTCAATAGCCCTGGGTCCGGTCGATCTGCCCCAGCATCGGCAAACCCTCGCGATGACGGCGCAGATTCTCGAGCACGACCTCCACGGCGGTCTCCGGCCGCGTCGCGCTAGCGATATGCGGCGTGATGCGCACACGCGGATGCGTCCACAACGGATGACCGGCGGGCAGCGGCTCCGGATCGGTGACGTCGAGAATCGCATTGCGCAACTGGCCGCTGTCCAGCGCCGCGAGCAGATCCGGCTGATTCAGATGCGCGCCGCGCCCGGTTTGAATCAGCGACGCGCCGCGCGGCAGCTTCGCGAACAACCGCGCGTCGAGCAGCCCGCGCGTGGCCGGCGTGAGCGGCAGCAGGCAGATCAGGATATCGGTGCGCGCGAGAAACGCATCCAGCGTGCTTTCGCCCGCATAGCACTCCACGCCCTCGATCTCGTGGGCCGAGCGGCTCCAACCCGCGCACGCGAAGCCGAACAGGCGCAGCCGTTCCAGCACCGTGGTGCCCAATACACCCAGCCCCAGCACGCCTACGCGGCGCTGGCCGGCCGGCTTGAGCGGCAATTCGCGCCACACCTGCTGCTGTTGCTGAATGCCGTAATCGAACAGATCGCGATGCACCGTCAGCACGGCCTGCGTGACGTATTCGACCATTCCTTCGACAATTCCCGGCTCGATCATGCGCACCACGGGCACATGGTCCGGCACACCCGACAGATCGAACTGATCGATGCCGGCGCCGACCGAGAACACGACTTCGAGATTGGGAAACATGCGCGTGGGATCTTCGGGGGGCTGCCAGGCGGCCAGATAACGGACCGCGGCCGGATCGCCGAGATCGGGCCAGATGTGAAAGGGCAGCTCCGGCGCTTTCTGCGCGAACAGTGCCGCCCATTGCGCGCCGCGCGTGGGGTCGGCTTTGTAAAGAAAGGCCATGGTGGGTCAGCAGATCGCCTGGTTGATGATGCCGTACTGCAGATAGCGCGCGTCCTTGCCAATGCTCGCCGGTTCGGCCGTCGGTTCGGTCTGCGTGCCGCCGCGGACCATTTTGACGACCGTGTCCACGCGCGGCAGGCCCATCTGCTCCAGCCACTCGGTCAAGCCGCTTTCGCCTGGGGTGTCGATGCGCACGAACACGCCTTCGTTCAGCGCCAGCCAATGGCTGATGAGCGCCTTGGCGCGGCTCGAATCCCCGGTAGCGGGCGTCACCACCGGACCAATCGCGAAGCCCCGCCCGAAGCGGCGAAACAGCGCGAAGCCGACCAGTTCGCCGTCGCGGTCGAGCGCAATGCCGTCGGCGGCGGTGAGCAGCGCGGGCAGCACTTCGCCGCGATCCAGGCCGCTTGCCTGCGACGCCAGTTCCACCAGCCGCGCCGTATCGCTCGAGCCGAGCGGACGCAGGCGCTCGCCCGGCGGCAGCGACACGAGCGGCGGCTGGAAGGCCGCGCCCTGGTGCTGGTCGAGCGTGCCGGTCGCGCGAAAACCGAGCTTTTCATACAGTGGCTGACCGGCAAGCGTTGCGTGCAGGAACGTGACCCGGCCACCGAGTTCTTCCAGCACCAGCTCCATCAGCTTTCTGCCGATACCGCGCCCCTGGCTTCCCGGCGACACGATCACCATGCCGAGCGAGGCGCGGTCGGCGCCGTATTTCCAGCACAGCGCGGTGCCGATCAGGCCGCTCGCGTCCTCCGCGACGAAGCCCACGCCCAGTTGCGCGACGAATCTCCAGTCGTCCGCGCGATGCGGCCATTTGAGTTCGACCGTTAGCGCGTGGGCCGCGGCGATGTCGTCGTGGGTGAAGCGTCGATAGGTAATCAAATCGGTAATCGAATCGGACACGCCGTACTCCCTGTCGATCGGAGCAAGTGGTTTAACTGTCGCCCGGAGTTAGCGCTTCAGCGCTTACTCCGGGCTCCATGCAGAGCACTTACGCCAATCCCGTGCAAGTTAGTTGCTGAATGACTGAAGGCTTACGCCGTCACTGTGTCATCCGGTGCGCGGCGTGACTAGGACGATCTTTCTATCGCGGACGCTGGAAAGGGGCGCATCGAAATTCAATGCAAAACGCGAGGTTCGGGCTCGCATAACAGGCGCGTTCTGCCGTGCGGCGATTTTTGTCGGCGACATATGCCGCGGCGGCGGCTCTACGATTTTGTCATGGCGGCGGCGTTCACGAAGCGCGCCGCTCGGACCATCAGCCAGACACAGGAAACCTCTCGTATGGACAGCTTCAATCCGAACGACGTCGCGATCCGCAGCGGACATTACATCGGCGGTGAGTATGTCGAGGCAGGCGGGCACCGCATCGAGGTCGCGCGTCCCTCGGACGGCGTGGTGTACGCGTCGGTGCCGCTCGCTGATGCCGGGATGGTGGACCGCGCGGTCGAGAACGCCTGGCAGGCTTTCAGACACAGCGGCTGGGCGCGCATGGCGCCGCGCGAGCGGGCGAAGATCCTGCGCCGTTTCGCCGAGCTGGTCGAAGCCGACGCGCCGGCGCTGGGCCGCCTCGAAGCGCTCGGCTCGACGCGCCCGGTCGCCCAGGCCATCGGCTGGGATGTGCCGTTCACCGCCGAGGGCATCCGCTTTTATGCCGAGTTCGCCGACAAGCTGGGCGGCGACGTGGCGGCGACCGATCACGATCATCTCGGTATGACGATTGCCGAGCCGTATGGCGTGATTGGCGCAATCGCGCCGTGGAATTTCCCGCTGGTCATGGCCTCGTGGAAGATCGCACCCGCGCTGGCGGCGGGCAATGCGGTCGTGCTGAAACCCTCGGAGATGACGCCGTTCTCGGTCTTGCGGCTCGCTGAGCTGGCCGTGCAGGCGGGCGTGCCCGCCGGCATCTTCAACGTGATCCAGGGCGACGGACGCGTGACCGGCGACGAACTGGTGCGTCATCCGAAGATCAGCAAGGTCACTTTCACGGGCTCCACGCGCACCGGCGCGGCGATCATGGCCGCCTGCGCCAATAGCGGCACCAAGCCGGTCACGCTCGAACTGGGCGGCAAGAGCCCGCAGATTGTTTTCGCCGACGCGCCGCGTCTGGACGACGTGGCGCGCCGCATTGCCGGGTCGATCACGGGCAATGCCGGCCAGGTGTGCGTGGCGGGCTCGCGGCTGCTAGTCGAGCGCAGCCTCGCCGAGCCGCTTGCCGAGCGCATCGGCAGGCTCTTCGCCGAGTTGAAACCCGGCGCGACGTGGGCCGCCGGTACGACGCTCTCGCCGATCATCTCTGCGCCCCAGGCGGCGCGTATCGAAGGCATCGTGGGGCGCACGCTCGACGCGGGCGCGACGCTGCGCTTCGGCGGCGCGCGGGCCGACGGCGGCACAGACGGGGCGTTCTACACGCCCACTCTGCTCGCGGACGTCACGGCGGGCTCCGAGGCCGTGCGTGAAGAAGTCTTCGGCCCGGTGCTGACGCTGCAAACCTTCGACACCGAAGAAGAAGCGCTCGCGCTCGCCCAGCATCCCGACTACGGTCTCGCGGCCGGCGTGCACACAGCCGACCTTGGCCGCGCGCTGCGCTTCGTGCGCGGTCTCGAAGCGGGCACGGTGTGGGTGAACCGTTACGGACGGACTTCCGACTTCATGATCCCCACAGGAGGCTACAAGCGCTCCGGCATCGGCAAGGATCTCGGCCGTCAGGCGTATGAAGCCAACCTGCGGTTCAAGAGCGTGCTGATCGATCTGCGGGCCTGAAGGCGCTGAAGGCCCTGAGGGCGCCGCGGCCGGGCCGCCATGCCGGCCGCAATCCCAACAGGGTAAAGGCGCGAACCCCGGGCGTTAACCCCAATCGCCGCATTCTGTGCTGTACGGCGGCCTCAAAAAGCATGGTTTGTGTCACCAGCGGCGCATGAATCAGGAACATCTATGTTTTTGCGCTGATTAAATCTTTTACACGATGTCTTCGCCCATGAACTCTCTCTGCGAGTTCACCACCACGAAAGGACTGCATCATGATTGAATTCGAACCGAAATACATCACCTTCGACTGCTACGGCACGCTCACCAAATTCCGCATGGCGGACATGACCCGCGAAATCTTTGGCCCGAGGCTGAACGCCGAAGACCTCGAACAGCTGGTCTCGTTCTTCGCGGGCTATCGCCGCGACGAGGTGCTCGGCGCCTGGAAGCCGTATCGCGATGTGGTCGTCAACGCGCTGCGCCGCGCCTGCAAGCGCGTGAACGTCGAGTTCGACGAAGTGGAAGCCGAAAAATTCTATACGGCGGTGCCGACCTGGGGCCCGCATCCGGACGTGCCGGAAGGCCTCTCGCGCCTCGCGAAGAAGTACAAGCTGGTGATTCTCTCGAACGCGTCGAACAACCAGATCCACAGCAACGTCGACAAGCTCGGCGCGCCGTTCCATGCGGTCTTCACGGCAGAGCAGGCGCAGTCGTACAAGCCGCGCATGCAAGGCTTCGAGTACATGTTCGACCAGCTCAACTGCAATCCGGAAGACGTGCTGCATGTGTCGTCGAGCCTGCGCTACGACCTGATGACCGCGCACGACCTGGGCATCAAGCACAAGGCGTTCGTCAAGCGCGGCCATGAACCGTCGACGCCGTACTACCAGTACTACGAGGTCAACGACATTCCGCATCTGGCAGCGGAACTCGGCCTGTAAGCGCCGTTCGCTCACGCCGAAGCAAAAGCTAGACAAGCCGCCACGCTGATCGCCCAACTCAAGGACAGACCGGATGAAGCTCGATTCCTACTGGCTCGACACCGCACCGCCATTGCTCTCGGCGTGCGAGGGTCCAGTCGACGGCCAGGCCGATGTGGTGGTGATCGGCGGCGGCTTCACCGGACTGTCGGCGGCGCAGGCGCTGGGCAAGCGCGGTGCCTCGGTGACGGTGCTCGACGCGGGCCGCATCGGTGGCGGCGCGTCCGGGCGCAACGGCGGCCAGGTCAATACCGGGGTTGCGCAGGACTTCGCCGCGCTGGTCGCGCAACTCGGCGTGGAGCGGGCGAGCGCCTGCTACCGGGCGTTCTCGGATGCGGTCGATACGGTCGAGCGTCTGATCCGCGAGGAGAACATCGACTGCAATTACATCGCGACCGGCAAGCTGAAACTGGCGTCGAAGCCGCACCATCTCGCGCATCTGGAGAAGACGGCCGAGGCGATTCGCCGTGAAGTCGATACGGACATCGAACTGATCGACGGCAACCGCATTCGCAGCGAAATCCAGTCCGACAGTTTTTACGGCGGACTGCTGCAACGGCACGGCGGGCAGATGCATATGGGCAAGTTCACGGTCGGTCTCGCCGATGCCGCGGTGCGTCGCGGCGCGAAGCTGTACGAGAACGCGGCAGTCACGGCGATCGTGAAGGACGGCGGCGGCTTCAGGGTCACGACGGCGCGCGGCGAAGTGCGCGCGAGGCAGGTGCTGATCGCGACCGGCCCGTCGCGCCATGGTCCGTTCGGCTGGTACCGGCGGCGTCTCGCGCCGATCGGTTCGTTCATCGTCGTGACGGAGCCGGTGGCGCCTGCTTTGCTCGCACAAGTGTTCCCAAACCGGCGCGCTTACACCACCACGCGTTTGATGCACAACTACTTTCGCGTGACACCCGATTCGCGTTTGCTGTTCGGCGGCCGCGCGCGCTTCACGGCGTCCGAACAGCCGTCCGATGCAAAGAGCGGTCGCATCCTGCAAGACGGCCTCGCCGCGATGTTCCCGATGCTGGCCCACGCGCGCATCGACTATTGCTGGGGTGGTCTGGTGGACATGAGCGCCGACCGTCTGCCGCACGCTGGGCAGCACGACGGCATCTATTTTTCGATGGGTTATAGCGGCCACGGCACGCAGATGTCCACCCACATGGGCCAGGTGATGGCCGACGTGATGGACGGTCACGAGGAGCGCAATCCGTGGCGCGAGTCCGAATGGCCCGCGATTCCGGGCCACACCGGCAAACCCTGGTTCCTGCCGCTCGTCGGGACGTATTACCGCATCAAAGACATTTTTTATTGATTCCTCACGGATGTATTTGCCCGTTGTATTTGCCCGCTGTATTAGTCATTACAAACCACGCAGCTATCCCTGTCACCCTCGCGGAGAAGTTCGATGTATAAAGACACCTCACAATATGACGCTCTTCAACTCAGCACCGGGTTGGAGCAATTGACGTCAAAAGGCGCCTCGCGTCGCGGCGTGCTGCGCGCGATGGCGGCAGCCGGGATGATGTCGGTGACGGGCGCCGGTCTTCTGAGCGCGAGCGGCGCGGCATTGGCGCAAGCGAAGCCGAAGCAGGGCGGCAAGATCCGCGTGGCCACGCAGTCCTCATCGGCCGCCGACACGCTCGATCCGGCCAAGGGTGCACTTGGCACGGACTATGTCCGCGGCTTCATGTTCTACAACTGCCTGACCGAACTCGATTCGCATCTCGGCGCGAAGATGGCGCTCGCCACCTCGCTGGATACGAAGGATGCGACCGTGTGGGTCGCCAAACTGCGCACGGGCGTGCAGTTCCACGACGGCAAGTCGCTCACGCCGGCGGACGTCGTGTACTCGATCATGCGCCACAAGGATCCGGCGACGGCGTCGAAAGCGAAGACGCTGGCCGATCAGATCAAGGAAGTGAAGGCGACGGGCCCGAATGAAGTGACGATCACGCTGGAAGGTCCGAACGCCGACCTGCCGGTGATTCTCGCCACCTCGCACTTCCAGATCATCAAGGACGGCACGAAGGATTTCAAAACGGCGGTCGGCACCGGCCCGTTCAAGCTCAAGGAATTCTCGCCGGGCGTGCGCACGGTGGGTGTGAAGAACGAGAAGTACTGGAAGCCGGGCATGCCGTATCTCGACGAAGTCGAACTGATCGGCATCGGCGACGAATCGGCGCGCGTGAACGCGCTGCTCTCCGGCGACGTGCAACTGATCAACGCGGTGAGTCCGCGTTCGACCGCGCAGATCAAGAGCGCCGGCGGATTTGCCGTGCTGGAGACGAAGACGGGCGAGTACACCGACCTGATTGTTCGCGATGAGGGCGGCATTACCGCCAACGACGATTTTCGGCGAGGCATGATGTACCTGCAGGATCGCGAGCAGATGCGCCGCGCGATCTTCCAGGGTTACGGCACGATCGGCAACGACCAGCCGATCGACCCGACCAACAAGTACTATCTGGCCGGTTTGCCGCAGCGCGCCTTCGATCCGGACAAGGCGAAGTTCCATTTCCAGAAGGCCAAGGTCGGCAGTGCGCCGATCCAGATTTTCGCGTCGCCGGCTGCGGAAGGATCGGTCGAAATGGCGATGTTCCTTCAGCAGGTGGCGCCGCAGGCCGGGCTGAATCTTCAGGTGTCGCGCGTGCCGTCCGACGGTTACTGGTCGAATCACTGGATGAAGCATCCGCTGGGCTTCGGCAATATCAATGCGCGTCCGAGCGCCGATGTGATCTTCACGCAGTTCTTCAAGTCGGACGCACCATGGAACGAAGCGAACTGGAAGAGCCCGAAATTCGACCAGATGCTGGTTGCGGCACGCGGCGAACCGGACGATGCGAAACGCAAGAAGATCTACGGCGACATGCAGGTGCTGGTGCATGAAAACGGCGGTGTCGGCATTCCGATGTTCCAGAGTGCGCTCGATGCCCACACCGCGAAACTCAAGGGTCTCGGCTCGATTCCGCTGGCGGGCCTGATGGGTTTCATGTTTGCGGAAAACGTCTGGCTCGAAGCCTGAGCCCGGTCTGCGAGGCAGTCACGAAGCGTTTCCAGCCGGACATGCGCTGGAAAGTCATACCGGCATCACGTACGCCGCTGCTTCGGCGGCGTACGGCTTCAATCTAGGAGGCGACTCTCGATGAAAGCCCACGCGCAACGTCTCATCGCCGCGCGCCTCGGCCTCGCGCTGCTCACGCTGCTATTGGTGTCGGCGGTCGTGTTCGCGATTACCGGGCTGCTTCCCGGCGACGCGGCCCAGCAGGCGCTCGGCCAGGCGGCGACGCCCGAAGCCGTCGCGGCGCTGCGGCATCAGTTCGGCCTCGACCAGCCTGCGCTGCAACGGTACGTGGAGTGGCTGATTCACGTGGCTAGCGGCAACTTCGGCGTTTCGCTGTCGAACAATCTGCCCGTCAGCCAATTGATCGCGACGCGCCTGCCGAACTCGCTCGTGCTGGCCGGCCTGACGGCGATGGTCTCGGTGCCGGTGGCCTTGCTGATCGGCATTGCCTCCGCCATGTTCCGCGGTTCGCTGCTCGATCGCACGCTCAACGTGCTGACGCTCTCCACGGTGGCCGTGCCGGAATTCCTGATCGCCACGGTCGCGGTGCTGATCTTCGCCGTGAAGCTGCGCTGGCTGCCGGCGCTGTCGTACCTGTCGGAAGTGCATTCGTTCGGCGCGCTGCTGCGCATCTACGCGATGCCGGTGATGACGCTGTGCTGCGTGCTCGTCGCCCAGATGGCGCGCATGACGCGCGCCGCGGTGCTCGATCAGCTCAATTCGTCGTACGTGGAAATGGCGTTGCTCAAGGGCGCGTCGCCGGCGCGCGTGGTGTGGCGGCATGTGTTGCCGAACACCGTCGGGCCGATTGCCAATGCGGTGGCATTGAGCCTCTCGTATCTGTTCGGCGGCGTGGTGATCGTCGAGTCGATCTTCAACTATCCGGGCCTCGCGAGCCTGATGGTCGACGCGGTCACGAACCGTGACATGCCGCTGGTGCAAGGCTGCGTGATGGTGTTCTGTGCGGCGTATCTCGCGCTCGTGCTGATCGCCGATCTCTGTCAAATCATGTCCAACCCGAGGCTGCGTCGATGATGAGCCAATCCACCAATCCGCATCACATTCCGCACGCCGGCACCGAACTGTACGACGTGGGCCGCGATGAGGTCGTCGCGGAGCCGGCGCCGGCGTCTGCGGAAGCGGCGGCGCCGCAAGCGGGCGTGCTCCAACGCCTCGTGCACCGTTTCTCGGTGCTTGGCCTGATCGGTCTGCTGCTGGTGGCGTTCTGGCTGGTGGTCGCGTTCATCGGACCGCTGGTCGCGCCGTACAAAGGCGGCACGCTCACCTCGACGGAAATTTTCGGCCGCTACAGCGCCGCGTATCCGCTCGGCACCGACTATCTGGGCCGCGACATGCTGAGCCGCATTCTCTACGGCGCGCGCTACACGGTCGGCCTCGCGCTGGCCGCGGCGGTGCTCGCCAGCGTGATCGGCACGTTCTTCGGCCTGCTGGCGGCGGTGTCTGGCCGCTGGGTCGACGAAATCCTGAGCCGCCTGTTCGACGCAATCATTTCGATTCCGAGCAAGGTCCTCGCGCTCGTTGTGATCGCCGCGTTCGGCTCGTCGATCCCGATGCTGACGACCGTGGCTGCGCTCGCCTATATCCCCGGCGCGTTCCGCATTTCGCGCTCGCTCGCGGTCAACCTGATGGGCCTCGAGTACGTGCAGGTCGCGCGGGCGCGCGGCGAAGGCATCTTCTATATCGCGCGGGTCGAAGTGCTGCCCAACATGATTCATCCGATGCTTGCCGACTTTGGCCTGCGTTTCGTGTTCATCGTGTTGCTGCTGAGTGGGCTGAGTTTCCTCGGCCTCGGCGTGCAGCCGCCGAATGCCGATTGGGGCTCGCTCGTGCGCGAGAATATCGGCGGCTTGTCGGAAGGTGCGCCCGCGGTATTGATGCCGGCTGTCGCGATTGCCACGCTGACCATCGGCATGAATCTGCTCATCGACAACTTGCGGCGTCGCGGCCGTAGCCACGGAGGTGCGTGATGGCTGATCGTGCTGAGCGGGACATGATTGAAGTGAAGGGCCTGAGAGTCGTCGCCGGTACGGCGCCGGGGCCGGTGACCGAGATCGTCAAGGGTGTCGATTTTTCGGTGAGGACGGGCGAGGTGCTCGCGCTGATCGGCGAGTCGGGTTCCGGCAAGACGACCATTGCACTGTCGCTGCTCGGCTACGCGCGGGCGGGCTGTGCCATCAGCGGCGGGTCGGTGCGAATCGGCGAGGTCGAGGTGCTGTCGCTCGATGCGAAGGGACGCCGTACATTGCGCGCGCGAACCGTGTCCTACGTCGCGCAGAGCGCCGCGGCCGGCTTCAATCCGGCGCGCACGATCATGGATCAGGTCACCGAACCGGCGCTGCTGCATCATCTGATGACGAAAGACGCAGCGCGCGCCAAAGCGATCGGACTGTTCCGCGCGCTCGCGCTGCCCGCGCCGGAGACTATCGGCGAACGCTATCCGCACCAGGTGTCCGGCGGCCAATTGCAGCGTTTGATGGCGGCGATGGCGTTGATTACCGATCCGGCCGTGGTCGTGTTCGACGAGCCGACCACTGCGCTCGACGTCACCACGCAGATCGAAGTGCTCGCGGCGTTCAAGAAGGTGGTGCGCGAACTCGGCACGACGGCGGTGTACGTGTCGCACGATCTGGCGGTGGTCGCGCAGATGGCGGATCGCATCGTCGTATTGAACGGCGGGGCGGTGAAGGAGAACGGCGCGGTCGCGCAGGTGCTCGACGCGCCCGTGGATGCCTATACGCGCCAGCTTCTGGCGGCCACACGCCGTCCGGAAGCGGTGCTGGAGACGCCGCAGAATCCGGGCGGCCACGTGCCGCCGCTGCTCGAAATTCGCGGCCTGTCCGCGGGCTATGGCCGCATCGACCGTTTCGGCGCGCCTGCCGTGCGGGTGCTCGACGACGTCAGCCTGTCGATCCCGCGCGGCAGCACGCTCGGCGTGATCGGCGAATCCGGCTCCGGCAAGACGACGCTCGCGCGCGTGGTGGCGGGTCTCGTGGACCGTTCGGGCGGCGAGGTGCTGTTCGACGGCAAGCCGCTGCCCGCGCAACTGGCGCGCCGCACGCCGGAGCAATACCGGCAGATCCAGATCGTGTTCCAGAACGCGGACACGGCACTGAATCCGAGCCATTCGATCGCCGATATCCTCGGCCGTCCGCTGGCGTTCTATCACCATCTGCGCGGCGCGGCCGCGAAGAAGCGCACGCTGGAATTGCTGGACCTGGTGAAGCTGCCGGCCGCGCTCGCCACCCGCACACCGGCCGGCCTCTCCGGCGGCCAGAAGCAACGCGTGAATCTGGCGCGCGCGCTCGCCGCCGAGCCCGCCTTGATTATGTGCGACGAAGTGACCTCCGCGCTCGATACGGTGGTCGGCGCGGCGATCCTCGATCTGCTCGCTGACTTGCGGCGTGAACTGGGCGTGTCATACATGTTCATCAGCCACGACATTTCGACCGTGCGCGCGATCTGCGACGAGGTGATCGTGCTGTATGCCGGGCGTCGCGTGGAAGCGGGGCAGCGCGACGTGCTGGCGGCGCCGCCCTATCATCCGTACACCGGCTTGCTGGTCGATTCGGTGCCGGCGTTAAAGCCAGGCTGGCTCGACGCGCGCCGGGACATCGGCGTCGCCGCATTGCCGCCGATGGGCGAGAGCGCGAACGTTCCCGAGCTATGCGCATTTCGCGCGCGCTGCCCGGTGCGCATCGACGGCAAATGCAATATGACGCCGCCGGTCATGAAGAAACTGCCTTCCGGCGCGGAGATTCTTTGCCACCATCCGGTTGCCGAACTGAACCGTTTGCAATCCCTGGAGGCGACCCCGGCATGAGCGGACGATTTGTGCGCCTCGCGGAGACGGGCCGCAAGACTTTTCCCATCACGGTCGACGGTGTCATGCGCGAGGCCGCCGAGGGCGATACGCTGATGGTCGCGCTGCTCACCGGCACGACAACGTTGCGCGATTCCGAATTCGGCGACGGCCGGCGCGCCGGTTTCTGTCTGATGGGCGCCTGTCAGGATTGCTGGGTGTGGACCGCGCAAGGCGAGCGGGTGCGCGCATGCAGTACACCCGCGGCGCCGGGGATGTCGATCGTCACGAAGCTGGCTGATGCCGGGGAGGGTGTATGGCTGCGCGCGTAGTCATCATCGGGACCGGGCCGGCGGGCGTGCGCGCTGCGCAGGCGTTGGTCGAGGCGGGGCTGCGGCCGACCGTTATCGACGAAGGGCGGCGTGACGGCGGACAGATTTACCGGCGTCAGCCGGAAGGGTTTTCGCGCAGCTACGAAACGCTCTATGGCACCGAGGCTGCGCGCGCCGCTTCATTGCATGAGTGCTTCGATGTGCTGAAGAGCAAGATCGACTATCTGCCGGAAACGCTGGTCTGGAATATTTCGCCGAATGCCGTGCATCTGTCGAGCGGCACGCGTTACCGGACACTTGCGTTCGACGCGCTGATCGTTTGCAGCGGTGCGACGGACCGGCTGATGCCGGTTAAAGGCTGGCACCAGGCGGGTACTTACAGCCTAGGCGGCGCCCAGGTCGCGTTGAAGTCGCAAGGCTGTGCGATCGGCTCACGCATCGTGATGATGGGCAGCGGTCCGCTGCTTTACCTTGTGTCGGCGCAATACGTGAAGGCGGGCGCGCGGGTGGCGGCGGTGCTCGATACCTCGACGTTCGGGCAGCGTGTGGCCGCGTTGCCGCGCTTGCTGGCGATTCCCGCCGCGCTTCGCAAAGGGATCGCGTTGACGCGAGTGCTCGCGAAGGCGCGCGTGCCGGTGTATCGCGGCGTCCAACCCATCGAGATCAAAGGTACGCCGCAAGACGGTGTGAGCGGTGTCGAGGTTGCGCTGCCGGGCGGCAAGCGCCTCGACCTGGCATGCGACGCAGTCGCGCTCGGTTATCACCTGCGCCCGGAGACGCAACTCGCGGATCTCGCGGGCTGCCGCTTCGTGTTCGACGAACCTACCCAGCAGTGGCTGGCGCAAGTCGATGCCGACGGGCGCAGCAGCATTCCTGGCATCTATCTGGCGGGCGACGGCGCAAGGGTGCGCGGCGCGGATGCAGCGGAATGCTCAGGGCGCCTCGCGGCGCTGGCCGCCCTGCAAGATCAAGGCATGCAGGTCGAAGGCATGGCGCGTTTGCGCACTGACCTCGAGCGTTTCACACGCTTTGCCGCGGGCTTGCGCGAAGCCTTTCCGTGGCCGGCGAAATTCGCCGCGGCGTTGCCGGACGAGACGATTGTCTGCCGTTGCGAGGCGATCACGGCGGGCGAGTTGCGCCGCGTCGTTCGCGAGGCCGGCGCGCAGGAAGCCAATCGAGCGAAGGCGTTTTCGCGCGTCGGCATGGGCCGCTGCCAGGGACGCTATTGCGGCCACGCGGGTGCGGAAATCATCGCGGCGGCGGCGTGTGTGCCGTTGTCTTCCGTCGGTCGGCTGCGCGGCCAGGCGCCGGTCAAACCGCTGCCGGTGGCGCTGACTGAAGAGATAACTGAAGAGATAACTGAAGAGCCAACTGACGAGGCAACTGACGAGGTGAGCGAATGAGCGCAACGGCTATCCGCGAAGCCGATGTGATCGTGATCGGCGGCGGCATCATGGGCACGACCACGGCGTTTTTTCTGCGCCAGCGCAACCGCTCGGTGATCCTCCTCGAACGCGGCCTGACCGGGCAGCAGGCGAGCGGCGTGAACTTCGGCGGCGTGCGCCGGCAGGGCCGCGCGCTGCCGCAACTGGCAATGGCCAACCGCGCGCTGCGCACCTGGCAACGCTCGGCGGAACTGCTCGGCGAGGACATCGAGTTCCTGCCGTCGGGCCATACACGCGTGTGCTACCACCAGAGGGACGTCGAGAACATCGATCAGTACGCGATCGACGCGCGCGCCTATGGTCTCGAACTCGAAGTGCTGCACGGCGAAACCATGTTCCGGCGTTTTCCGTTTCTGGGACGCGAGGTGCTGGCCGCCTCGATTTCCCCGCTTGACGGTCACGCGAACCCGCGGCTCGCCGCGCCCGCTTTTGGCCGTGCGGCGGCGCGGCTCGGCGCGCAGGTGATCGAGAATACGGAGATCGTGCGCGTCGAGAAAGAGGCCGGCCGGTTCCGCGTGGAAAGCGCGCGTGGCGAGGTGTATTGGGCTGCGCAACTGGTGATCTGCGCCGGCGCGTGGGCCACCCGTCTGAGCGAACAGTTCGATGAATCCGCACCGCTCACGACGCGCGGGCCGCAAATGTGCGTGACCGAGCCGGTGCCCTACGTGTTCGGGTCGACGATAGGCGTGTTCACGTCGATCAAGGAAGAGAGCATTTACTTTCGGCAGATTCCACGCGGCAATATCATTGTCGGCGGCGGCCCGGCGGGCCCCGCCGATGCAGTGACGAGCCGCGCCTCCGTGCTGCCGCTCAACACCGTGCGGCAACTCGCACAGATGCGCCGGCTCGTGCCCGCGTTGGCGCCGCTGCATGTGATTCGCGTGTGGAGCGGCGTGGAGAGCTATCTGCCGGACAGCGAGCCGGTAATCGGTCCCAGCGCCAAGGTCGACGGGCTGTACTACGCGTTCGGCTTCAGCGGCTCGGGCTTCCAGATTGGCCCAGGGGTGGGCGAAACGCTCGCCGAACTGGTCGATACCGGCAGCACGCCCATTGCGCTGGACGGTTTCTCCATCCAGCGTTTTTCAAGGCGCGAGGCCGCCTGTTCCGAAATCACCACGTCATGAAGAACGCTATCAATCTCAACGCCGCGCGGTCGTTTATCGAAGCCCACTTCGACGAACCGGTGACGCTCGCGCAACTCGCCGCGCTGTCCGCGCTCAGCGTGTCCCGTTTTGCGACGGTGTTCCGGCAGCAGTACGGTTCATCGCCGTATCGCTATCTGTGCGGATTGCGGATTCAGCGCGCGCAGGCACTGCTGCTCGAAGGGATGCCGGGATCGGTGGTGGCGACCGAAGTGGGCTTCTTCGATCAAAGCCATTTTGGCCGGCATTTCAAGAAGTGTTGCGGGATGACGCCCAGCATGTTTATCGAGCGCGCGGGGGCGAAGGCGGGCGCACGGGAATAGTGCCGCCGCACCGTCGCTGTGAGAAAGAGCGGCGACGACGAGGATCGCGCGCCAGCTGCGCGATGCCGAACTGGAGCCGTTGAGCACCGTTTGAACACGGCTAACGCCGCAATTCCGACATGATTTTCTCAGCGAGAAAGTCGCACGGCGGCCGGTTCGATTTGGCGCTCCTCGCCAGCACGACCTCCAGCGCGGCGATTTCGGGCAAGCCCTGCGCGTGACCGAGCAGGCTCAGATGAGCGGGAACCGCGCACTGCGCAAGCGGCGCGACCGCGAGCCCCGCTTCGACCATGCTGAGCAGGCCCAGCAGGCTCGGGCTTTCGTACGAGGTCCGGTAGGGGAGCTTGGCCCGTTCAAGACTGCGGATCGCGTTTTCACGGGCGACGCTGCCCGGCAGGAAGACGGCAATAGGCAGTGGCCGCTCGCGCCAGATGTCATGCGCGTCGGGCGCGGCGGTCCAGACCATCGGTTCGTGCCGGATGAACTCGCCCGAGAGACCCTTCACACGTGTCCCGCAGACCAGGTCGACCGAGCCGTCCTTGACCATGGGCGCGAGCGCCACGCTCGGCAGTCCGACGACCTGAATCTCGACCTTCGGGTAGCTGGCGGAAAATTTCTTGAGGATCGACGGCAGCAGTGACGACGCGTAGTCGTCGGGCACGCCGATGACCACCCGGCCGGTCACGTCGGGACGGACCACCGCCGCCCACGCTTCCTCGCGCAGCGCGAGCATGCGCCGCGCGTACGTCAGCAGAACCTCGCCATCTTGCGTCGGGATGACGCTTCTCGGCTTGCGCACGAACAGCGGCTTGCCGAGTGCGGTTTCGAGCGTCTTGATCTGCATGCTCACCGCCGATTGCGTGCGATGCACGACCTCCGCCGCGCGGCTGATGTTCCCCGTGTCCGCCACGGCGACGATCATGGCCAGAACGTCCAGATCCAGTGCTTTCATTGGTATCAGATAAATTGATCGATACCATCAATATTACGCGATTTTCTTAGATTGTTGCGTCGTGCATAGTGCTGGAAAGGAGCCCATGCATGAACGCCCGAACCGACCCTTCACTACTTGCAGCCCCGGAATTGTGCTTCGCGACAGTGCCTTCCGGCATCAGCGTGCCGTATGTGATCAGCGGGTCCGGCGAGCCGCTGGTGTTCGTGCACGGATCGCTGTGCGACTACCGCTACTGGGACAGTCAAACCGAGTATCTCTCGAAGCATTTCCTCTGCGTTTCCGTGAGCCTCAGCCACTATTGGCCGGCTGACGATGCCGTTATTCAAAGCGAATTCGGCTGGAAAACGCATGTGGCTGAACTCGCCGAGTTCATCACGGCCATGAATCTCGGACCGGTTCATCTGGTGGGGCACTCGCGGGGCGGGTGCGTGGCATTCCATCTGGCGCGTGAGTATCCGCGGCTCGTGAAAACGCTGACGCTCGCCGATCCGGGCGGCCCCTTGCAAATCGACGCAATGGCGCAAGCGTCCTTGCCACCCGCGACCAACGTGCTGCGCGCCAAAGTCGCCGAGCTGATCGAGAACGGTGCGATCGACGCCGGACTGGAGCTTTTCGTCGACTCGGTGAGCATGCCCGGCTTCTGGCGCAAGAGTCCCGCCGGTTTCCGCACCATGGCGATCGACAACGCCGCCACGCTGCCCAAGCAGTTTCGCGACCCTTTGCCGGCGTACTCGCGCGACGCGGCACGTGACGTGAAGTGCAGGACGTTGCTGATCGAAGGGGAAAAGAGCCCCCGCATGTTTCGCAACAACGTTGAAAAACTGGCGGACTGGATCGACTACGCGGACAAGCAAACCATTGCGGGCGCGTCGCATGGGATGAACGTCGCGAAGCCGGGGGTATTCAACCGGCTGGTCCACGCCTTCGTGAGCGCGTGATCGAACGGGGTGCCGGGCAATCAGGACACCCTCGGCAACTTCCGCAACCTTCCGAAAGTAGAGCAGCCATGGATCATTTCCTGCGCGCCAGCCTTGCGCGCGAGTTGCACGCGCGGCCGTTTCTGCGGATTGGCGGATCCGTGGCGCTCACGCACTTTGCCATCTATTCCGATGGCGACCCTTCCATTCACGAGGCGCTGCTTCGGTCTCTGTGCAACGAGACCCACCTCGAGATTCCCGCCGACGGCACGACGCACTACTCGGCACGCTGGAACGAGGAAACGCAGTTGAAGTGGGAGCGGCACACGGAATTCTCCACCTTCACGTTTGTCGCGCAACGCCACGACGCGGACTACTTTTCCGATCTGCCGTCGGCACACGTTCCATCCGAATGGTTTCGCGGTTTTGCAGGCAAGCGGTTCGTGGCGATCCGCATGGAACTCGTATCGGGCGACGCAACCGCGGCGGCGCGCCAGAACGTGCGGCAGTGGATCGACGGCCCGATTCTGGTGGGCAGCGAGGTGCTGGGCGGCGGACAGGTTTACTGCGACTGGACCATCCGGCCCGACGGCTTTTCGCGATTTCTCGTGATCGACGACGACTTTCGGGAAGAGCAGGGCGGACGTCTGCTGCAGCGCCTCTACGAGATCGAGACGTACAGGATGATGGCCTTGCTGGCGCTGCCGGTCGCCCGCGAACTGGGCAGAAGTCTCGACGATTTGCAGGGGGCGCTTCAACCGTTGATGCACAGCATGGACACGAGTCAGGGGCGCCGCAACGACGCGGAGCTCCTGGTGCGCCTCACGCATCTCGCCGTGCGCATCGAGTCGCTGGCGGGGGCGAGCGGGCGCTTCAGCGCATCGCGTGCTTATGAAAAGCTCGTGCTTGCGCGCATTCACGAACTGCGCGAAGAACGCATCGAAGGGATGCCGACGATTGCCGAATTCATGGAGCGGCGCTTTGCCCCCGCGATGGAAACGTGCAAGACCGTCTGGGCTCGCCACGAACAATTCGCCGGACGGGTTGCGCGAGCCGTCGATCTGCTGCGCACGCGCGTCAATCTCGCGCAGGAAGAGGACACGACCCGGCTGCTGGAAGGCATGAATCAGACGGCGCGAAATCAGTTGCGGCTGCAACACGCGGTCGAGGGGCTCTCGGTTGCAGCCATCTCGTACTATGTGCTCTCGCTGACGTCGGCCGGGCTCAAGGCCCTTCATACGTTGCATTTTCCTCTCGATCCGGAACTGGCCGAAGGGCTCCTGATCTTCCCGGTCGTGTTGCTGGTCATGCTCACCATCCGGCGTAGCAAAGGAAGTCACGCGGGGCGCGCAGCAGATTGGCTGAGATCCCGGACATCCGCAAGGCCGAATTCCGAGATTTGCGACTGAGTCGCTTCCTTGCCGGGCGGCGTCGAGAAAAAGCGTAGAAAAATCAAAAGACTAACCGCGCGGTTTAGGGCGCTCGCCTGGTATGGGCCTTGCATAGTGTGTGCCTGCCGATGGCTTCCGGTCGAGACTGGAAAGCCGTGTCTGGCATGACATCGACGCGATCATGACGTCGCACTCACGGAGACTATGCAATGACTTCATCGGGCACCTCGTCTGGTACCTCTTCCGGAACACGAGCCCTGTGGTCCGAGCCGGCGGTTGTCAAGCCATGACGACGCACATCGGCACCCGACACTTCCTGATCAAAGGCAGGACCGTCAGCGGCAAGACATTCCGGCCGGGCGACTGGGCCGAACGGCTGACGGGCGTCATCACGCTGTTCGTCGGCGAGCGCCGGCCGGGCATTCATATCGCCTGCACACGGTTAGTCATGCCAATCGTCCAGGCGGACCTCAAGTGCCTGCTGGTGTCTGGCGATCTTCAACTGATTTGCCCGGCTGCGTTTGAGTTCGTTGCGAGGTTCGCTGAGGACAACGATCTGCCGATGGAAGCCTATGGCGCGCCACAGTGTGACGGGCCCGGCACCGCCGTTCGTAGTGCCTTTCCCATGGCTGAAATCTCAGCCATCCCGGCCGCCGAATTCTGAGGTTTGAGCCAGCAGCCTATTGTCCTGCGTCCTCTGCCATATAGAAACGTAACGTTATCAAGCACATAGCGACGCAAAAAAATAGCCGCAAGCTGGCCCGGCTCTTGCCTTTATCAGCCGGCAAACGACTTCTCCGGACTGCCAGGCGCGCGTCCGGAGCCGGTCCCGAAGCGGACAAACGATCCGCGGCAGGGTCGGCCGGCGAGGTCAGACAAATCAATCAGCTCGAAAGCCATAACGCGTCATTGCGCTGCGACTGCGCGACGTTAACGGCCCACGAACAATCAGGAGACACACGTGCACAGCACATCTCATACGTCACAGCCGGCACCGGCGCAACGCACGGAAGCCCACACCCGTTTCTGGCCCGAGGGCTGGTGGAAATTGATGGAGTTCAGGATCGGCATCATCCCGTTGCCAATCTATGTCGTGCTGCTCGTGTTGATCGTCGGCTTCGTGATCTCGGGCAAGGTGCCGGGCGAGATCTCGATGGCAATCGCCGTGCTCGCCTTCTTCGGCTTTACGTGTGCGGAACTCGGCAAGCGCCTGCCGCTCGTGCGCAATATCGGCGCGGCCGCGATTTTCGCCACGTTTATTCCGTCAGCGCTGGCCTATTACCACCTCCTGCCGAAGCCGATACTCACGCTGACGATGGACTTCACGAAGTCAACCAACTTCCTGTACCTGTTCATCGCGTCGATTATTGTCGGCAGCATTCTCAGCATGGATCGCCGTGTGCTGATCCAGGGCTTCCTGAAGATTTTCGTTCCGCTCGCGGTCGGCTCGGTGGCTGCCGCGATCGTTGGCACCGCCGTTGGAACCGCGCTTGGACTCGGCGCGCACCATACGTTCTTCTTCATCGTTGCGCCGATCATGGCGGGCGGCGTTGGTGAAGGCGCCATTCCCCTGTCGATTGGCTACTCGGAAATACTTCATCTGCCGCAAGGCGAGCTGTTTGCGCAAGTGCTGCCGCCGGTGATGCTGGGCAGCCTCACGGCGATTGTCCTGTCCGGCGCGCTCGACATGCTCGGCAAACGCTTGCCGCACCTCACCGGGCAGGGCCGCCTGCAAGTGGGCGAGCAGGACGAGCTGGCGCCGATGCGCGATGAAATCACCGGACACGTCGACGTGACCCACATCGCGGCTGCGGGGATCACGGCCATTACGCTCTATCTGCTGGGGTTGATGTGCCGGGACCTGTTCGGCCTGCCGGCGCCCGTGGCGATGCTGTTCATCGCCGTGCTGGTCAAACTTGCGCGGGCGGTATCGCCGCCGTTGCAGGAGGGCGCCTTTGTCGTCTACAAGTTCTTTTCGACAGCGGTGACCTACCCGTTGCTGTTCGCAATCGGCGTGGCGATGACGCCGTGGGACAAGCTGGTCGCCGCGTTTACCTTCGCCAATATCGTCACTATCGTGGCAACGGTCGTGACGCTCATGGGTAGCGGCTTTGCGGTGGCCTTCATGCTGAAGATGCATCCCATCGATACGGCAATCGTGAACGCGTGCCATAGCGGCCAGGGGGGAACCGGCGACGTCGCGATCCTGACCGCGGCGAACCGGATGCAACTGATGCCGTTCGCGCAGATCGCCACGCGTATTGGCGGCGCGATCGTCGTGACCGGGACGCTGATCGTCCTTGCGCACTTCAGGTGACGCGCCAATGCGACCTGGGCGCTGAACCGCAGCCGCCGCGCGCGGGCTGTACGCCGGATGGGCGATTTGCGAGAATTGGCCGGCGTCAGTCGCTTGCGAGGTTTCAATGAGGTCGTTCGTGCACGTGAGAGTGTGCGGTGTGCCGTTGTGGGGATGGCTCGCCGCGGCGGTGCTATACGCCGGCCTCGCCGCGATTGCGATGGAGCTCGCGTGGCAACGCTCGGTGAATGCGATTGCGGAGGTGGGCGGCTACCGTCTCGACCTCTACGCTGCAAGCCTGAAAAGCGAGCTGGGCCGCTACGAAATGGTGCCCAGCATCGTCGCGCGGCAGGACAGTGTTCATGCGCTGTTGCGCGCGCAAAGCAGCGCGCAGCCGGCGCTCGCGCCGGCGGTCGACACGTATCTGGCCGCGGTCAACCGCGAGGCGGGAAGCGTCGCGGTGTATTTGATCGAGCCGGATGGCACGGTGATCGCCGCGAGCAACTGGGATCAGCCGCTGAGCTTTGTCGGCACTAACGTGTCGTATCGGCCGTACTTCAAGGACGCGCTCGCCAATGGTTCGGGGCGGTTTTTCGGCATTGGTACGAATACGGGCGAACCGGGTCTCTACTATGCGAGCGCGGTGCGCGAGCCGAACGGGGCAATCGGGGCGGCGGCGGTCAAGATCAGAGTCGATGCGCTCGAATCCGCATGGCGGGTGCCGGCCGAAGCCGCGATGGTCGTCGACGCCAACGGCGTGGTGGTCATCTCCACGGTTCCGGCCTGGAAATTCATGGCGGTCACACCCATCACGCCGGATCGCCAGACACAGATTCAGGCGTCGAGGCAATACGCGGGACGCGCGGTCGAGCCATTGCCCTATCGGCGGCTTGGCGATTGGGGCACGGCCGGCTGGTTTGGGCAATTTCCCGACTGGACCCATCCGGGCCGCGACCGGCGCTTTCTTGCCGTGTCGAAGCCGGCTCCGCAAGCGGGCGATTCGATCGTCGTGCTGCTCGACGTTGCGCCCGCGCGGCACCAGCAATATCTTGCGTTGGCGTTGGTCACGGGGCTCTTCCTTATTGTCGGCCTCTACGTTCTGTATGCGATCCAGCACCGTCGAGTGATTGCCGAGAAGCTGAAGGCCCAGGATGCTTTGCGCGATGCCAATGAGCGTCTGGAGGTCACCGTGCGGCAACGCACAGCAGAACTGACCAGTGCCAACGCGAGGATGAGCCAGGAAATCGCCGAGCGCATACGTGCTGAGCAGTCGCTGCGCGATTCGCAACAGGAACTCGTGCATGCGGGCAAGCTCGCGGTGCTGGGGCAGATGGCCGCGGGGTTGACGCACGAACTGAACCAGCCGCTGGTCGCCATCAGGACACTGTCCGACAACGCCCGCACGTTCTTCGAGCGTAATCAGCCGGCCCCGGCAATCGCCAATCTCGAACGTATTTCGCGTCTGGTCGACGGTATGGCGCTGCTCACCGGCGAGCTGAAGACGTTCGCGCGCAGGCCGGGCGTCGAGCGGGTGCCCGTGTCGCTGAATGAGGCGGTGAACCACGCAGTCCTGCTTGTCGAGTCACGAATTCGCGACGAACGGGTGCGACTCGACCTGCGCGTAGCGGCGGGAACGACGGTGTATGCGGAGCCGAGCCAGTTGCAGCAGGTGATCGTCAATCTCCTTGGCAATGCGCTCGATGCTGTCGCACCTGAAGCGCAGCGTACGATTGCCATTGATGCGCACGAGCCGGACGAGCACGGTCGCGTGCTTTTCACCGTCACCGATAGTGGCGCCGGCATTGCGCCCGAGGTACTGGCTCATCTATTCGAGCCGTTTGTCACGACAAAGCCGCGGGGGCGGGGGCTCGGGCTGGGTCTGGCGATTACATCGCGTCTTGTCGAGGGATTTGGCGCCCGCATCTCGGCTGCGAACCTTTCGGACGGCGGCGCGCAATTCAGGATCGATTTTGTAGCGGCAACCGTGCAGGGGACGGCTAATGGGTAATGAGGGTGATGAGATTCGTGTGGTAGTGGTCGAGGACGACGAGAACGTGCGGCTCGGTGTCGAGCAGGCTGTTGCACTGGCGGGCTATCCGGTTCAGGCGTATGAGTCGGCGGGCTCGGCGTTGACCGAGGTTGCGCCGGGCGCGCCGGTGGTGATCGTGTCCGATGTGCGGATGCCGGGCATCGACGGGCTGCAATTGCTCGAACGCGTGATGGAGATCGACGCGCAGATTCCCGTGGTGTTGATCAGCGGCCACGCGGACATTTCGACAGCGGTCGGCGCGATGCGCCGCGGCGCCTACGACTTTATCGAAAAGCCGTTTTCGTCCGAACACATCGCGAGCCGGGTTGCGCGCGCTGTCGAAAAGCGGCGTTTGACGCTCGAAGTGCAGGGGCTGCGCGACGCGCTGCGTAACTGGCACGGCATCGAGGCCATGGTGCTGGGCAAGTCGCCCGCGATCGCCGAGGTGCGCAAGAAGATCCTGCGGCTGGCGGACACGTCAGTATCGGTGCTCGTGACGGGCGAGACGGGAACCGGCAAGGAGCTGATCGCGCGTGGGCTGCATGACTTCGGGCAGCGGCGCGACCACCATTTTGTCGCGCTCAATTGCGGCGGGCTGCCCGAGCAGCTCTTCGAAAGCGAACTCTTCGGTCATGAAGCCGGGGCTTTTACCGGGGCGCTCAAGAGCCGGGTCGGCAAGATCGAATGGGCGCACGGCGGCACGCTCTTTCTCGACGAAATCGAAACCATGCCGACTGCCTTGCAGATCAAACTGCTGCGCGTGCTGCAGGAGCGCCACATCGAACGGCTGGGCGCCAATGAGTCGATTCCGGTCGACTGCAGGATCGTCGCGGCGTCCAAGGCGGATCTTGCAGAACTGGCGAAAGACGGGCGCTTCCGCGCGGATTTCCTCTATCGGCTGAACGTCGCGCAGATCGACTTGCCGCCGTTGCGCGAGCGCCGCGAAGATATTCCGTTGCTATTCGAGCACTTCGTGCTCGCCGCGGCCCGGCGCTTTGGGCAATCCCCGCCGACCCTCTCCGCGTCGCAGGTGTCCGAATTGATGGCGCATCAATGGCCGGGCAACGTGCGCGAACTGCAGAATGTCGCGGACCGCTTCGTGCTGGGGCTCGTTGGCGATACGCTGCTATCCGATGTGAACCCGGCGGCGAGGTCCGGCACGCTGGCTGAACAGACAGCGCACTTCGAACGCGTATTGATCGAAGAAATGCTGCAACGTCATCATGGCAATGTCGGCGAGGCCAGTGCCGCGTTGGGTATGCCGCGCAAGACGCTCTATCACAAGATTCGCCAGTTCAGGATTCCGGCCCAGGAACCGCAGGCCGACTCAGAGTGACAGCGGCGCGGCTGGCGCTGGCAACCTGGAGATAGTGAGGCGATTAGCCGTTCGCTACCAACTTATCAAGAAGACGCCGCCCCGCGCGGTAGCCGGCATCGCGCGCCTCGTCTTCGCTATGGAAGTTTTCCGCGAACTCCTGAAACCGTTCGCTCTGGCCGGCAAGGTGTGCGCTTGCACCGTGGCGGCAAATGTAGCCGATGAAATGGAAGAGCGTGCCGGGCGCCGGTGGTCCATAGGCAAGAACCGGGAGTACCCAGATTTCATAGCCGTCGTGCTCGATCTTGTCCCACATGGCCGCCTCCATCCCGGTAGTGTGGAAATCGTAGCACGCAATCGCGGCCCGCGAGTCAGATCGATTTCACTTCGCCGCCGTCCATCCGCAACGTCGAGCCCGTCATCCAGCGCGCCTCGGGCGAGACGATGAACGCCATCAACGCCGCGATCTCCTCGGGGGTGCCGTAGCGCGCGATCCCCGCTTCAACCGGAAACTGTGCCGTCGCCTCCTCGACGGTCATGTTGTGCAGCGGCGCCCAATGTTCCAGGTACGAGCGCCGCCGGCCCGTCATCACGGGTCCCGGCAGCACGCTGTTGACCTGCACGCCGTCGGCGATGCCACGATCCGCAAAGGCTTTCGCGAGCGCCACGATCGCCGCGTTGATCGTGCCCACGGCCGCATAGGGTGCTTTGGGAAACAGCGCCGAATTGCCCGACATCAGCACGACCGCCCCCGAGCTGACCTTCAGCGCCTGCCATGCCGCGATCGTCAAGCGCCGCGCGCCGTGAAGCTTGAGTGCCAGGCCGTGCTCCCATTGCTCGTCGGTCATCTCCAGCACGTCGATCTGCGGCACGGCGCCCGCAATGTTGAGCAAGGCGTCGATCCGTCCGAACGCGGCGAGCGTCTGGTCGACGACTTGCTGCGCCGCGCCGGCCTCAGCAAGGTCGATGTCGATCACAAGAGATGCCGCGCCGGCCTTCTTCACTTCGATGGCGGTCTCCTCGAGGTTCGCGCGGTTGCGCGCAACCAGCACGATCGAGTCGAAATCCCGCGCCAGTCTGATGGCGGTCGATCGCCCGATACCCTGGCTTGCGCCCGTCACGATGGCGACTTTGCTCGACATGTTGCTTCTCCCGGTTGCATGGATAAAGTTCTGCAGAACGATTCGGATGACTTAGCGAGTGAGAAAGTCCGCAATAGTTGCCGCGATTTCGGTGGCGTGCGTCTCCAGTGCGAAGTGGCCGGTATCGAAGAAACGCACCACGGCACCCGGGATGTCGCGTTTGAACGCCTCGGCGCCCGGAGGCAGAAAGAACGGGTCGTTTTTGCCCCACACGGCAAGAAAGGGCGGTTGATGAGTACGGAAGTACTGCTGAAACGCCGGATAAAGCGCGACGTTGCTTTGATAGTCGCGAAACAGATCCAGTTGCACTTCGTCGGCGCCGGGCCGGCTCAGATAGAACTCGTCGAGCGAGTAGCCGTCGGGCGAGACTGAGGCTGTATCGGGCACGCCGTGCGTGTACTGCCAGACGGTCGTCTCGTGCTTGAGCAGTGCACGAAGCGCTTCGCGATTCGCGGGCGAAGCCTCTTTCCAATAGGCGCGGATCGGATTCCAGCCGTCGCTCAATCCTTCTTCATAGGCGTTGCCATTCTGCGAAATGATCGCCGTGATACGTTCGGGATGACTGACTGCAAGCCGGAATCCGGTGGGTGCGCCGTAGTCGAATACGTAGAGCGCGAAGCGATCGAATCCGACCACCTCCGTGAAGCGCTCGATAACCTTGGCGATGTTGTCGAACGTGTACTTAAAACTGTCGCGATCAGGCATGTCGGACTGGCCGAAGCCAGGCAGATCCGGCGCAACGATATGGAAACGGTCGGCAAGCTGCGGAATCAGGTCCCGAAACATATGACTCGAGCTCGGAAAGCCGTGCAGAAGCAGCAGCTTTGGGGCGCCCGCGCGGCCGGCTTCACGATAGAACACCTTGAAGCCGTCGACGTCGGCATGGCGATAGGCAACAGAAGTCATGATCTCTCTCCAAAGGAACAGGAATAAGCGAGTGACGAGAGGCGATGAGCGATGCCCGGCATCGCGGGCCGCACGCCACTCACGGTTAACTCACAGATAAGCTCAGCGAGCGGAAACCGACTCGGCCGCTTCGACGATGACGTGCGTCACCGCATCGGCAGCCGTCACGACAGGCGTGTGATCGGTCTGGTAGGAGCGCACGCGCGCGTTCATGCGGCGTGCCATGTCATGCTGGGTGGCGGGGTTGATCATCCGGTCCTGTTCGGCGACGAGGAACCAGCTCGGCCGTTCCTTCCACAGCGGCCGCCCGACTGGCTCACCGATGCATGACACGGAAATGGGCCGCTGCACCGCAGCGAGCACAGCCACCTCCTGCGCCGTTGCATCCTGTGCAAAGGCCTGAGCGAACGCCTCTTGCGGCAGCCATATCCACCCATGACGATCCGGTGCAAGCTGCGGCGCCTGCGGATGCGTTTCGCCGCGGTAGAACACGTCGCTCACCATTTCTCCTTCGTCGGGCGCGAGCGCGGCGACATAGACCAGCGCCGCGACATTGCCGGCGCGGGTCGATCCGATCACGGCGCCTGCATACGCGTGTCCGGCCAGTACCACCGGACCTTCGATCCGTTCGAGCACCCGCTCGAGCGCCGCCACGTCATCGCGCAACGACGTGAGCGGCAGCGGCGCGGCGATTGCATTGACCCCTTGTTGCTTCAATCGATCGATCACCTTGCTCCAGCTCGATCCGTCCGCCCACGCGCCGTGTACCAGCACTGCGCTTACGTTGCCAAACGACATGTCCCGCTCCTTTGAAGATGGTGGATGCTGCGCCGCGGCATACGGCTGCTTCTGCCGCAATTTTGTAACCTGTCTGATGATGTTTTGAAGGTTACCAATGTGATGAGTAACTTGTCAAGTGCATTTTTAGTGGTTACGATTCAATCATCGTCACCGCACATCCGTCATAAGAAAATGGACTACCACCAGACTCCCGCCCTATTTGTCGCCGATGCGCCGGGCCTGGATTTCCTGAACTCCGTTGCAACCCCGGTGGATGAAGAAGTCGACTGGATCATCGATGGAGAAGGGCTGCTAGCCTGGCTCGAGCAGGCCGGCATGGTGCCGCGCGCCGCGCTCGCGGCGTTGCGGGCGCAATCCACGCCGGCTGAGCTCGACGCCGTTGCGGAACAGGCTCGCGCGCTGCGCGAGTGGTTCAGGAAGTTTGTGCAGAGCAGGAAGGGTCGGCCGCTGTCCGCCAAGGATTTGCGCGAACTCTCTCCGCTGAATCAACTGCTGGAGCGGGACGAGCGATTTGGCGAGATCGTCGCCGATGCCACCGGCGGTGGGGCGGTCTTTGAATTGCAGTCGAACCGGCGATGGAAGTCGCCGGAATCATTGCTGATGCCTATCGCCGATGCGTTGGCGAGACTGGTGTGCGACCAGGATTTCACCCACGTGAAGGCATGTGAAGGCGTGCGATGCACGTTGCTGTTTGCCGATCACACGCGGGGGCACGCGCGCCGTTGGTGCAGCATGGCGCTATGCGGCAACCGCGCGAAGGTTGCGGCTCACCGGAAGCGGCTCAAGGAGCAGGAACAGGAGCGCGGCTGAAATGACGTTGTTGTGGATGCGCGCGAGCGGCATCTACGGGTTTTCGTGGACTTGATCGCTGTCGATGCCGGTGTTGCTGAACCGTCGTAGGAGTATGTTCAACTTCTCGAGTGAAAAGGCGAGTACATCATGGCTACCGGAACCGTCCATCTCCATCGCGTCCTGCGCGCGACCCCCGAACGCATCTATCGGGCCTTCCTCGAACCCGATGCGATCGCGAAGTGGCTTCCGCCGTATGGGTTCACCTGTCAGGTCCACCACATGGATGCCCGCGTCGGCGGGACCTACAAGATGTCCTTTCGTAACTTCGGCACGGGCAACGGCCACTCGTTCGGCGGCGAGTACATCGAGTTGGTGCCGTTCGAGAAGATCCGCTACGCCGACCGGTTCGACAATCCGAACCTGCCCGGCCAGATGCAAGCAACTATTTCATTGCGGCAGGTGTCTTGCGGAACCGAACTCACCGTCTTGCAGGAAGGGATTCCTGAGGTCATTCCCGTGGAGATGTGCTACCTCGGCTGGCAGGAATCGCTGGTTCAGTTGGCGAAGTTGGTCGAGCCTCAGATTCCGGACTGATTCCGGGCTGATTCCTGACTGGTGACGCTGGTGTAGGAGTGTCAGCAGCGCGGCCAGAGCTGGGGAGACCTGTGTGCGGGACGGGTAATAGAGGAAGATTCAAGCGGCCGCAGACGCGAGCGGCCTCCCCGTCTCGAATGCGCGCACCTCGTAGCCAAGCTCTTTGTACAAATCGACCGCATGCTCATTGAAAGCCCAGACTGCCAGCCTTATGTCGGTGGCGCCCTTTTCCCGAGCCCAGTCTTCCGCGAGTTTCATCAACGCTCTGCCGACGCCGTGCCCACGCAGCCTCCCCGCGACAGCAATGGAGCATATGCGACCGACGACCAGCGGCTGAAGTAACGGACTGATTGGGTTCACCACCTGGACAGCAATAAACCCAACCGCTGTGCCCTCTTGCTCCGCAAGAAATGTGGCACGGTCATCTGCCTGCAGAAACGGCTCCCAATGGGACTTGTCCCGTGCGAATTCGGTAGTTGCGTCGACGTAGATGTCTGGTCGTGCCTGGTGGTGAACGGAATTCAGAATCTGACCTAGTTCGCAGACCGTCAAAGTGTCGTCGAGAGTTCCGCGCCTATAGCGTACCGGTTCGATCATCTTCGGCTCATCACAATGGGGAAATTAATAAGCGCAAGAAGGTCCAATTCCACGACCAGCGAGCAAGATATGCTAGGTACGGACTGTCATGCTGCGTCTAGCTCGACATGTTCGCAAGCAACGCCCATCGTTCGTGGTCCCGCCATTCGCCGTTAATGCGCAGATAGCTTGGTGAAAAGCCTTCCTGCTTGAAACCTAGCCGACGCACAAGCGAGATCGATGCGGTGTTGTCCGGTTGAATGTTTGCCTCCAGGCGATGCAATCCAAGCTCGCCGAATGCAAAGTCGACCGCTGCACGAAGCGCCTCGGTCATGAGTCCGCTAGATCGACGGCGTCGGCGCGAATCACGCGCGTGAGTCGGATGGCACTCATGGATCTCCATCGGATAAATTTATGCGGGTACTGATTGTCGCTGATCTGACGGAGAAGGATCAACGATCTAAATTGCCCACACGTAGCCGCTCATCGCCGGGCTTGAATGTCAAACGTTCAATCCGGGTCCAGCTGAATTCGCTGCGATCCATTCGCAAGAATCGCCGAAGCCTCCCGCACCGTCCTCTCGACGATCTCCTGTGCCGTCGGGATATCCTGAACCAGTCCGACGCATTCGCCCGCAATCACGGCGACGATGTCGAAATCCCCCGCGGCGCGCGCGTTGACGTATTTCTCCGACTCCTCGTCGAGGTGACGTAGAAGCTCAACCTCCCTGCCATACCAGCGATCCAGATGCGCATTCCGAAGGCAGCGGCCAGTGAACGGAGCGGGCCAGACGTTGCGACGAGAAATGTCGAATACGATGCTTCGCAAGGTTTCATCCCCGGTCGCGGCTCGAATCCTCGCCTTCGCAGCATCTTTTCCGGCGGCTTCCTGCGTTGCATAGAATCGGGTGCCCATAAGCACGCCTGACGCGCCAAGCGATAGTGCAGCCGCGAGTCCCCGACCATCAGCGATGCCGCCTGCCGCGACGACAGGAATCGTCGTGTCGAGCGCATCGACGATTTCCGGCACAAGCGAAAACAGGCCGCGTGAGGCGCCATGGCCACCGCCCTCCGTGCCTTGCGCAACGAGGATATCCGCCCCGCACGCCAGCGCTTCTTTGGCGCTGGCCAATGATTGAACCTGACAGATGAGAACGGAGCGGGCCTTTTTAATCGTTTCCGAAAAAGGCGCGGGGTCGCCGAAGGAAAGCATGACCGCCGCAGGCTTGCGCTCCAGAACAAGATCGAGCAGATGCGGACTCTTCGCCAGACTCCATGTGATGAAGCCAACACCGAAGCGCGTCCCGGCGGCCTGTAACAGATCCAGTTCCCGGCGCAGCCACGCCTCATCGCCATACCCACCGCCCAGAATCCCGAACCCGCCCGCAGCGCTGATCGCCCCGGTTAGACGAGCGTCGGCAACGAGATCCATTGGCGCCAGCAGAACGGGATGACGAATTCCCAGCAGGCTTGTTACGGCGGTGGCGATCGACATATGGCACCCCATATCGATGAGGAGAACTCCTTCTTAATGGTGGATCATGGGTCCTGTGATCGTCAAGGCCGGAGCCATGGCCAGCCGTTGCCAAAGTTTCAGCGCACACCTGCATCGTTGCGCCCTTCAGCGGAGAACGGCCTCGGCTACGCCCGCCAACGCGCATAGCGTGACAACAGCGAGCGGCGGTGCTTTCCAGCGAATCAGGTGGACGAATCCCACGCACGCGATTGCGAAATCGGACACGGAACGCACCGCGCTGATCCATACAGGCGAATAGAGCGCGGTCGCCAGCAGGCCGACAACAGCGGCGTTCACGCCGGCGAGCGCCGCCGCCATTGAGGGATGTGCGCGCAACGATTGCCAGTAAGGCAATGCCGCCAGCACGAGCAGAAGTCCGGGCAGGAAAATGCCCGCCGTGGCAAGCAGCGCGCCGCTCCAGTGGTTCGGCACGCCGGTCGCCATCCAGCCGAGGAACGAGGCGAAGGTGAAGAGCGGCCCCGGAATCGCCTGGGCCGCGCCGTAGCCGGCCAGAAAATCGTTTGGCGTTACCCATCCAGGGGCGACCGTCTGTTGCTGCAGCAACGGAAGCACCACGTGACCACCACCGAACACGAGCGCACCGGAACGGTAGAACGCGTCGAAGACCGCGAAGGCGTGGCTGGCATCGAATCGCGCCAGTGCGGGCAGACCGAAGAGCAGCGCAAAGAAGAGCACCAGCGCCCACGCTCCTGCTTTGCGGGATACATGGAATTCCTGTGCATGCCGTGGACTCGAAATCTCATCGGACAGTGCGCCGGACTTGCAAACCACCAGGCCGAGAACCGCTCCGCACACAATCACGGCAAGTTGCGCGTACACCGTAGACAGCAGGGCGGATATGGCGACTGCAACCAACGCGATCGCCGCGCGGCGGCGATCCGGGCAAAGGCGCCGCGTCATGTCCCATACGGCCTGTGCTACTACTGCAACGGCCACGAGCTTCAGACCGTGGATGAACCCCGATCCGATTGGACCACCCAGGTTGGGAGCAAGGACCGCAAACAAAAGCAGCAACAGGACCGACGGCAGAGTAAATCCGCTCCATGCCGCCAGCCCGCCGAGCCAACCAGCCCTCAGAAGTCCGACGGAAAACCCGACCTGGCTGCTGGCCGGACCCGGCAGGAACTGGCAGAGGCCGACGAGATCAGTGAACGTTTCGTCATCCAGCCAACGCCGACGTTCGACGAACTCGCGGCGGAAATAGCCGATATGGGCGACCGGTCCACCGAAACACGTCAGTCCCAGCTTGAGAAATACGCCGGCAACTTCCAGTGCCGCAGCTACCCGAGGTGGATAAGTCGGGGACGTGTCGGATCGCATGATTTCGTGTCTCTCACCAAAATTACGCCCTCCCTTTATAGAGCGCGTTCAATTCGGACAACTCTTCCGTAAATTTATTCTTAAGTTCCTGCGGCCCTATGATCTTCAGATCTGAACCGTATCCCAGCAACTTCCGCGCGCCGTGCTCGATGGATTCGATCGGCATCAAAAACTCTTTCCATCCTGATGGGACCTCGGCACGGCCTGCCTTCTGCAATACAGGAGTAGTTTTAACGCGCGCGTTGACCAGCCAATTCTCGCCGCGCGGCGATACGGCGATATGTGCCGCCAACCGGTAAAGATCGGTTTCGTACCGGCTCATGGCGTCACGCCAGTGCTTCGCCAGATCAAATCGCGCGGGACGCTTGAAACGGCGGCGCGAGGACTTGAACTCATGAATTTTCGCTAGCCGAAAAGTCAGTGCGTCGGGTTTGCCCACCACCCTGGCAATCAGGTACCACGCACCTCCCTTGAGCACCAAACCAAGCGGCTCAAGTTCGCGCTGGGATAAACCGCGCCAGCTCTCATACTTCACTTCGATACGGTGCGAACTCCACACGGCATTGGCGGCTTCACGCAGGAATAACGGCGTTTCTTGCGCACGGTACCAATCCACAGTGTCAATATGCAGTCGGCTGGCGACACGATCAGCCTGCTCACGCGAGTCCGGCGGCAG